>NZ_CP073747.1:1058333-1396250 GCF_024398015.1 Kordiimonas sp. SCSIO 12610
CGAGGATGAGTTTACCCTCGATGTCGAAGCTGGTGTTGTATATCGTATTACCCTCAATAGTGATTTAGCGAGAGCCCCTTACATCAGTAATGTTATTGACGCTGACGGCGGCGTTATTCATAGCATTTTTGATAGCTCAGATGGGAATACTTCAATAATTATCGCGCCCGAGCAAACGGGAACAATCAGCTTTTCGATTGTAGGGCAAGATAACGTTGTAGGCGGCGATTTCTCAGTATCCGTTGAAACAGTTCCTGAAGCCAACACTGGCGGCGTTTTAACGCTTGGTCAATCTGAAGAAGGGTCTTTTGACTTTGTCACCGACCATGATAGCTATCGCTTCACTGTCACAGAGGGGTCTAGCTATAGCATATTGCTGACAAGCGATGAAATCTCTGACTTTAACTTGGTCTCGCTTGTTGATGAAAATGGTGAACGTATTTCGCCTACCTTTATTAATTCGAACAACAATGATGGTAGGCTCGAGCTACAGTTTACTGCGGAAACATCTGGGGAATATACGCTTGAGGTTGCGGCATCAAACTCTATTGATGCCGGGACCTTCGATATCGTAGTTGACGAACTTCAAGACACAATAGACGGTGGGATTTTAACGCTTGGACAAGCTGTGGAAGGGGAATTGGACTTTGCCTCAGACAGCGATACCTATGAATTATCAGTAATAGGAGGTCAGGTATACAGGGTTATCGTTCAAAGCGACGATTTTACGAACCCAATAATAGGATCTGTTATAGACAGTGATGGCAATTATGTCACCCGTCGGACAATTTCTGACTATTCTGATGACGATACGCGTGAGATTTTGATTTATGCAGAAGAGACCGGATCGATTTTCTTTGATGTAAGTCAGTTCGGCAGTGATGGGGGTACGTTCACGGTTATCGCTGATGTCGTGGATGAAAATAGCACAGGGGGCACCTTGACACTTGGGCAAAGTGAAAGCGGTGAGCTTGACTTTGAAGGCGATGAAGATCGCTACCAGTTTGAGGTTGAGGCCGGTGTTAGCTATAGGGTTACCCTAACAACAAGCGATACAGTCGAAACGCGGATTTATCAATTCCGTGACGAAAATGATGACCGGATCGTCACTCAGTCTTTCGGGCAATTTGACGATGATAATACAGTTGAATATGTGTTCACAGCGGAGACTTCGGGCACTGTATCCTTTGATGTCGGTAGTAAGTTTGGTAACAATGTCGGGACTTTCGATCTGTTGGTGGAAGCCCTGTCTGAAACCATTGACGGCGGAACGGTCGCAGTTGATGGAAGCGTTAATGGCACCATTGATTTTGCTGGTGACACAGATAACTACACGGTCGACCTTGTAGCGGGAGTTAGCTATACCTTTACGCTTGAGGCCAGTACTGCTGACCCTGATGACGCCTTTTTGCCGGTCTTCAGAAATTTTACCGATAGTGAAGGTAACACCATCTATTTTAACCCCAGGTCGCATGATGGGCAGACACAATTTGTATTCACGCCTAGCGAGAGCGGCACCTATAGCTTTGACGCTATCGGGTTTAATGGAACGTCTGGCGATTTCACGCTAAGTGTCGCTGAAATAGAAGACGGCAGTACCATTACATCGGAAGATCCAATCGAGTTTATCGGCTTTAGCGGTGTCCATGAAATTGATTCATTGCTTTACGGTTATGGCTATGTGGCTGATGAAACGGGAACCGTGGATATTTCATTCAGTTTCCCGGGCGCAGACAGTGAATTCTCTCCCGTTACCTATCCGCTTGATAGCGAACCCTATCAGGGCTTTCAGGCTTTGTCAGATAGTGCGAAGGATCTGTTCCGCGGTGCCTTAGCCTCGGTTGCAGAATTTACAAATGCATCCTTTACAGAAGTGGCAGATACAGGTGCAAATGCTGGAACCATTCGGGCTGCATGGACGACAGACGGCCATCATGCGCTCGCTTTTGCTTATGTTCCGATCTCAGATAGCAATGATGCCCGCATAAGCGATATCTGGCTTGTTGACGGTAGTTTAGCAGAAGACGCCTATAATTTTGATTTTGTCCTCTTGCATGAACTTGGGCACGCGCTTGGATTAAAGCATCCGTTTGACGCCAGGGGCTCAGGACTTACTTTACCAAACAATCTGGATAGCCATGAATATACGGTTCTAAGTTACACACCGTCATCCACGCATTTTGGTACTGCTGATCTGGCCCCGCAAACCTTCATGTCGCTTGATATCAAGGCGCTGCAATATCTGTACGGTGTTGATACCGTAACAACTGCGGGTGACGAAACCTATAACTTTGACCAGTCAGAACGGCATTATCTCACGATTTGGGATTATGGCGGGGATGATACCCTGTCTGTTACTGGCGACAGAGGGGTTACACTTAATCTTACTCCTGGCACATGGAGTGATGTTGGGACCACAATTACATATTCTTCCGGCACTACTGAGCAATTTACTGTTTTTATCACCGATGACACGGTGATCGAGAATGCAACGGGCGCACTTGGTGACGATAATCTGATTGGCAATCAGGTTGCGAACAGGTTAACCGCTATGGCGGGTAATGATACCCTCACTGGCGGAGCCGGTGACGATAGCTTAGACGGTGGTATCGGCGAAGATATCCTGAATGGTGGCACAGGGGATGATATCCTCTCTGGTGGTGACGATGAGGATTTGTTCGAGTTTGCTGATGATCATGGTAACGATACAATCACTGATTTCGCGTCGAACGATATTCTGGATGTTTCTGCCCTATCTATTGAATTCAGAAGTATGGCCGATATTCTTGCGAATGCACGTGAAGAGGGTGGTAATGTTATCATTGATACCGGTATCGCAAGCTCGATCACCATTGAAAATATCACGTTGAACGACCTTAACTCTGCCAACTTTATTTTTGTCGGGCAAACCCAGCCTGAGCCCGGTTCTAACCCGGGGGTAGTCAATCGGCCTTCCTCTACCAGCGATCCCGTTTCCGGGACCGACGCTGACGATACGCTTGATGGCGGTGGCGGGAATGATACCGTTAATGGCGGCGACGGAAATGATAGTCTTGCGGGCGGTGACGGTGTTGATACGGTGCGCGGAGGCGCGGGTGATGACAGGATTGATGCAGGAACGGGTAACGATTTCGTCTCTGGTGGTACGGGTGATGATACCGTGACCGCAGGTACAGGTAACGACGCTGTTTTTGCAGGCCCGGGTGACATGGGTAATGACGTATTCATCGGCGGCGAAGGGAATGATACACTTGGCGGCGGCGGCGGTAATGATCTGCTCGTCGGTGATGGTGTTCACGATAGCGCGCGGTCGGACCTTCTAAATGGAATAGACGCTGGTAGTGTATTCCTTGATTACCGGGATACGATATACGGCGGTGCAGGCGATGATACGCTTCTTGGTGGTGGTTTCGCAGATATTACCGATAATGGCTATTATGACCCAGGTGAAGAGGTTATGTCCGGTACGGCGGCAAATACACTATATGCGGGCACGGGCGCTGATCTTGTGATCGGGGCGTCTGGTAATGACACCATTGGCGGTGGTACGGGCGATGATACGCTAAATGGCGGTGCGGGCAATGATACCTTCTACGGTGGTAAAGGTGATGTCCCTGATGATGGATTTAATGATGTGATCAACGCAGGCGACGGTGATGATATCGTATTTGCATCGGGTGGCCGCGATAGCGTGAACGGTGGTGCGGGCGACGATTTACTGTTTTCTGGCGGTGCGGTTGATACGGTTGACGGCGGTGCTGGCAATGACACCATCTATGGCGGCGGCGGTGATGATCTGTTCACGGGCGGTGCGGACGCCGACACTTTTGCCTTCTTTGGTGGAAACGGTAATGACACGGTCACTGATTTTGATCTCAGAGAAGACACCCTTGACCTGGAAGGTACCTCAACCGACTTTACGGACCTTGCAAGCGTCGCGGCTGCGGCATCCAACGCGACACAAGGCGGTGTGGCCGGATTGCTCATTATCACAGGTGACGGCGACAGCATTTTCCTACAGGGCCTCACAACAGACGACCTATCGAGCATCAATATAGTATTTTAAAAACCAATATTCTAACGATAACAAATAAGAATTGGGGCTGAAAGTATGGCAACTATTAATGGTACGAATGGTGACGATGAAATTCTGGGGACAGATGACAGTGATATAATTAACGCTGGGTCAGGTAATGATACTATAGATGCGGGAGCAGGAAGAGATACGATTAATGCAGGCTCTGGTGATGATGTTATCTTCGTAGATACTGTTTTTGGCAGTGGATTTTCAACTGATCAGCAAAAAAATATTACACTTGGAACTGGAGCTGATCAAATTATTAGCCGCTTCTTCCGTAATGTCGTCATTGAGGATTTTTCAACAGAAGATGTGCTTCAGTTTAACAGCCTAAATGCGCATAGCAGTGACAGGGTTGTTTTGCGTGAAGATGGGGATGATCTAATACTTGAGATACTCCCTGCAGTGAGTACGAGTTCCATAGTTTTGAGTACAATCACATTCCGTGGATTAGCAGGGCGTGATATTATTATAGCACGTTCTCAGGCCTCAGCATTTATTGTTTTGCGCCCTCTTGAGGATACTAATCAAAATGGCACAGATGGTGACGATCGACTTTTCTCGTTCAATGGCCAGCTTGAAGGTTTCGATGGTAATGACACTTTAATAGGCTCGAATGATGCTGATAGGCTGTTTGGTGACGACGGTGAAGATGCTATTGAGGGACTAGGCGGTGCAGATTTTATATTTGCAGGAAGTAATGATGATATTGTGTTTGGCGGTATGGACGATGACACGATTGACGGAGGTAGTGGGAGAGATAGCCTAGAGGGTGAACAAGGGGCAGATAGTATTTCGGGTGGTGATGGTAGTGATACGTTAAGAGGTGGGAATGGTAATGATACCCTCATAGGAGGCTCGGGCAATGACGCTATTGATGGGGGAGACGGCGACGATATAATAAATGGTGGCGCGGGGAATGACACTTTTCTATCCAGTGACGGTGCAGATACTTATGATGGTGGTTCAGGGAGTGACTTAATATCTTATCTTGGATCAAATGAAGCAATAAATGTTAATCTGCAATCAGGCATATCTTCAGGTGGAAATGCTGAAGGTGATACGTTTGAGAGTGTTGAACTTGTTATCGGTTCTCCATTTGGTGACACACTTGTTGGTGCAACATCGAGGTTTAATTCCTTAGGGGGTAGTAACGGCGATGATGAAGTTATCGGTGGCAATGTCGGCGACTTTTTGACCGGCGGAGATGGTGATGATAGTCTTGATGGACTTGCTGGGAATGATACGCTCCGAGGAGATAACGGCCATGATACATTAGCTGGGGGAGATGGTAATGACTTCATCTCAGGCGGCCTGGATAACGATATAGCTCTCGGTAATATAGGTGATGATCAAATATTCGCGGGCGCGGGCGATATGGGTGATGACGTATTTGTGGGCGGCGAGGGCCGGGATACGCTCGGCGGTGGTGGCGGTAATGATCTTCTTGTTGGTGACGGTGCATCCAGCACGAGCCTGAGCGGGCTCGGCGTTGGTGACACTGGCCTTGATGACCGGGATACAATCTTCGGCGGTGACGGCGATGACACCCTCCTTGGTGGTGGTTTTGATGATACCTCAGGTGATGGCAGTTATGATGACGGTGAAGCCGTAACCACGGGAACCGAAGCCAACACCCTTTATGCTGGCTCAGGTGCTGATCTGGTGATCGGGGCGTCTGGCAATGACACCATCGGTGGCGGTTTGGGCGATGATACGCTCAATGGCGGTGACGGTGATGATACCTTCTATGGCGGGCGCGGTGACGGAACAGACACTGGCTTCAATGATGTGATCAATGGCGGCGACGGTAATGATACCATCTTCTCCTCCGGCGGGCGTGACCTTGTGAATGGCGGCGACGGCGATGACGAACTGTTTTCTGGCGGTGCGGTTGACACCGTTGACGGCGGTGCTGGTAATGACACCATTTATGGCGGCGGTGATGATGATCTGTTCACGGGTGGTTCGGGGGCAGATACCTTCGCCTTCTTTGACGGCAACGGTAACGACACGATCACTGATTTTAATACCGCAGAGGACACGCTTGACCTGAATGGCACAGAAACCGATTTCACCGACCTCGCGAGCGTGCAATCGGCGGCATCCAACACCACACAGGGCGGTGTCGCAGGGTTGCTCATAGACACAGGCACGGGCGACAGCATCTTCCTCGAGGGCCTTACAACGGCAGACCTCGCCAGCATTAATATTGTTTTCTAAATCTGCGTTCTGATTGGGGCTTTATGGTCATCGATACTGTGTTTGGGGGTTGAGCAAAGGCTTGGCCCCTATTATGCTGATCAGGTCGCATATGCTATGACCAGCATTTCATATCACGCCAAATGACAAGAGTTGCTCAAATGACAAAGGGTTGGTTTTGATTTCAATTACTGTCAAAAAAGCAAACCCTGAGTGTGCCCAAGTTGCCCTCAGCGGCGATAGTCCGCTTGCGCCATTTGAAATTGAACGCCTGAACACCATGCACGCGGACAACAGGGCGGCCTTTGTGACCGGGCGGTTAACGCTTCGGTCCATGCTTGGTCAAAAATTAGGCATAGACCCGCGTGATGTTCCCTTGATGCAGGAGGGGGCTGGTCGTGTGATCCTGAATAGGGAACCGGAAACGGGTGCGTTTGACCAAGATGTGGGGCAACCATATTTCTCTGTCAGTCATACGAATGTGGGTGAAACCGCTTATGTCGCGGTGGCGGTTGGGGACGCCCCTATTGGGATAGACCTTGATAACAGAAACCGCACCGTTAACTGGCGGCGAATTTCCGATCGGCATTTCCACCCAAAAAACCGCGCTGTTTTAAACGGCCTGTCGGGGGCGGAGGCGACAGACGCGTTTTTCAAATATTGGACTTTTGCGGAAGCCCTGGTGAAACTGGAAGACGGCAAGCTATTACCGTATTTGCACGGCCTTGAAATCGCCCTGACGCAGGGTGGTGGGGCCTTGAAAGGAACCACGCCGCTGGGCGACAAGGATATTTCCCTCAAAACATATAATTTCAAGGATACTGGACTGATGTTCGGCGTGGCAGTGAAGGGCCAAGCGCAAGCGATCCAAATGATAACAGACCTTTCTTATGAAACTTGAGTAAGATAATGTCGCGCACTGCAAATAGGGTGTTGATTTTCGCCCCCAAAACCTTGTTATATAATATTGGATCAGGCGCATGGGCACTATCGTCAATGAAATTGGCATAAAATAGCGCGCTGTTGATCCTATAAAAAAATGCAGACTTTTGACCATGCATGTGAACAAAGAACAAAACCATAAATACCGAATAAAATTCAGGGAAATCTATCGTCGATGAGTGATCTTGTGAACCGCCAAACTATCTCTATTGCGCCGGATGTTGTGGCCGCCAACGATAAACCATTTGTTTTGTTTGGCGGTATGAATGTGCTTGAAAGTCACGAACTGGCGCTTGAAATCGCGGCGCACTATAAGGCTGTGACCGACAAACTAAACATTCCCTATGTGTTCAAGGCGTCCTTTGATAAGGCAAACAGGTCTTCCATTCATTCGTTTCGCGGGCCGGGGATGGAAAAGGGCCTTGCGATATTAAGCGATATCAAATCCAAATACGGGGTGCCGGTGATCACCGATGTTCACGAGCCCCATCAGGCAGCGCCTGTGGCGGAGGTTGCGGATGTTATCCAGCTTCCGGCCTTCCTCGCGCGGCAGACCGATCTCGTGACCGCGATGGCGAAAACAGACGCGATTATCAATATCAAAAAACCCCAGTTTTTAGCCCCGTTTGAAATGGCGCATATTATCCGCAAGTTCCTTGAGTGCGGCAATGAAAACATCATGCTCTGCGAACGCGGAAGCTGTTATGGCTATAATAACCTGATTGTTGATATGCTTGGTATGGATGATATGAAATCCTTGGCCCCGGTTGTTTTTGATGCGACCCACGCACTTCAGCGTCCGGGTGGGCGTGCGGATAGCGCAGGTGGCAGGCGCGCACAGGCGGCAGAGCTCGCGCGTTCCGGTATGGCGCTTGGGATCGCAGGGCTGTTTATCGAAGCACACCCGAACCCTGAGGAAGCGAAATGCGACGGCCCGTGTGCGTTGCCGCTTGATCAGTTGGAGGGATACCTTAGTCAAATGAAGGCGATTGATGATCTGGTGAAATCCATGCCGAAACTGGATATTGATTAAGGTTTTTGCCCCAAAATAGGTTTAAAGAATAAGGAATTCGCAATGCCAGCCCCCCGAAAAATCAGCCTGTTTGTGATGGATGTGGACGGTGTTTTAACCGACGGTACAATTTTCTATACGGATTTGGGTGAAGAGTTAAAAGCCTTCAATGTTCAGGATGGGCTTGGGCTTAAACTGCTTGGAAAATCAGGGGTGCAGCTTGCGGTTATTTCCGGGCGCGAGAGCAAACCGCTTGAGAAACGCCTGTCCGACCTCGGGATTACCGAGGTATGGCTTAAATGCGCGAATAAGGTTGAGGCCTTGAAGGATATTTGCCAAAGCCACCGGATTGACCGGTCGGAGGTTGCGTTTATGGGCGATGATCTGATTGACCTTGGAGTGATGAAATATTCGGGCTATGCGATCGCGCCCCAAAACGGGGTGGCCGAGGTGAAGGCCGTAGCCAATTTTGTAACTCTGAAAGAGGGCGGAAAGGGCGCCGTGCGCGAAGCCTGCGAGCATATTGCGGGTCTTGCAGGGCATCGGTTGATCGAGTTTATGGATCGGTAAATCCCTTTGTCCTTAACCTTTTAGGCTTAACACTTTTTATCAAAGAGCATTAATCCATGAAAATTGTCATTCCGTCCCGTTATGCGTCCACACGTTTGCCCGGCAAGCCGCTCGCGGATATTGCGGGTAAACCGATGATTGTGCGGGTTTGGGAACAGGCAGTGAAGGCATTCGAGCGCCCGGATGACGTCTATGTGGCGGCGGATGATACGCGGATTATGGATGCGGTGAAGGCTATGGGCGGTAACGCGGTGATGACGCGCGCCGATCATGTCTCAGGCACTGACCGGATTGCCGAAGTTGCGGATGCTATGCAATGGACGGATGATGAGATTATCATCAATGTGCAAGGGGATGAGCCCCTAATTCCCCCCACCTTGATCAAACAGGTTGGCGAATGTTTGGACCGCCACCCAAGCGCCCATATGGCAACCGCCGCATGCCCGATTGCGGATATGGCCGAGGTCAATAACCCCAATGCGGTGAAGGCCGTGATGGATAAATCTGGTAAGGCGCTTTATTTTTCGAGGGCACCAATCCCCTATGACCGCGATGGAACTGCAAAGCTTGGCAACAATACCCCATATTTTCGCCATATCGGTATTTATGCCTACCGCGTAAAGGCGCTGAGAACACTGGCCGGTTTGCCGCCCGCACCGATGGAAACGCTTGAAAGTCTGGAGCAACTTCGGGCGCTTCATAACAGTATGACGATTATGATTGAGTGCCTATCCAAGGCCCCACCCGCAGGCGTCGATACGCCAGAGGATTTGGAAGCAGTGCGAGCTATTTTTGTTCATTAAAAGGACAATTACACTCGGTTGAATTACATAAGTACCTGTCTTGGTGATTTGTATAGAGTTAGTTCGATTAGAAAACCGTGCAAAATTCTTTTGCTGCTTTATTAAGCGCTATTTTATCCCTTGCAGGGTACATTCGCAGGCGAAACCTTGGAGTTTGATGTATGATCTTGATCTGTACAATATGGTACCCCCTCTCCATTAGAAGTTCTTTCTGTAGTTTTGCATAAGTTGACACTTCATGCCCAATTTGTTAGCTGCTAAATAAGCCTTAATTTTTAGGTATGTATATTAACGCTTAGTAAAAATGATTGGGAATACCATTGAAAAAGCTAATCCTAACCTTGTTTGCAGTACTTTTGTTTGGAAGGATGGTAAATGCACAAGCTCAAACATTTACTTTTGAAGGGGATATCACATTCCAGACTGCGGGGTTAGCGCAGGCTGCAGGGTTTTCTAGTTTAACTGGGCGATTTGACGGTGAAATTACAATTGATATTATTGGATCAGCAACCTCATCTTCTATTGATAGTTTCGGCGATGCTGTTGCAAGGTATGAATATACTAGTTTTTCACTAAATATTGGGGCTTTGTCTGCTTCGTATTCAGGTAATGCTTCACAGAACAATGTGTTCGATATAATTGATCGAAATTCGACTGGCCGTTTCGATACTGATCAATTAAACATACTGGCTTTTGAAAATCTTAGCGTGCCAGAATTAGATTTTATATTGATTGTTTTGGCGTTTGAACAGCCAATCACCTCTCTCTCAGGTACAGATTTAGGCCAGCTTACTCGTTTTGTAGATCAAGAGCCAAGGCAGGGTTCAGGAACCTTGGCTACATCGCAGGGGGGAGCCAGCTTTTCCAACGTAACATTGTCTACGCCTTCCGCAGTCCCAGAACCCGCCACATGGTTGATGATGATTTTTGGTTTTGCAATATCAGGGTTTGCGCTTCGTCGCAGTCAAAAACGTGCGTTAGTAGCCTGAATAAACCATCGGACATGATGGTAGTATATCAGAACCCCGGTTTTGCCGGGGTTTTTTATTGGGTTTGTGAAAACCCGTAGCAAGGGATAACTCATTTCGTTATAGTTACGGTCGTATCCGCACAGGCTTGATACTTCAAACAAGCGTGTGGTTGAAAATTATGGCTTTCAGGCAGCAGTATGACGCGGACAGCACGCACAGTATCAAACGGTATTTTAAAGGGGAACGGGATAGAGGCATTCCTTGGTATGCCTGTTCGCCTTGGCTTCAAGGGTGCTGGCAATGATGACCTGATTGTTGGTTGGGGTATGAAGGAAAATACCCTGAAGGCCCGTGAGTTCGCGAGCGAGAATAAACTCCCATACCTGCATCTGGAGGATGGGTTTCTGGGGTACATGAACCATCCTGTGATCGACGCACGGCGTATGTCGATGGTCGGGGATCGGCGCGGTATATATTATGACGCCACAGGCCCCAGTGATATTGAGGCCATGTTGTCGCGCGGTGGCTGGATGACACCGGAATTGAAATCGCGGGCGCATTTTATCATTGAAAGCCTCCGTAAATATCGGATCAGCAAATATAATCATGCGGGTTTTGACCTGCCAAGCGCGCTAAAGGCAACGCTCAATGCTGATGCCCGGTCCAAGGTGCTCGTGGTTGATCAAACTTTCGGCGATAAATCAATCGAGCTTGGCCTTGCGGACGCAGGTAGCTTTCAGAAAATGCTGGATGCAGCGCTTGAGGACCACCCTGATAGCCTGATACTTATCAAAACCCACCCAGATGTGATTTTGGGCAAGAAAAAGGGGCATTTGAACCCGCGTGATAAGGCGTTTAAATCCAATGAACGGATTTTGTTTGTCGGGGATGATTGCAACCCGCAGGCTTTGATGCAGGCGGTTGATCATGTCTATGTGGTCACATCCCAGATGGGGTTGGAGGGCCTCGTTGCGGGTAAGCCTATTACCTGTTTCGGGATGCCTTTTTATGCGGGGTGGGGGCTGACGAAGGATAAAATCCTGTGCCTGCGCCGTAAGCGCAAAATCACCCTTGAGGAGCTGGTCGCTGCGGCCTTCATTAAATATGCGCGTTATGTGGACCCGTTTACTGGCAAGCGGGTTGAGGTGGAGGATATCCTTGATCATCTGATCGCAGAGAAAGCGGTCGCCCGCCCGCAAGCAAAGCGTGTGCTTGCGGTTGGATTTTCGCTGTGGAAGCGGGGATTTATCCCGAAGTTTTTGGGCGCTGGGGTTCGCTCAGTTAAATTCATTGGCCCCTCGGCCCTTAAGGAATTTGCGTTCAAGCCGGGTGATACGGTTGTGCTGTGGGGGCGAAAGCATGATGCTGAGGCGGCGGGTATTCCTGAAACTGTCCCCGTTTGGCGTATGGAAGACGGGTTTTTACGCTCTGTCGGGCTCGGTAGCGACCTGAGGCGGCCCTCATCACTGGTGCTCGACCGCGCGGGGATTTATTATGACGGTAGCGCCGCCAGCGATCTGGAACAGTTCCTGTCTGCGCATGACTTTTCCGAGCGGGAGTTGCTGCGTGGGCGCGGGCTTACGAATGCGCTTCTGGAAACACGTCTGTCCAAATATAATGTGGGCGAACGTGGCGTTCTTGATTTCCGTGCGAAAGCGGGGGGTAAGCATATCATTCTTGTTCCCGGTCAGGTGGAGGGCGATGCCTCCCTCAAGTTCGGATCGCCCGATGTCTATACAAATGCGGCGCTCATTAAGGCCGCATATGGCAAGGCCGCGAATGACCATAAAACACAGGGCGCGTATATTATCTATAAACCGCATCCGGATGTGGTTAGCGGCAATAGGGAAGGGGCTGTTCCCGATAAAGTCCTTGATATTTGTGTCGATGAGGTGGTGACCGACGCCGATATCATTGATTGTCTAGACGCGGTGGATAGCGTGCACACCATGACCAGCCTTACGGGATTTGAGGCCCTTTTGCGCGGCGTGCCCGTTATTACGTACGGGATGCCCTTTTATGCGGGCTGGGGGTTAACGGATGATGTGTGCGAGGATGCACGATTTAAGCGCGCGCGCGGGAAAGCTGTTCCGCTGAGCGGCCTTGTTTACGCGCTTTTGTGCGTTTACGCGCGTTATGTGGATTGGGACAGACGCGGGGCACAAACGAGCGCAGAAGCCCTCGTTGCGATTATCGCGCGCGAGGCTAAGGCTCGGGCAAACGGCGGGATTGAACGGCGGGGCATGTTTGCTTTCCTGGGGCGTTGGACCCGCAAGGCTAAGTATCTTCTTGAGGGGATATTGGGGTAAGTGAATTTACGTGTTTGGTTATGGTATACTTTATTGTTGTCTTGATTAATTTATAAATGCAAAGATAAGTTTATGACTGAACTTACATTTTTAAAAGATGCCAAGCTTGAAGGAAACCCAAGGTATGAGTATGGGGTCGAAGTTTTTCAGTCATTACTGAGCTATTGGCGTGCGCTTTATGCTGAACAGGATAAAATTCCCTCCCGTTCTCAGTTCCATCCCGGTGAGTTAAAGAAAATCCTGCGTTATGTTTACATGACCGAGCAGCGCCCCGACGGCACATTTCATTTGCGCCATAAGGGGACGGGCCTTGAGGTTACAGAACGATCTTCCTTCATTTCAAGCGAGCATATCCAGAATTTCACCCGTAAATTTCCGGGCGCTTTGGAAGCTTATTTTGATACATTGTTTGCTGGCCCCTGCGCAGAGGAAAGCCGCTGGATATATTTTTCAAAGGCCGATCTGGTGATCGACTATGTGTGCTACAGCCTACCGCTATATGGCACAACAACAGGGCACCGGATTGCGCTTGGTATTGTTATCCCGAGCACGCGTTTCGATAAGGAGGTAACTCAGTACTGCGACGGCGTTGAACACTCACGGTTTGTATGCTCCCGCTATAAGGATATTGGCTTTGGTTTGCCGGAAGGCGCCCTTCAATAGTAATATAAATTAACATTCCAATTGCTTTATCCCACAGTGAAATGTTTTTGCATCAGCGGCCCTAAATCGGACACCGCTGATATATTATCTTTAAAGCCCTGAAGCCTGTTTCATTATTTAGCCCAGAGACGATTTAACCCAGAAGCGCCCTCATTGCCTCCAGATACTGAATCCAGGCTTTCCGGCCTTCCTCGGTCATATGCACGAGCGTTTGGGGCCGTTTGCCCTTATACCCCTTTTCCTGACGAATATAGCCAGCAGCTTCCAGCTTCGTCAGGTGGGTTGAAAGGTTGCCGTGGGTAGTGCCTGTTTTCCTGATCAATTCAGGGAAGCTCGCAGGGTTCACGACCGACAGATAGGCCATAACCCCAAGCCTCAGGCGGCCATGGATTGTATCATCAATATCCTCGATCGAGGATGTATTATCCTCTGTTTCAGCCATTGGTTTGTTCTGCCTTCATGCAATAGAGGGACGGGACAACAATCGTGATCAGACTTGCGATCCCGCCGATCAGATAGACAAGGATTGTATTATAAAGCGCAAAGCAGGTTGCTGCCATGATGAAACTCATTAATGACACCAGTTTTAACCATTTAATATCTGCGATAATGGCAACGAGGCCGTACGCAAGGCCCTGGCCCGCGAACCCCGCAGCCACCATAAAGCCAAACACTATGGGCGTGCCGTCAAAGAAGGCGATGTTTAAAATAAGCCCGACAAAGATGGTATTGATCATCATGGCGAACATCATCCAAACATATTTTTCAACGCGGTTGATGGTGGAACGTGCGCCGTCTACGTCTGCGATTTGGCGGTTAAGAATAAGGCTGCCGCCACTCCCAACAAGCGCAAACCCGATCCACAGGAATAATAGGTTCTTCGGGTCAATCGGTAATGTTCCCGATAGGATTGCCCACTGCGCTATAAAGGTGATGGATAATAAAATTCCCCACATCAGGCCAATACGTCCTCCAAGTAAGGGGGTGTTTGCACCGTCTTTCGCAAGCGAGGCTGCGAAATCCAGATCATTCAATAACTGTTCTTTATTCATGGTACCTCCGTCGTTTCTGGTATTTTTCACTTTATTTAAAAATTAGTTTGTATTTCAAACTTAGTTGATTATATATGTCAATAGGTTTGAAATGCAAACCTATTTAAAAAAATAGAATATGAACTGGCCAATCGCATAAAAATAAGCAACCGAGCGGCCACAGCGATGAAAGAGAAAACTATGACCTTATTTTCAACGTTAACAACAATCGCCCTACCGATCTGTGCCGCTGTTTCTATCGCAGTAGCACCCGCTACACCTTCGACACCAACAATAGAGGCCATAAAATCTGTGCCCGAGGGCACGACAGCCAGCGTAAAAACCATCAAAAATTCCTGGGGAGATGCAACCACCGTGAAGCTCAGCGTTACCCTAAAGGGTGTGCAAGAAAAGGCGGGCCCCATGTATGTGGCCGTTCAAAAACGCGAAAATTATCAGAAATGGAATGCAGGTGCGGGCGGTATCTATAAAGGCCTGAAGGCGGGGGACCACACCTATGTTTACGATGTGCCAGCGGGTGAATATGCGATCAGTGTTTGGCACGACAGCGATAATGATGGGCAGTTTACCATGCAGGGATACCTACCGCTTGATGGTTGGGGCAACAGCGGCAATCAAAACCTTCAGGCACCGCCAACCTTTGATGATGTGAAAATCACTGTATCCGCGAAGGGTAGCCGTGAAACTGTGAATATGCATTATCCGAAGGACTAAGCGGCGATTTCACAAAGACAGAAGCAAGTGCTTTTTGTTTTCAGCAGAAAATATAACCCCGGCATGATTGTGTCGGGGTTATTTCTGTCTGGGTTCATTTTATCTAGGCGATCTTCTAATGCGATGATCTGTCGGCGTGTCTTTGCTAGTCATAGCAGTTTGTGTTTTAAGGGCTTCGTTTGGGAGATTTAGTGCATTCATGAGGTTTTGTCGGACTTCCAGAATATTAATGGGGAGCATCTCCAAATCAATCTGGCGGCGATTGAAGTTTTTTTCTATGATATTGGTTTCAGCTTTTAAAACGCTATCAATAGCCAGTACCTCAAGATCGACAATGTCAGATATGATCGAGGATGAAGAACGGCTTAAATCCATTAAAATATCTGCATACTCATTTGTGCGCTTAATCATATCAACGGCTATGTTTGCATTTATGCGTGCATAGGTGCCTGTATGGTAGCGGCCGTCTTTTCCCATAACTCCACCCCATGTGGAGTTTTTGAGTTGGGTTGGAATATAAACTTCGTTCGTGCAACTGGTTTCAAAGCTAACCTTGTTGATCAACGTCACAAATTTACTTTTTGGTCCCTGATAAAACTTGGTAGGCTTAATCTTGATTTTGATTTCATGGCTTCTGGTATAATCCATTTGATACTCATCAAGAATCGAAAGCGGAATTTGTTTGTCATCAATGTAAACCGCCCAAACATCACCATCGAAAAGTATGGATAAATATTCGTACGCTTCTTTAGGAGACGGCCTAAAATAAGAACAGGCATCCGCATTTACGTTTGTCATCAATAAGATAAGCAGGGAGGTCAGATACTTTCTCATTGCTCTGGTTCTCCTGATGCTTTCTGCGGCAAAGAGAGGGGAAGTGGTTGTTTTAGGGTGGAACTATTTATCGGTTCATGCACCATTGCAGCATAAGTGAGTATTGTTTGATCATGGATATTGAGTGTTAACATCAAATCATGACGGATTTTCAAGAGTTCGGCGGGAAATTCATTCAATTCAGCCTGTGAGCGCATAAAATGACGGTATGGGTTTTCAAAATCACCATCAAGAATTGCTTGAGCATCTTTTATGTCTGATTGCACGGCGGTAACGTAAGGGTCGGATACGGTGTTATTACTTTTATATTCTAGGAGTTTTGTTTGATAACTTGCTATGACACTGAGCATAGAAGCTGCTAATCGGGAAAAATATCCCAAATGAAGTAACCTACCGTCTGTGGAAGTGGCTAACCCCCACAACTTGGTGTTAAAGTCTAACCGATCTTCCTTACATATTGTATCAGTTTTTGTATGCTTGTAATTGATTTCATAGATGTCCTGTTTTGTTCCAAAATAAAGCTTACTGGGCCTGATCTTTAGCAAAACATCGGCACTATCATATATGTTATCCAATTCTCTTTGCGCGGCATATGTACTGACCAAGCCACCATTAATGTAAACGGCCGTCACCGTGCCTTCAATCATCGTGTCAAAGCTTTGAAAGACTTTCAGATAATTACCGGAAAAATACATACAAGCATTTACATGTATGCTTGAGACGATAATCAATAGTAATGTGGATAGATATTTCATAATAATGTTATAATATATCAATATAATGAAATCAATCACTTATTTAAAATTCAAGGCTGAATCTATCCATAACATTTACCTTATAGTTGTTTTTTGATACATTTGGTGTTCAGGTAAAGTGCGGTATCAAAGGTTGATAAGGAGTGTGTCATGGCGAAAACAGCATTGATCATTGTGTTAGCGACTATGGTGTCTGTGCCTGTTTACGCGGAAGCCGCCTTTGATGACTCAGCTACGGGTATCTCTGAAAACACCACTGAAAACACCGCTATAAATAATGGCGCGTCAGCAGTTCAGGACACAATTCAGCCCTTACCGACAGACGAGCAGCCGATTGAAGAATTTATCATCGAAGGTGATCGGTTGTTGGAACGGCTTCGGGGTACCCTGCATGACGGGATGAAAGCCTTTAACGACGGTAATTATGCCCTTGCGGAGCAAAAATTTAATGTGCTGGCAGTGAAGCAACACCGTGATGTTCGCCGCCGTACAGGCGTTGAAAATATCCTCACATTTAATCAGGGCAGGAACTTTTCCTTCGCGCCTGATAAATTTGATGAAGACGATACCTACACTTCTGCGCCGCGCGCAAAGGCCCGTGCCTTTGCACAGCCAATCCCGCTCGCGCGCCTAAGTCGTGCTGCTTCTCAGCTCTTTTTCGTTAAGGGCGTTGCCCAACTGCGGCAGGACAAAAATGACGAAGCAATCCAGTCCTTCAAACGAGCGCTCAAAATCAATAAATATAACCTCGATGCCCGAATTGAGTATGCACTGACATCGATGAAAACTGGTGATCTGGAAACAGCGGGCAAGCATATTACCGCGCTTGATAAAATCGCTGCCAAACATTGCAGTGAGGACAAATGCGCGTTCGAACCCGATAGCAAAAAACGTTTCACGCAGGTTCGCCTAGCCTATGAAAATTTAAAGGCGAGCAAGTCCTAATCAACTTGCTTTTATTGTGTTATGCGAGGTCGGATATTTCTAGTGTCCGGGCTGGACTTGTTCCTGTTCCTTGATTAACGTTCCATAGAAATTGATCAAAATTATGACACTGCATGAGGGTGCTGAAATTGATAGCGCTTTGATCTTGCGGGGTGGGAAATTGGGTTATGAAAAAACGTCTTATGAAAAACAGTTTGAAACAATCATTGCGGTTAAAAGCGGTGTCATCCACAGCGGCTGCAGCGCTAACCACTGGCCTAATAACTAGTACGGCTTTTAATGTGGCCGCTGCGTCGACCATGCCTGCGCAGGAAACGGGCGGAGCCCCCATTTCCTATGAGGTGTCATTTAAAAACGCTGTCCATCATGAGGCAGAAATTACTGTAACCTACCGCGATGTTGGTGCGGCTGTTGGCGATGGGCCGCTTGAGGTTCGGATGTCGCGCTCCAGCCCTGGGCGCTATGCAATCCATGAGTTTGCCAAAAATGTTTATGCGGTTTCCGCGACCGACGCGAAGGGCAATCCCCTGAAGGTCACACGTGATGACCCCTATAGCTGGAACATTTCGGGGCACCGCGGCGGCACCGTGAAGGTAACTTATACCCTGTTCGGTGACCGCGCCGACGGAACCTATACCCAGATTGATCTGACGCACGCGCACATGAATATGCCCGCCACATTTATGTGGGCCAAGGGTATGGAAGACCGCACCATTGATGTGCTTTTCAAGCCAGAGGACCCAAGCTGGAAGGTCGCGACCCAGCTTCGCCCCACCAGTAACCCATATTTGTTTGAGGCACCGAACCTTCAGTATTTTATGGATAGCCCCACGGAACTCAGCGATTTTGACCTGCGTGAATGGAAGGTTGAGGATTTGGGCGGTGTGAAACGCACAATCCGGCTGGCAGTGCATCATGATGGTACGTCACGCGATATGGATATGTATGCCAAAAAGGCGAAGGCGGTTGTTGCTGAGCAAATCAAGCTCTTCGGTGATGTGCCCAATTTTGACTATGAAACCTATACCTTTATCGCGGATTATCTGCCGCATGTGTCAGGTGATGGGATGGAACACAGGAACTCTACTATCCTGACAAGCTCGCGCTCCTTGTATGATAGTGACTTCAGCCAGCTTGGTACCCTAAGCCACGAATTTATCCACGCCTGGAATGTGGAGCGCCTGCGCCCGCAGGAACTGGAACCCTTTAATTTTGAGCGTACGAACCCAACGCCCAGTCTTTGGCTCGCAGAGGGATTCACATCCTACTATGGGCCGCTTACGATCCGGCGGGCAGGCGAGGAAACGCCCAAAAAATACATCAGCAGCCTGTCGCGGCAATTGAACGGTATCGTGAACGCAGCAGGGCGCAAGTTTGATGGCCCACAGCAAATGAGCCTGCGGGCCGCATTTGTGGATGCCGCAACCTCGATTGACCCGACGAACAACAGCAATATTTTCACGAGCTATTATCCTTACGGCGCGATTGTGGGCCTTGCCCTTGATCTTGAAATCCGTGGACGTTTTAAAGGAAAAAGCCTTGATGATGTGATGCGCCGATTGTGGGAAACAAACGGTGCGCCGGAAAAACCATACGCGCCTGATGCATTGATTGGTGCGGTGGCGCATGTGACAGGCGACCAAGCGTTCGCAGACGCCTTTTTTAAAGACTATATTGCCGATAGCGGCCTCCCGGATTTCGCGTCCCTCTTTGAGCGCGCGGGGATCGTATTCCAGAAGAAAAATGAGGGGAAAGCCTACCTTGGTCGTGTGCGCCTGAACGGCGACGGCGAAATTCGTGGTAATGTGATTAAGGGTACACCCTTGTACGCCGCAGGGTTAGAGCGCGGGGACGAGATTTTGAAAATCGGTAGCCGTAAAATCAGGAAGCAAGGCGACCTTGATAAAGCGATTGGGCGCTATGCACCCGGGGACACAGTAACAATCAGCTTCCTTCAGCGCGGCGCCGCCAAAACCGCCGAGGTCACTTTTGCCAGCGACCCAACGGTCGAGCTTGTTATGTTCGAAGATGCGGACAGGAAACCCAGCAAAAAGCAACTGAAATTCCGCGAGGCATGGATGGGGAAAGACAGCTAGTAAGAAGCGGATCAATGGATGTTTCATGATGATTGGGGGTAATATGATGAAAACTATAGCGGCGTTACTTTTAGTTTTGAGCTTCACCATAGGTGCCGGTGCACAGGATGGGGATACCATCACTGTCGATACACCGTTGAGCAGCGAAGAGATTGCACAGTTACATACGCGCTGCGACCGTAATGAGGTTCAGGTTTGCCTGTTTTTAGCGACCCTCTATGAAAAGGGAAAAAGCGTTGAAATAGACCTGCCGAGAATGATTGAGCTTTTGGAAAAGTCATGCTCGCTGTTTGGAAGTGGGCGTGCCTGTAATAGGCTGGCGGGCAAATATCGCAACGGTGAAGGCATCGAAGAAGATAAAGACAAAGCGCTTATTTACTATATTCGTTCGTGTGATATGGACGCCGAAAATGCGATTGGATGCGCAAACGCTGGGTATATGTATTTGTATGGTGAGGGGGTTATAAAAAACCTATTTGATGCCGCGTTTTACCTTGAAAAAGCGTGTGAGCGGCGGCAGGTATTTGCTTGCGACAGTGTAGCTGAGCTATACAATATCAATAAGGATTTTGAACGTAATGTCGATAAAGTCATAAAATACAGCAAAATCGCTTGTGAATTGGGCCGAGATTTATCTTGTGATCTTGCTGCGGCGTTAGAAGAAAACCCAGCCGAGATATATGGAAATGCGAAGACTGCTGTTAAAATTTTGAATTCTAAATGCATGGAACAGCGGCATGTTTTTTCATGTCTTGCTCTTGGTAATGCTCTCTACACCCAAGCTAAGACACAGGAAGAAAAACAAATAGCTGTTAAGTATTTTGACTTTGCATGTGGTTTCTCGGAAAAATTAGGGTGCGCTTATCTTGGTCATATTTACCGAGAAGGTTCATTGGGCGAAAAAAACTATGAGCAGAGCAATAAATATTATGAGAAAGCTTGCTCATTTGGAGAGAGCTCCTCTTGCACAAACCTTGGTACCGCATACGCTACCGGAGTTGGTGTCGCGAAAGATTTTTTCAAGGCACAGGAGTTTCTGGACAAAGCTTGCACATTAAAGGACGGACTCGGGTGTTTGAACTTAGGACACGCATATAAAATAGGGCATAATGATTTCTCTCGTAATGCTGAACTCGCAGTAAAATATTATGAGAAAGCTTGTGCGCTTGATAAGGAAGAAGGATGTAGTTTGGCACGTCAGTTGAAGCAAGTGATAGCATTCTAAGCCCGATACCAATTTGAAGCAAAGTACTGAATTTACCTTATGCAGTTTAAACCCGACCCATTAGAATTTGAGAAAAGCGGTGAAAGCGTCTTGGCACCCGTTTTCAAAAGCTATGTTTTCTCGCTTAGGCATGCGTTTGATTTTTCGGGCCGCGCGACGCGGTTTGAATATTGGGTTTATATTATCTCGCTTTGGGCGACGAAATGGGTCGCTTACATCCTGCTTTCGATTGCGATTGGTGTGGTTCTGGACGGTGAGTTGGTGATCTTACTGCTTATCCTCAATATATTTGTTGGGATGATGACGCTTGGTATCCATGCACGGCGATTGCAGGATGTGGGGATTTCCGGGCTGTGGCAGGTGTTTTACCTTGTACCGCTTGTCTTGAGCGGGATTATCCTCAATGGCTCTATCGCGGACGGGTTTACCTTTGCTTTTACCTGTATCTTCCTTTTCTGGCCCGGCGAAAAGGAAGAAAACAGGTTTGGTATAAATCCGCGTGAGTATTCGAATGATGAAAAAAATGCTTCTTTGGATCGAGATATTTTGCCGTCCCTTTTGAAACCAGAAATGATTGATCGGCTATATTCGTCATTTGCAAAGTACCCAAAACCGACAGAGATTGATGGATGCCCTTGTTGTTTGGATAGTAAGGATATTGACCAATTATTATCTCAAGAGTTGAGGCAAACATCTGAGAGCTTACTTTTTTCATATAGCTTTAGTGTCTTTTATACGGTTGGTAGTATTCCAGACTTTAAATATTTTTTACCAAGAATATTGGAAATAAATTCTTCTGTTTATTGTCGAAACATTGATCCCGAAATAATTCTAGGCAAGCTTGTTTATGCGAATTGGGATGAGTGGCCTGATGATGAGGTTGAGGCTGTTCGAAAGTATCTTTTGGCAACTATGAATTGCTTTTTAAATAGTGACCATCTTGGCGACCTTGCTGAAGAAGAGATTGTATCTGATCTAACTGGTTGGCTTTGTGGCATTTCACGGTGTGAGAAAAATGTCGGCCCATATATAGATACCATTAACATTGTTGGTAATACTCAGAGAGTATTAATGTTGAAACAAAGCCTGCTTGAAGTCTTTCATGAGGAGCCTGAGTATAGTTTTTGGTTTGATGACGATAAAGTCCCCTATAGTGAAAGGTTACAATACAATAGAGAATTATTGAAGAATTGGGCAACAGAATAAGCAGTGATATCCATTTCAATATTCATTGCATTTTTTGAGTTGCTTTTACCTGTATCTTCCTCTTCTGGCCCGGTGAAAAGGAAGAAAACAGGTTTGGTATTAATCCGCGTGATGTGACATGATACCATAGAATTATCCCGCATTAGAATTGGGATAGTGCTGGGAATGGGGAATACGATGGAATTTAAACCAGATCCATTAGAGCAGGATAGCAAAGACAATAGTTTTTGGACGCCGCTTTTTCATACGTATCTATATTCACTGAGGCATAGTTTTGATTTTAAGGGCCGTGCAACACGGTTCGAATTTATCGTATTTAATGTTTTAAGTTGGGTTCTATTATATCTGTCGTTAATTTTGACTTTCGGTATAACAACGCCTTTTTTTGCGCTTCTGATTTTAGTTGCTAATTTTGCGCTTATTGTGCGGCGTCTGCATGATATTGGGGTATCAGGGCTTTGGATTATTGTAGGATTTATCGGTGTAACTATTCAGCCATCATTAGGAAGCGTGTTCTTTCTGGGATGGCTTTACCTTTGGTCAGGTTCGAAGGGAGAAAATAAATACGGCGAAAACCCGAGAAATATTGAAGGTTTTTGGAACCTAGATAAAAATACTTCTGTGGCCAAGGACGAACAATGAGATCAATTTCATTATTCATCGTATGTGTTGTTCTGCTTTTCGGGGGTGGTGCGCCTGCCTTTTCTCAGGTTAGTGACGCACAGGTCGAGCAGATGTTGATCGCTGCTTGTGACGGCGATGATGTTGCGTCCTGTAAAAAACTCAGTGCATATTATTTTGGTCAAGTTGATAAAACAGCACCTGCAGACAGCGATGAACAGTTCGCTATTCGCAAAAAGTCAGCGGAAGCGATGGCCAAGAGTTGTGACGCCGGCGATAAGGAAGCATGTTTTGAGGCAGGTAATATGTATGTGAATGGCAGAGGCCCCTATGAAAGCCGGATGACTGCCGTGAAATTTCATGAAAAGGCATGTAAACTTGAGCATGGAAGAGCGTGTTCAAGTCTTGCTGTGTCTAACCCTAAAAGCAGAGAGGGACAAATTGCTTTGCTCAGGAGAGGTTGTTTTTATGATCCGCAATATGGATGCATGCGGCTTGGTGATGCTTATTTACAAGCCTTAGGTATAGAGCGTGATCTTGAAAGAGCGTTTGGCCTTTATGCCGGAGCCTGTAAAGCAGGAAGTAAAGCTGCATGTAATATGGTGGCGAGCAATGAACGTCGATTAGTTGAAAAGCTTGATAAGCCGGATAGTGAGCCAAAGGAATGGCCATACCAATGTTGGGTAGATCGCAGAGCTGCAAGCTGTCATTTCTATGCAAAATATCTTGAGGAATTGATATTCGAAAAAGATGTGGATTTCGCAAACGGCCCTATGGAGATAGAGAATTATACTCAACTATCGTGTTTTTTTGGTTTTGTTCAAGACTGTATGAAGGTTGCGCGAATGGACAGTTTTTTGCTGTCAGATGACCACGATAAGACAAGGAAATATTTTGCGCAGCTTGCCTGTGATTTGGATCAACAAGCGGGGTGCGAACTATTGGAAAAGCTTCAGAAAAGCTAAACATCCCATCATTTGACTATAAGTTTCGCACCTGATTGAAAATTTAAAATACCTACTCCCTCACGCCTGTCCCATAGGCCGTGAGTTCAATTGCGGGTAGGAAACGGCCTGCGATATGGCTGCTGCCGAAACGTACGTTAATTATCTTATTAAAGCCCCGTAGTTTTGCTTCTTCCTGCATGCGAATAAAGGCCTCGCGGCGGCCCCGCACAAGCAAGCGCTCATAATGCACAATATTACCGCCGATGATCTGCCGAAGCTTGATAAACAGTGTCCTGAAGAAATCATGGCACACAACCACTGAGCCCGTGACCATCATCGCTTGTGTCATTTCTGGGCCTGCGCGTTTGGCGGTTGTGATGATCACATCCTGAAGCTCGGCTTCGCGCGCACTCATTTTTTTATTGTGGCGGTGTTCCATATAGGTGGCAAGCGACCACCCTGCGAGCGCGACAAGGAAGGTTTGGAGGAAATTCCGCGCCATCATATCCGTATAGGAAGACCCGGCAAAAAATAAATCAACAAGCCAGTCAGGCATGTTGGCATACATTTCCTGTTTCCATTCCAGAAAACCATCATCAATGTTTGAAGGGCTTGGGCTTTCTGGTGCCTCTGGCGGGGTAGGGGTTTGGCCGCTTTGGTTCTCAGATGCGCTTTCTGGCGGTGTGTTTTGGTCCTGCATCGTCTTTATTCCGCCGATGCAATTGGTGCAAGTTTAACCGCAGTTCCATATGCCATTAATTCTGCGGCGCCGCCCGTGACGCTTGCGGTGGTGATCCGCACGTTCACAACTGCGTCCGCGCCTTTTGATTTTGCGTCAGCTTCCATACGTTCCAGCGCCTGGTCGCGACCTTCCATCAAAAGTTCGGAATACCCCTTAATTTCCCCGCCAACGATACCCTTGAACCATGCGCCAATATCCTTGCCGATATGTTTACCGCGCACGGTTGAGCCCTGCACGAGGCCCAGTTCAGTTTCAATTGTGCGGCCCGGCACACTTTCTATATTCGTGATGATCATTGGTTTTGCCTCCCCTTATCCCCGATATTTTCTGCCTTGAAGCCATTATCGGCCTCGATAGCGTTTCGACTTTCTAATGCGATGCCCTGCGATTATGGGCATATGGTCACACCAGCCTCTATCGATGTTATTTCTATATTAAGGGGCTCACGGTGAATTTTTCAAGAATGCGCGTTTGCATTTATGAATTGGGATGATAATTTCCAGCTATGACGCTTTCGGGAAAAAATATCTTGCTGCTTCAGGGACCTATCGGCCCCTTTTTCGCTTATATGGCTGAAGCAATAACGCATGCGGGGGCAAACAGCTTCAAGATCAATCTCAATAAGGGGGATGCTTTTTTCTCCACTGTTGGGCAGTCGGATGAGTATCATGGAACGCCCGCGGGCTGGCGCGATTTCCTAAGCCGCTTTGTGCGCGAGCACAGGATTGATGCCATAATTGTTTACGGCGATCAGCGGTTTTACCACCGGGCAGCACGCGAGATCGCAAGCCTGCATGATATCCGTTATTTCGCCTTTGAAGAAGGGTATGTGCGGCCGGGCTATGTCACCTTTGAGGAATTTGGCAATAATGCAAACTCCCGGTTTCCTACATGGTTTAACGATGCCTATGAGCGAGGTGAGTTAGGCCGCGCAGAAATTCCGGCGCCCTTGATGGCAGGCTATACCTTTGGCGGTCAGATCTGGAATGCGATTGCATATTATGTGGTTAAAGACTGGAAGTTTTTTGGTTTCAAATCGGTACAACATCACAGACCCGGCAACTGGTTTACGGAAATGAATGCCTGGATTTTAACCTGGTTCAGGAAGCAGGTGACCAAACGCAGCGAAAAAGGGTTCGTTGAAAAGTTGGTGGCCTTGAAAAAACAGGAAAAAACGCCCCTTTATTTTGTTCCGCTTCAGGTCGCAGTTGATAGCCAAATCCTTTATCATTCGCGGTTTGACGGGATGAAGGATTTCCTGCGCGAAGTGTTTATATCCTTTGCTGAATATGCTCCAAAAGATGCAATTCTTGTTTTAAAGCATCACCCGATGGACCGCGGTTATAACCATTATGGTGATTTCGTCCGAAAGCTTGTGAGTGAGTTCAGCCTGAATGGACGGGTGCATTATGTGTTTGATGTGGACCTGTATGATTTATTTAAAATTACAGATGGCTGTGTCACCGTGAACAGTACTGTTGGCCTGATTGCCTTGAAGGAAAATGTACCAACAATTGCAATTGGCAAGGCCATGTATGTTGATGCGGGGCTTACATATTCTGGAAATCTCGATGAATTTTGGCAAAATTCAGGCAGCGTAAACCATGACAAGCTGGCAGTTTTTGAAGACTTTTTGAAAGAGGAAACCCTTATTCCCGGTAGTTTTTACGGCCAACGCACAGAGACAGCGACCGCGGCTGTTGAAAAGTTAGCGCGTTTGCTAATGGTTTAATTTGCCACAATCTCGCTACATTTCGCGCCTAAACGCTTGGCAACAGCCTTATTCAGGCAGGATTAAGGCTGCGAATGTCAATAAGGAAGCAGAATTGCTTTGTGTTACAATTTGTTGACGATAGCAATTTTGTGAATTATGGATGACGTACTTATTGGGGGCAAATAAGATTGTTGGGTGAAATATACACCTCACTATTCGCCTCTTCTTAAGTATAATTTTTGGTAAAATGATTGGCTTTGATTGAAAAGTTCAAATTTTATCAATGAGTTGTATGTCATTGGTTCATATGATAGCGTGCGCGAACCATATAACTGTGACAGTTAATCAGGCATAAGTCACATTGATCGTTTGATAATGTGGTCGCTAGTAAAATAGTGACAAAAAGAAAAAGGCTTGGGGATCATATATGAAAAGCTCCGTTGATAATAACGTACTAGAGCTGCCCGGTAATTTAAAAGCTGATTTAGGCACCACAATCGAAAATATTGGAAATTCATTCCTCAAGCAGGGACAGGCGCTAGAGCGTTTGTCGCAGCTTTATGATGAAGATTCTTACCGCGATGCCATACGGATTGCCCTGAACACTACGGGGCATATGATCGTTATTGGTATGGGGAAATCAGGTCATGTTGCGCGCAAGATATCTGCGACACTGGCATCCACGGGGACGCCGTCTTTTTTCCTACACCCTGCTGAAGCATCCCACGGTGATTTGGGTATGGTCACACCGGGATCTACCTTACTATTGATTTCCTATTCAGGCGAAACGCAGGAAATTGTTCAGCTTTTGCCATCACTGAAGGCATTTGGAAACAAAATTATCGCCATTACGGGCGCGAAATCATCCACGCTTGGCCGAGCTGCAGATGTGGTTCTAGAAATTCCGATTTCTGAAGAGGTTTGCCCGAATAACTTGGTGCCAACAACATCGATTGTTGTTACGATCGCTATTGGTGATGCGCTCGCGATTTCCTTAATGACGCTGCGTGATTTTCATGCGAAGGATTTTGCGCGTTACCATCCTGGTGGTTCGCTTGGTCGCCGTTTGCTCAAGAAAGTTGGCGAGGTGATGCTGTCATCATCCGTTCCAACCGTCGATCCGAGCATGGTTCTTTTGGAATTGGCGGCTGAAATGGCGGGTGGTCCTGCGGGTGTTGCTGTTGTGCTTGATGAAAACGAATGCCCGGTCGGGGTTGTTACCAAAGGTCAGCTCGGCGTGGCGCTTCGTGTAACGCGGCGTGTTCGCGAGGTTGCAGCGCACCAGTGTATGAGCAAGGACTTTTCTGTAATCCGCGACGATGTCATCGTGGATGAAGCCGAAAATATGATGCGGGCGGATGAGGTGAAGTTTCTGGTCGTTGTCAACAAAGACGGGAAATTTGTTGGCCTATACAAGCATGATGATTTATAAGGGCTTAACCCTTTAATCATACTGGTGATGTTATGCAGGCTCGCTCGGCGCTGGCAATCCAAAAAGATGTAATTTTTGCGATTTTTATTCGCGAGATCAGCAGCCGCTTCGGTAATAACTATGCCTTTGGTAATATCTGGCTATTGCTGGAGCCGCTTGTGATGATTTCCGTTTTCATTACATTGTTTGGCTTCCGCGGGATTGCAACGCTTGGTAATATTGAGCCTCCTGTTTTTATTCTAATTACTTACGTGCCTTTCCGTATGCTCTGGAGCGGCACGATGAAGAAAAACATGGGGGCTGCTGGCGCTCGCGGCCTGTTTGGCTTCAGGCAAATTCGTTTGTTTGATGTTTTCCTTGCCTATTCCCTGATCGAAGGCGGCGTGTATTTGACGGTTAAGACAATTTTTGTCGTTGCCTTGTTATGGTTTGGATTTGACGCCTTGCCTGCTGATCCGCTTTTGGTGATTGGGTACGCCCTGACCATGTGGTTGTTTGCTATTTTCTTTGGCATTCTTGCCTGTATGTTATCGCGGATCGCCAAGGAGGTTGAGAAAACGATTAACATCCTCACTTTCCCGTTGATGCTCGCGTCTGCGGTGATTTATCCGATTACGATTGTACCCCCTGAATATCTTGGTTTTTTTGCCTATAATCCGCTTGCCCATGCATCTGAATTGATGCGGGAGGCCTGGATATCAGGCTATATAAGCCCGATTGCCGATTTCAAGTATTTGATAACCTGGACGGTGCTTTTGATGGCGGCAGCGATGTCTGCATACCGGTTAAACTGGCGCTGGGTGATGGCAACATGATCTCGCTCAAGAACGTCTCGAAATATTATCCAACCCGCTTTGGCCCTAACTATATTCTAAAAGACCTGAATATTGATATTCCGGATGACCGTGATGTTGCTATTCTTGGCAAGAATGGTGCAGGCAAAACCACATTAATGCGGATGATTGGCGGGATCGACTTCCCGACAAGAGGAAAGATTGTCTCTGACCGCTTCATTTCCTGGCCGCTCGGGATTGCAACAGGCTTTAATGCCGTCATGACAGGGCGTGAGAATGTACGCTATGTTTGCCGTATCCACGGAATTAAAGACACCCGACCAGTTGAGGAATTTGTTCGCGAGTTCGCAGAAATTGACGATAATTTTGATCTGCCGATTGGCGGATATTCATCGGGCATGCGGATGAAATACGGATTTGCTGTATCGATGGGCTTTGATTTCGATACATATCTGATGGACGAGATTATGGCGGTTGGCGATGCCGCCTTTAAACAAAAGTGTAGTGATACACTTAAAAATAAGCGTTCCACATCGAATATTATTCTTGTGTCTCACAATATGGACATCATTCGTGAGCATTGTAATGCCGCGATTTTTCTTGCATATGGCCGCGCAGAATTTTACGAAAGTGTTGAACAAGCCATTTATCGATATATCCATTCATGAGGCCATGAAGATGCTGCATGAAACAATATATGACTTAAACAGTAACGCCGGCGGAGCCGTATGAAAAATTCCTTAGTAAAAGCGAGAAACGTTTTTGGAGATTTGATCTCCAGCGGTGGTGCTGGCTCAGACGGCGGCAGAGTTGTCTCTGATATTCGTGGGTCTTTATTAACGTTTCGCACCTATCGCTGGGTGCTTCTAAGTGTTTTTATCGTTGCGCTATATTATGCGTTCCTGGCGTCTGACCGTTATCAATCTTCGGCAACGCTTTTCATTAAATCCGCTGACACAGAAACGGCAACTGTCCCTGGCCTTCAGCTTCTGCAAGGGGCGGGCGCCGAGCAACAAGACAGCAATATTTTAATTTCCTACATTCATTCATACGCCATGATGGATCATCTCAACGAGAAAATTGACATAGAGGCACATTTCAGCAGCTCGGAGTGGGATTTTGTTTCGCGCATGTCGTCAGACCCGAGCCGCGAAGCTTTCCTGAAATATTATCGCAGCCGCATTTCTGTAGGGTCTTCTATCGATAGTTCGTTGATTGAGGTTAGGGCACAGGCCTTTACGCCCGAGTTCTCGAAACTGATTGTTGATGAAATCATTATTGAGGCCGAGCGTTTCGTGAATGAGGTGAGCCAACGAATTGCTAAAGACCAGATTAGTTTCATTGAAGGTGAGGTCGCGCGGGCCGAGAAAAATATTTCTGCGTTGCGGGACAATATCCTGAAGTTCCAGAATGAAAATAACCTGCTAGACCCTGAGTTATCGGGCGTTGCTTTGCAGACAGCCGTGAATACGCTTGAAGCGCAGTTGATTGAACTGAGAACCACAGAAAAAGTCCAATCAGGTTTCCTGAATGATCAGGCGGCTGAATTGGTTGCAACACGGGCCCGTATTGCGGCCCTTGAAGACCAGTTGAAGGTAGAGCAGGCGAGACTTGCAAGCGATGATACCGCGTCAATCAATGAAACCTTCGCCGAATTTACCCAGATGAAATTCGATCTGGATTTTGCTGGCCGTGTGTACGCCACAACGCTTGCAAGCGCTGAGCGTGCGCGGGTTGAAGCCTATAAAAAACTGAAATATTTGATTGTGGTAACACCGTCCTTTTTACCTGAAGAAGCTAGATACCCACGAAGCCTCTATAACATCATTACGATGTTTGTCGCTTTGTCACTGGCTTACGGTGTTATTGTTATGATTATCGCCACCATCCGGGAGCATAAAGATGTTTAGAACTCTATTTTCAAAATTCCCGGCGACGTTGGTGGCACTCGTTAGTTTGATTGCCTTCAGTGCTGGCGGTGTTAGCGCACAGGTACAAACCGCTGAGGTCAGCCCTGCTGCGAATGATGAAGCCGTCGTTGAAGCAACCGAAATAAAGCGGGTTTTTGGTGATTTTATTTTTTCTGGCGAATTCGCAAACCAACCCTTCATCGGTTTTAACCCTGATTATGAAGTTTCAATCGGCGACAAGGTAAGCCTACAGTTATGGGGTGCCTTTGATTTTACAGGCCAAATTCCGGTGGACGCGCAGGGAAATCTGTTTATCCCAAAGGTTGGCCCGGTGAATGTTTCAGGTGTCAAAAACAAAGACCTGAACCGGATTGTCACAGAAGCCATCACAGGTGTGTTCAAGAAAAACGTTGGTGTATACGCAAGCTTGGACGGTGCTGAACCCATTAAGGTTTATGTAGCCGGCTTCGTTCGCCAGCCGGGGCTTTACGCCGGGCATGCGTCAGATTCCGTATTGTTTTTCCTCGACAGGGCAGGCGGGATTGATAGCGAACGGGGTTCTTATCTGAATGTGAAGGTTTTAAGGGGCGGCAAAACATACCGTGAAGTAAATCTTTATGATTTTGTGCTCGATGGTTACCTACCGCAATTTCAATTTAGCGACGGTGATACGGTTGTGGTGAGTGCAGTTACCGCACAGGTCGGTGTGTTGGGTGAAGCCCAGAACCCTTATTTGTTTGAGTTTAGCTCGAAGGACGCGACGGTTGCAGATATTTTAGCATTGGCGCGCCCGTTCCCGCAGGCAACCCATGTTCGAATTAACCGCAATGACCGCGCGAAGGTTGAAGTTGAGTATGTGGAACTTGCTAAAGCAAATGATGTTAAAATTCATCCTGGTGACGTACTCGAATTAATTTCAGACAAACAACAGGGTACAATTTCCATTCGGGTAGAGGGCGAACACGAAAGCGTAAGCGAATATATTCTGCCTTATGGCGCTCGCCTCGGTGATGTGCTCTCGCAAGTGAATTTTGGCGAAAACGCTCAGTTGGATGCTATCCAGCTATCCCGTGTTAGTGTGAAAGAACGCCAGCGTGAAGCGCTCGAGGCGCAGTTGGTGGCGCTTCAGAACAGTGTTTTGACCGCGCGTTCGAATACGGTTCAGGAAGCAAGCTTGCGCGCACAGGAAGCGCAACTGGTCCTTCAATGGGTTGAGCGCGCCCGTGCCGTAGAGCCAAAAGGCATTGTTTCGCTCGCACGCTCAACAAACAAAGAAGACATTCTTTTGGAACCGGGTGATATCATCCGTATTCCGCGTAAAAGCAATTTTGTTATGGTTCACGGCGATGTTCTGTTTCCAAGCGCGATGGCGTACCAAAAAGGATCAACCATCCGCGATTATATCGATCAGGCTGGCGGCCTAAGCCAGCCACGCGGCGCTGTAAATATCCTTTTGCTTCGCAGGGACGGCACCTTTGACAAGCTGACAAGCAGCGAGGTGAAGAGCAAGAAATTTAACCTGCAACCGGGTGACGAGATTTTTGTTTTACCGCGGGTGCAGACAAAAAGCCTTCAAATCGCGACAGATGTCCTGAATATTTTCTATCAACTCGCGCTTTCAGCTGGTGTTGTTCTGGGAATATAATTATGGCCCGCAGCGTCAAATCGGCAGCACGAAAGCTTATTCGTGACCCTTTGGCGTTTTGTCTCGATTCGAAATTTGCTCTTTTGAATAAATACGGCGATGAAACGCTTAAGCAACAAAGGGAAGACTTGAAAGCACTGGGGCGTGCGCGCTCGGATACCCTTGTGACCGTTATCATGACTGCCTTTAATACAGGCAAATATGTTGAAAATGCCCTGCGGTCTATTCTGGAACAAAGCCATAAACGCCTTGAGGTTATGGTAATTGATGATGCGAGTACAGATGACACACTGGATATCATTAGAAATATCGCACGCACCGATGATCGGGTAAAAGTCTTTAACTCCCCTGTTAATCATGGAACTTACTGGTCAAAAAACTGGTGCCTTGCGAAAGCAAAAGGTGATTTTGTTGCCTTTCATGACAGCGATGATGTCTCGCATCCGGACCGCATTCGTATCCAACTGGGGGCGTTTCAAAAATGGCCAGATATGAAGGCATGCACGGTGCGCTGGGAGCGCATTATCGAGGGGTCGAACGAAGACGTATTGATGCAGGGGAAACCCAGCCGAACCGCCCTTATTAGCCTGATGATCAATCGCCAGCGTGTGCTCGATCAGGCGGGTTTTTTCGATTGTGTGCGAATTGCCGCCGATAGTGAATATCTTGCGCGCTTGGGCTATGTGTTTGGCCGCAAAGGGGTGAGAAACCTAAGGCATGTTCTTTATACCGGATTGTTGCGCGAGGGGTCATTAACAACGGGTAATGCTGGCGGTACCTTGTGGAATTTAAATGTTGATGCCGGTGGCAGCGATAGCACGCAAGGAGCGCAGCAGTCTTTAAATTTTGAACGCACGCTTCAGGGGGACCGCGCGCTTTATCATACGGCATTTCATGACTGGCATGCTAGGGTCATGAATACATCTGCGAAAGCTAAACCTGATTCGATCCCGGATCACACTTCAGAAATGAAAATGCCATTCCCGCAACCAGCGCGGAAATTTGCTGTACCAGTGTCTATCACTGGCGACTGTATGGATATGGAACTGGATGCCGTTAAGCAACTGACTTAGGGCATTGGGTGGCTTACCCACTAACCTACTTTTCAAGAATTTCAATATGGCTGATGCCAAGGCTCGCAAAAATGTGCCCACCCGTATCACCAAATGGCAGGTCTGCTGGTTCCTTGGTTGGAACAGGTTTTGAAAGCTCTTGGTAATCACGGCTTTTCTTTAGCCGCGCGGCGCCTTTGTTTTCGAGCCGTAGGATTTGATAGTTAGTATTCGCGTCAGACGCTTGTACCGCAGGAATAGTTCCTTCAAACCGCCAACTGCGCAGGCCAGTGCGTTTCACCGACCCCTTAATTTTCTGGTTGCCCAAATAGACATTCAGGCTTTTCAGGAAACGCCGTCTTGCGATACCAAACCCTGAAATTCGAAGGGTCTTGGATTTTGTAGCAGTATGGGTAATCAGAACTGAGGCTATTCGCTGCATCCAGCGATAGGAAACCCCGTCTGATGACTTTGCCGTTTCAAGCCATCCTGCGCCGATAAAGGCATCATCTTCAACAAGCAAGGTTTCAGTTTCCGGCAAGTCGGGTGTGCTATCTGCTGCCGCAAGGGATAAACCACGACGACTAGCGGCAGCGATCATGCTTTCGAATTGTTGTCGCTGTGCTGTTAAAAGAACATCGGCATATTGTATCGCTGCATTCGTAAGGCGACTATCCGGTTTTAGACTTGGTGGCACTGAAGCAATATTGGATGAAACAATAGCGGGTTCAGTTTTCATAGCTTGTTGATCCTCTGACTTCATTGTCTCGTTCTCGCTGGATGGTTTAACGGCTTTCTTGTCATCAGTATGGGAAGCACCGGTAGGCGTCTTGATTTCGTCGGTGCCTTCTTGCGGGATATTATCTTGGCTATAAACCACGGGTGGGTTTGAAGGCTTGTCCCATTCCAGCATAACCGGGTTTTTACGAATATAGTCCAAGGCTTCTTCCGCCGTTAAAGGGCCGGTTTCCAGATTGCCGCTGATGGTTATACGAAAATCCAAAACACCGGAACGGTGACTTTTAAGTGTAACAGCGCTACTTGAAAGCATGCGTGTGTCATATTCATTAGAAACGGACACGGTGGTTTTCATATTTTGCGCGGTGACGGATGCCCAGCGGAATTTGATATCATACCCACCCGTGATAAGGATGATATGAATGGAACGACGATGGGTATCCAAGCGCCACGCCATACCCTGAGATTTGGCAAAATTCCAACGCTCATCCTCAGAGAGGCCTAAGTCACTTGAGAAAATCAATTGATGCTTCAAGCCTTTGAAGTTCAATATCTTACCTAAATGGGGGCTGGCAAAATTAAGGTGACAGGCAGCAGTATCCTTGGTTGGTTTCAGTTCTGTAGTTACTTGTTCCAAGTCCCAGTGATGCAGGCTATCATCTTTTTCTTCTACGAGAATTGGTGTTTCGTATCCGAAACGAGCCATCGCCATTTCCTTTGGCATGGCGAGTAAATGCTCTAATGTTAGAGCAGTGTCACAGGTGATAATTTTAGCTGCATTCACGCTGTCAACCTGCGGCGCGAGCGAGCTTAATAACATGGCGCCGGGTACTGCCCCGATAAATGTTGCACTTTCGCCAAGTTCTGAAGGGGCGATATAGTTAGAAACAGCCTCATCTATCAATGGGGGATGAAATGCGTGATTGGGTTTCGCGCTGTAGGCCTGGTAATCTTTTGCTCCAAGCAGTCTGATCAGTTCATCAATACTGATAATTATACCATCTACCCCGCTCTGATTTGTTGGTTCGGCATCACGCTTGGAAATTCTGGTATCGTCGGGCTTTAGCCGCGATAAGCTCTCCAGTTCAACGATTTTCAGGGCTAGCTGATGAAGGGCATCCTTGTGATCAAGGTACCATGTATTCTGCGCCAGTGTATTGTTATGCTCGCCCCTGTCAAAATGATGACTGTCTGCCTGATAGTTTAGCGGAATACCGGTTGTTATGCAGGCAACACCCGCATTCATTGCGGTATCCGTGAAGGTGGAAACGCTAGCGCCTTCGTTTGCTTCGAGGGCAACGATTACATTTGCTGATAATGTTTCATAGAACGGGCACCCGCCTGCCATAATATTGGTAATAAATACAGGCTTCTGAATACCAACAGCTAATTCAAGCGCCTTCTCAACGCGTTTTTTATCTGCGTCGGATGCAACGGCGATGATAAACAGGCCTTTGTTACCGTAGCCAAGCTGTGCGCGCGCCATCTTTCTCGGTATAGCGTTATCAGCCCCAATTGACGACAGCAAAAACCGCGTTGCTTCAATATTGCAGGCCTCAAGGTGTAGGGCTGCAAAATCACTTAGGGCGAGGATATGGCTAGCCTGATGGAGGAAATCGAGCGCGGGAATTTCTGATGTCAGCGCATGGGCCGACCGTTTGAAATCCATGAGGGCTCCCATAATATCGAAGCCCTTGTTTTGTAGGGCCGTGATATTGCCATGCTGTGCTCCAAGTAATGTTGCGTAATTATTGGGCCAGGCAGGTTTTTCTTCCATTAAGGCACGCAGGCTTTTGTGCATGGAACTACTGATGGGTAAGGCGCAACCACCAATTTCCAGAAATAGATCGAGCGCAAACAGGCTGTCAAAGCCTTCATCAAGCACAAAAATACGCGGTACCGTCTGATAGGCGTGGTTACCGCGTTTAAAATCCCTAATGCGCATGAAGGTTACCCGGTCAATATCTGCGCCGTGGATTGGGGTCGGGGTTGGGCCTGTATCATCCACCACACACACGACCTGACAGTCTTCAATGAGAACTTTAATAAGGTTAAGGGCAGTCAATCCTGCCCGAGCACGCGAGGGCGGTAGGGCAGAAACGATCACAATTGTCGGCAGAGGTTTATGCATCAGCATGCTCCTCTGATGCGGAAGTTTCTAATGCCTGTGTGGCCCCGCCCTTATTTTCTGATGGGAAATGTTTTTGGAGCGTATTTTGCTGCCGTTGTTGATATTCAAGGAAAATGGCCTGACCTTCTTTGCCCAAGCGGGCGATCTGGTCTGGTGATTTACAGAGTTCGGCCAGTCCGGCGCAAAAATCATCAATGGTTTTGAAGCTATGATAGTGTTGTGTCGTTGGAATGCCGATCATAGCATCATGGGTTGCGATCAGGGGCTTGCCAAACGCAAGTGCTTCGATGGATTTGATCTTTAGACCCGAGCCGCCGATGTTTGGGTTAAGGATAATATCCATATTTTGATAAAAATCCTTGGGGTCATCCACAAAACCCAAACATTCAAAGTTTGATGCTCTGGCGAAATCCTTATTGGAAATTGAACCTGCTGCAAAAAAACGATGTTTAGCAATCAGATCAGGATGTTTTTGAAGGGCCGCTACCAATAGCTCAAAAGTTCGGACATTGACCATATTGGTGCTGCCAATAAATCCTATTTTGAGGGGTGTATCTTTGGCAATACGGGTTGGCGCTAGAAAATTTTCATGCGCCAAATGGCCAAGCACTTCAACATTTGCATGGGTTCGCGTTTTGAAGGCTTCTGCCTCTAGGTCCTGAATGGCAAATACTGTTGTCGCGCGGTTGAGGCCTTTTCCTTCCTCGGCTTTTGTCGTTGAGAACCACTGAGGTGTGATACCATCCTTTTTCAACGCCTGGTGTCGTTCGGCAAAAATATCGTGGGTGTCGATATAGGTTGGAATGGATGAGGGAACATTCTCCAACCAGCGGGAACACCAGACATAGTTCGCAAAACAGGCCCCAATGGGCCATTTTCTCATGATCGCTTCGGTGCAGTCGGTCATGGCGTTATCATACCAATCATCAAGGAGGTGATGACTGCGTTTCGACTGCGGCCGTTTCTTTGTCTTAAGCGGTAAAATATAGGTGTGATCCCAGGTCGCGCGCATGGCGCATTCCTGCGCTATTGTTAGCCCTTCAAACCCTGAATAAACAAAATGTATCTGATGGCCATAAGCTTGCAGCGCTTTGCAGAGCGTGAAAACACGCGCGCGATTCCCATGGTCTTGCGGGTGGGACGGGATCGGCGATGTGACAAGGATATGCATGAAACTGGTATGGCTTATCAGGTTTGGGTTATGCGGCTTTAAAGGACGAGTGACGGCGTCGGAACGCGTAGGCATGCCGCACCATATCAGCTAAGTCAGAATATTGAGGTCTCCAATTAAGGGCGTTCCTCGCCTTCGTGGCATCAGCCACCAGGAAAGCAGGGTCGCCAGCACGGCGCGGGGCATTCTCGACTGTAAAATCAGTGCCTGTAACTTCTTTCACCGTGTCGATCACTTGCCGTACGGAAAACCCTTTACCGTTTCCAAGGTTAAAGGCGTCGTAAAACCCGGTGTTGGTTTCTGTGTCAGACGCTGAGTTGCCTGTGTCTAACTCTCCTGTGTCCAGAGCGAAGAGATGATCAAGCGCACGTACATGCGCATCAGCGAGATCACACACATGAATATAATCGCGGATGCATGTACCGTCAGGGGTGTCATAATCATTCCCGAATATCTTAATTGATGGTCGCACGCCCATGGCCGCATCCAGAACCAACGGGATTAAGTGAGTTTCAGGATCGTGCCGCTCGCCAATCCCCCCATCCGGTGCGCTTCCTGCCGCGTTAAAATACCTGAGCGCGATTGATTTAAGACCGTATGCGGCAGCGCCGTCCCTTAGCATACATTCTACCATCCATTTGCTGTCCCCATAGGGATTGATTGGATGTTTTTTCGCGCCTTCCAGCAGTTTTTGATTGTTTTCGGGCTGGCCGTAAACGGCCGCAGTTGACGAAAATACAATTTTATCAACCCCTGCATCTTTCATCGCGTTCAAAAGGGTAAGGCTTCCGGCCACATTGTTTTCGTAAAATGCTAGGGGGGCTTTTACGCTTTCCCCCGCTTCGATGAAGGCTGCGAAATGGATAACCGCGTCAATTGAGTGGGTTTTGAAAACCGTGTTCAGGAAATTACGGTCCCGAATATCGCCTTCCAATAATTCGACCGTATTTTCAATCGAATCCCTGTGGCCGTTTGAGAGGTTATCAAGGGCAATCACATTGTAACCCGATGCCTTAAGGGTACGGAGCGTGTGCGAGCCAATGAAGCCAGCTCCGCCCGGAACCAATATCGTTTTCATAAATTCCCAACCCTTAGTGCTTGCCAACCTTACTGTGCAGTTTAATGCCAGTGCCGATTACTTGTTTTTATATCTGAAGCTCTTTATTGCATAAAGCGATAAATAACGGTAGGTCATTCACTGAATTGTGCAATCAGGGTTGCACAAATGTGACTATTTTCTCGTACCAGTTAGGGGTAGGGCATGCGCATCCTTTTCATGCATAATAATTTTCCGGGCCAATATCGCCGAATCGCCAATTATTTGAAGAAAAATTCAAACCATGAAATGGCGGTAGCAACGCTTGAAACGAACAAGCAACAATATAATCTACCCAAGGTTACATATGCCCCGCACCGTGAAGCCAGAAAAGACACGCATCCTGCCCTCATTGCTACCGAGCGTGCGACAATTATGGGGCAGGCGGCTTACCAAGCTCTGACGAAATTGAAAAAAACGGGCAACGCACCTGATATCATATTGGCGCACTCTGGTTGGGGTGGGTCGATGTTTCTGAAGGATGTGTTCCCGGACGCAAAGTTGCTTAGTTATTTTGAATGGTATTATTACGGGCGCAATTCTGATAGTAGTTTTATCTCAGGTCAGGAGCCAGACCCCAACAATCAATTGCGAATCAGGATGAAAAATACGCCGATTCTTCAGGACTTGGCTGCTATGGATTGGGGGCAGTGTCCAACAGCTTTTCAACACAGCAAACTGCCGAAAATATTCCAAAAAAATGTGAGTGTGCTGCACGACGGCGTTGACACAGAATTTTTTGTACCTGATGACACGGCAAAGCTTACGATCAATGAAAACGTAACGTTGTCTGCCGATGACGAAGTAATTACCTACGTGGCTCGCGGGATGGAAGAGTATCGTGGCTTTCCGCAGTTTATGGAGGTTGTTTCCGAGCTTCAGAAAAAAAGACCCCGCTTGCATGTGGTAATTCTTGGTAATGACCGTGTGGCTTACGGCGCCCAGCGCAAGGACGGCAAAAGCTTCAAGGAATGGGCACTGGAAACCTTCGAATTTGATCATAGCCGCTTGCATTTTATGGGGCTTCAACCACTAGGCGTGTTCAAAAGACTAATGCAAATATCATCGGCACATGTTTATTTAACAGCACCTTTTGTACTCTCCTGGTCAATGCTGGAGGCAATGAGTGCCGGCGCGTTGATCGTTGGCTCAGACACAGAACCAGTCAAAGAGCTGATTTCCGATGGTGAAAATGGAATACTTGTACCATTTTTTGATACCGCGAAGATCATTTCGCAACTGGATCAGATTCTCAACGAGCCACAAAACTATAAAATTATGCGACAAAAAGCCCGAGAGACGATTTTAGAGCGTTATTCTATTCGCGATTTGCTCCCGAAATATCAGCAGCTTATTGAAAATGTTGCAAACGGGACACAAAATTCAGAGAATTAACGTTTTTTTAGGGTGTAAGCGAATAGATAACTTGTAATTGCGGGGCAATAATGTTGGTCTGGTTCTGACAGGTTTGTTGCTAATGGAATTACTGCTTGAGAAAAAAGTAATATAAAGCCATTATGCAGTTGACATTGTTCGCATATTCTCGTTAGAGAGTATGCGAGGGGGCCATTAACTGACGTTCGTGCCTCACTTTTGAATATTTGGTTGCTTTTTCAGGAGGAAAGCTATGGCGACTTTTTTTGGCGGCGATGCTAATGATACTGTATTAGGTACAGCCGATGATGATCTCTTTGATGGTGGCGGAGGTAACGACTCTCTCACTGGTGGTCCAGGTAATGATACTCTTATCGGTGATGACGGTAATGATACACTAAACGGCGGTGAAGGTAACGATTCACTTACTGGTGGTGACGGTACTGATTCAATCACTGGCGACGAAGGCGATGACATTATCGACGGCGGTGCTGGTAATGACGACATCGATGGCGGTGAAGGTAACGACCAAATCACACTAGGTGGCGGTTCAGATACTGCTAACGGTGGTTTGGGCGACGATAACTTCTTCGCAGGCGGTAACGCAGCGATTGATATCGATGTTCTTGATGGTGGCGACGGTGCTGACACACTAACATTCGGTAACGGTCTTGATGTTGTGAATGATAATTTCACTCTTTCGGACATCATGGGCGCGGCATTTAACCTTACTCGCGGCTCTGGTACACAGTACCAAAACACAAACATTGAAACGCTTGTTTTCAACAATATCACTGTTGATCTTACAAGTGGTGACGACCAGTTGTTCTCAAATGAAGACACAATTGCTCTAACCGATGGTGGTGCTGAGACACAGAATGTCGGTTTGCAGGTTGGTCGTGTTGACCTTGACAACGGCGTAGCAGCCGATGTTATTGCTGGCGTTACACTCGGTACAACAGCTGGTCAGTTCCGTATTACAGCTGTTAACGGCGTGGACATCGTAGTTGGTGGTGACCCTGTTCAGGTTGAAAATGGTACAGTTTCCGTAACTATCGGCGGTACCGTAACATTCACACCGAATGCTGACGTTTCCAACAACGTTGCAGATAGTGATGCTGATAACCCACTGTCAACGCTTGTATTGACATACTCAAACGGTGAAACTGACCCAGCTCTGCTTCAAACTATCAACCAGACAGTTGTTGTTACAAATACAGCTGACAATAACTTCGACTTCGATGGTGAAGACGGTGTTCTTGTAAGTGACGACGACAACGACACAGTTGTTGGTGGCACTGGTAATGACAACCTTTCAACTGGTGGCGGCGTTGACGAAGTGACCGGTGGTGAAGGTAACGATACAGTACGTGCTGGCGACGGTAACGACACTGTAGACGGCAACGAAGGTAATGATAACCTTCAGGGTGAAGCAGGCGACGATACTCTAAACGGTAACGAAGGCAATGACTTCATTACTGGTGGTGCTGGTGCAGATGAAATCAACGGCGGTGACGGCGATGATCAAATCTTTGCTGGTCAAACTGGTGTTGACGGCGACGGTGATCCGATTTCGTCTGGTAATGACACATTCAACGGTGATGCAGGTAACGATACTGTATTCGCTGGTGACGGTGACGATACTGTAGACGGTGGTGCTGACGATGATGTTGTTGGTGGCGGCGTTGGCGACGACTCAGTTGTTGGCGGTACTGGTAACGACAACGTATTCGGTGGTGCTGGTGATGATACACTAGAAGGTGGCGACGATAACGACACTATCTTCGGTGGTGCTGAAACTGATCCTGCTGCTACTTCTGCTGACTCTATCGATGCAGGTGCAGGTAACGACCAAGTATTCGCTGGTCAAGGTAACGACACAGTTGATGGTGGTGCTGGTAACGACGAATTGTTCTCAGGCGCTGGTGTTGACTTCGTAGAAGGTGGTGCAGGTTCTGACACAATCTTCGGCGGTGCTGGTAACGATGTATTCTATGGTGGTGCTCTTGGTGCAGCTGACACAGATGCAGATACTTTTGCATTCTTCAGCGGCAACGGCACAGACAGCATTGTAGACTTTGATGTTGCAAATGATATTCTTGACCTCAGCGGTTTCGATACACCATTTGCTAACCTACAAGAGCTTGTAGAGAACGCAGTTGCAGCAACGCGTGATGTTGACCTTAACGGTAACGGCATGATCGACGCTGGTGAAGAAAACCAGGTTGGTTTGTTGATTACTAACGGCGACGACCAGATCTTCCTCATCGGTATTGACGAAGCTGATCTTTCTGTTGATAACTTCATCTTTACAGCACCTGCTGCTGACCCAATGATGTAAGATTGATACATATAAATTAGGAAGGGAGGCATTTTGCCTCCCTTTTTTTATTCTTTTAACATGACTGGTATATTCAAACTCCATTCATTTTAGTGTCTGTAAAACGCCACTATGCTGATCCATGTAGAAATATTGGATTATGTTTTGCGGTCATGGGTTTCTCATGTCATAAAGACGCATATTTACAAACTTCGATATTGTTTGATTTGAAAATCATAAGTACTTTTATTGATTGGGAAACAGAGCGGCTATGTCACTGGTTAAAAATTATCAAGACGAACTGGAAGTCTTAAAGAAATCACTACTCAGGGCTGGTGGATATGCATTTCTTTCAAGTCTTTGCCTCCTTGTTGTGCCCATGTATCTATTCATGATCTATGACAGGGTCTTGTTTTCACAGAGTGTTCCAACCTTAATTTCGCTTTCTTTCATTGCGTTTGTGATTTTGGTGTCATACGGTGTTCTAGATACAGCAAAACTTTATTTGCTTGCCAAGGCGGGGGTGGAATTTGACAATAAATTCTCGGGCCCATTGCTAGCGGGTGAACTTGGGCGGCAGAATGACGCCAGCCCACAGAGTATTAAAGATCTTACTCTTATTCGTCAGACACTTGCTACACCTTCGTTTGCGGCGATATTTGATTTGCCGGTTATGCCACTCTATTTTCTGATTGTTTTTTTGATTAACTTTTGGCTTGGCGTTGTTGTTGTCGTAGGAGCGGCTCTTTTGTTTGGTCTGACATTATTGTCTGAACGCTTGAATGGCCCACTTACTCAAGAAGCTACTAAGTCAGGTATGGTATCTTCGCGTTCCATGGAAATGCATTTTGCTCAGCAAGAAATCATTCGAGCGCAAGGTTTGTACCGCGAAGCTGTGAATGATTGGGGTAGGTATCAAAGTAAGTTTTTGTCACAGTTTGTGACTTCGTTTACGAGGCAGGCTGCATTCACATCAGTTTCCAAGTCCACTCGACAGCTCATTCAAATATCGTTGATTGGCGTTGGCGCCTATCTGGTCCTAAACCCTGATTACGGTGTAAACCCGGGGGTCATTTTCGCGACCTCTGTTGTAGGTTCACGGGCGCTTGCCCCTATTGAAGCAATTGTAGGTGGTTGGCGTAACCTTAAGCAAGCGAACGAGGCACGAAAGCGCCTTATGGTCCGTCTCGAAGACATTACAATTCCTGATAAAAAGACGCCGCTTCCAGCGCCGAAAGGGCAGATATCCCTTGAGCGCGTAATCTATGTACCGCGCCCGGGTACCCCTCCAATCCTGAAAGGAATCACAGGAAATATAGCAGCGGGGGACAGTGTCGCCATTATTGGCCCGTCTGGTGCAGGTAAGTCAACGCTTGCTCGAATATTGGTTGGATACCTCGAACCATCAGCAGGTAGTGTAAGGCTCGATGGTCAAACCCTCAAAGCCTGGGACCCGGTAGCTCGTGGCCTACATGTTGGGTATATGCCGCAACAGGTTAGTTTTTTTGAAGCTACAATTGGCGAAAATATTGCCCGTTTGCGTCGACAGGATCCAGCGGAATTGGCAGTTCAGGCTGCACAACTTGTCGGGGTACATGACCTCATAATGCAATTTCCGCAAGGGTATGATACACTTATATCTCGCGGGTATTTTTACCCCTCCGGCGGCCAAAGTCAGTTGCTCGGGCTAGCACGCGCTTTTTATGGCAATCCATCAGTTGTTGTTCTTGATGAACCAAACGCCGCGTTGGACCAATTAGGTGAACAGATTTTTCATCGAACTCTTGCAATCGCCAAGAAAAAGAAAATAACAACAATTGTTGTCACACAGCGACCGACGGTTCTTCAGTTCGTTGATAAAGTGATGATATTGAAAGACGGTGTGATTGATGCATTTGGCCCTAAAGATGAGGTTATGAAAAGCAACCGCGTACGAGCTGTTAGTAGTAAGTCAAACGCAAGGTCAAAGGCGCCAGCTGAGCAGTCATCACAAGATAATACTCAAAATCCAAATGCAGTGTCACAAGATAGTAAGTCGGAAAGTGACTCCATTCAGGCGAAAAAGCCACAAAATGGTTCGGAGGGTTAAATGACTTCACAGGACTCAAAACCGGTCGCGGTTGTAGGTAATAATTTACCTTCAAAACTAGAAGATACTTTTGATCCCGCCTCCTTACAAGACTGGCATAAGACGGTTGAAACAGATCAAAAACTTCTGATGAAGATTGCCTTGTTTGTTCTTATTGGAATTTTTGGTATCGGCGGAATATGGTCTGCGGTAGCACCGATTGGCCAAGCCGTCATTGCGAGTGGCCGTATTGTGGCTGAAGGGCGCAACCGTGTGATCCAGCACCTTGAAGGCGGGATCATTGACGAAATTTATGTTCGTGAAGGCGACCAGGTTAAAAAGGGGGACCCGCTTGCGCTGTTGGATGCAACGCAAACCGGAGCCCAGCTTGAAAACTTTAAGATCCAACGCGCTATTTTGCTGGTGCAGCTTGCCCGCCGCCGCGCCGAAGTTAGCAATAGCGAAACCATTGAATTTCCGACGAATTTTGAGAAAGACGTATTAACTCATCCAAAAGTTCAGGAAACAATTCAAAACCAACAAACTGAATTTAATGCTTTGCGCGCAGTTGGTGAAGCTGAAGTTGTTCTATTGAATTCGAATATTGCCGCAGAAGAAGCAGATTTGGAAAGCAATGCCGTAACCCTTGCTTCATTTCAAAAACAGCTTGCGTTCGCTCGTGAGGAACTCTCCGGTATTCAAGAGCTTTACGAGAAAGGGTATGCGCCTAAATCCGATCTGTTGCGACTTCAAAGGCAAGAAGAGGACATTAAGAGACGGATTGAGGAAGTTGAATTTATTAATGAACGCACACGTCAAGCCATCATTGGTTTTCAAAATCAGATCAAACAGGTTGGTTTGAATTATAACCGTGATGCCGCTGCGCAAATTGTTGATTTGCAAGTTACATTAAATGAGACAGAGCAAAATATTACACGCCTGGAAGATATTGCAACGCGCGGCCTTATTACGGCCCCCGTTGACGGAACGGTATTTGGTATTGCGACAACAACATTAGGTGCGGTTCTGCGACCGGGTGATACTCTATTTGAAATGTTCCCAGATGGTGAAGGTCTAAGGATTGAAGCTCGGGTTCAAATCAAGGATATCGAACTTGTGAGTGAAGGGCAGGATGCTGATATTGTTTTCCCTTCAAATCGGGGCCAGGCAGACGCACCGGTTAAAGGCAAAGTGACCTACCTTTCTAGAACATCTGTCGTAACCGAACAGAATCCAGAAGGCTTCTATATAGCCCATGTTTCCCTCGACCTCAGTGATGTGGATCAATTAATCCTTCCAGGCAACTCGGCCGAAGTTTACTTGAAGACCGAAGAGCGGACATTTCTGCAAATCGTTACAGAGCCAATTTCCCGTTTTGCCTTTAAAGCGTTTAAAGGCTAATGTGGGGTTTGTGATTAGTTAAGTCATTCCTTGATAAGGTTTATTGCATGTCTGATGGGGGCACTATTAAGTATTCTGAACACTCAACGCCGTCTATTACTCAGGCGGCGTTTCAAAGCCTGTATGGCTCCGATTTTGCTGTCATTACTGAGGCCAGATTTGCGAAACAGGTGAACGGGTCTCCGCTTCGTTTTGCCGATATTATTGTCCTCAATTCTGATGGGCTTTTGGTGTCCTACGATGAATTTAACGGGGCACAGTTTTCACCAATTAAGTCGATGGTAGGCAGCCCTGTTGGCCTTCGGGTTTTTGTTTCAGAAAACCGGAATAAAGCACAGATCAAAACGATCTCGGATTATTGCCACGGACAGGATCTGCTGGGACCGCCGTATCATGTTGATAAACTTGGCCTTTTCGGACGCAAGTTAGAGCGTAAATTATTGAAATGCTTTGTTAAATTTTACCGAGAGATCAAGTGCGATAATACTGAAGCGCGCCATGCGCTCGCAACCTTACGATTAGACTATGAAAAATCACAGCGTAAGTTGGACAAGGCAGTACGTCTTGCCGAAGGGCTCGGTTATAGCGGCTATTCACTTGCCTATGAAGTGCCTGTTGGTAAACGAACAATCGGCCCAGATGCGGATTTGAATGTTGGGTGTGTGTCCCAGCATCTTCCTGTTGATTTAGCAGGCCTGTATGGTGTTGAACTTTATGTGGTCAATCCAAAGGATGTTGGTAGACTTGAGATTACAGTCTTGAGGACAGCCGATAGCCTGTTCGCTAGTCATTTTATCGTAGACGGTAAAGACCTGATACACGGTTGGAACCTGTTTGAACTTGATTATGTGCGTGATGACCTAGTCGGTGAAGCGAGATTAGAAATTCACTGGCATGACTGTGATGATAAAACCAATTTACTTGCGTTATCGGATAAAAAAGCAACCCGTTTTGGTATCAATTCGAAAGCCTCTGATCTGGATGTGACTGATACTTTGTCGCTCAGGCTTTGGCAGGGATTAACGCAAGCGAGCAACGGCACAGAGACTGCAAAAGTTTCGGATGTACCGCAACTTCAGTTAGCGAGTATTGAAGCGCCCGTTCAGCATACAACTACTGCTAAAAATACGATGCAAGTCTACAAGTTTCCAGAAGTGGCATCGCGTATCGGTTTCGTTCATGGTGAAGAAAAACACCAGAAACTATTCTATGACCTGGATTTCTGGCCTCTCATGTTAAGTGAAGATTTAGGATACATGCAGACGCACCCGCTTACAGATGAGCTATCAGGTGCTATCATGTATTCCGGGGTTCCTGAAAGTGCTAAAACTATTCGTGCTAAAGTTCGAACGGCACATGAGGCAGCGCCTGAATTACTCTATATTCTTGCGCGTGTGCCCAGTGAGCTTTCAAGCGATATTGGTCTAATCAAGGAAGTGCTGGCCCATGCGGGTAATGTTGATAATGCAGGAATGGCTAAAGGGTATCATGAAGCATCTGGTATTGTCTGGTCTTCATTAATGTTACCTGCGGATAAACCTGGGTTGCTTCAACTTGATTTCGATGAGAAAACAAAAGGCGCAGGCGATTTGTTATTTGCGACAATGCCTAAGGACGGTGATGTTTCGTGGGGCTGGTGCCGTTGGTATTCTCTGTATGTTGACGCTGAAATTCAAAGCCCAACGCCATCAAAAATGGCTGACGCTGCGGATGATGAAGCCAAGTAAATGAACACTGTAATTCCCAAACAAAACTATGTCAGTATTCCCGTAGAGGATGCAAACATTGGAAAACGCCCAATGGGGGTCGTTATCCCGGGTTTTGGGCATCCAAAGTTTTTGGCTGAAGCTATTATCTCCGCCTGTACGCAGGAAATTGACTGTCCTGTTTATGTGGTTGTGGTGGATGATGGCTGTAAATTCCCGGAAACAGGTAAAACCGTTCGCGATCTCATGAGTGTATACCCCGATACGCTTTATTATTTTCGTCAGAAAAATACCCGATTGCCAGGGGCGCGAAACGCAGGCGTGCGGTTCCTGCTTAATCTGGATGAAACTATCGAGTCTATTTATTTTCTTGATGCGGATAACCGCTTGGCGCCCTATTCACTAAGCAGTTTTCGAAACGCTCTAGGCGACGATCCATCGGTTGGGTGGGCTTATCCGGATATTGGTTTCTTTGGGCTAAGCTGGGGCGTGCATGGGTATGATGTCCGTGAAACTGCGCCGGACTATTCCATTTTCAAACATCTTGTTGCAAATATATCGGAAGCAGGATCGCTCGTGCGAACCAGTATGTTTGAAAAAGGTGTGTATTTTGATGAAGATATGCGAAGCGGGTTTGAGGATTGGGATTTTTGGCTCACGGCTATTTCTGCGGGATTTAAAGGTGTTCGGGCGAACTTTTCTGGTTTCCTTTATAGACGCCGGCCTGAAAGCATGCTTGCGGAAGCCCGGCGTGAGGCCGATGCCCTGTTGGGGCGGATTAAAAACAAACACAGCAAACTTTTTTCCTCGAGCTACATTGCAGAGCGTGAACACATAGAGGCTCCGGCGTTCGCTGTAATTATGACAGATAAGGACGAGGTTTGTCTGTTTTCTGACCCTCTGGCGCCTGCGCGAACAGTCAGCTATGCCCAATTTGACAGCATGGTCACAAACTGGCTCGTAAACGCGAAAGAATATTTTTTCCCGCAGTTTGTATTAGCCATGAGCGAGGCTGCGTGGAATACGCTTCAAGCTCATCAATATATATTACGGTCGCTTTTTTGGCGGATACGAAGCAATGCGGATGGATTTGAATATTACCGGATTGCAGATGGACTATATTTTGATATCAGCTTTGGTCTTTCCTCTGTGGATGTACAGCGCGAAGCTGATTTTGCATGTATTTCAGCGTCTGTACTTAGGTCCTTAATGATGGCCGACATTGAGACAGAGCGCAAAGTCATCGGCAAGCCAAGGCGAAATCTCGTCTCCATCCCACAGCTTGTCGTGAATTTGGATGATGTTAGAAACGGTGAAGCACCAGAGTATCCAGCGAATTTTGTATCCGTCAAAGAAAAAGAGTTACGGAATGGAATTTTGGATTTGGTTGCTCGCCACCGTGGCTTTGAAAAGCCACTAGGGCATGCTGATAGACGCTTTGCCGGGCCTGCTGCTCCTGCCGTTCGTAAGCAACTTATGCCGATAAAGTTTGGTGAGGACATCAGTTACCAACCGTATTTGTGTGCAAGCGTTCAAAGCAAAAGACTGTTTATTGCTGTGCATGCAAACAGTCTTTTGAAGGATCAATACAAAGCACTGTTGAAACTATTGGACAAAAGCTCAGATAATTTTGATGAGGTGATGGTCGGGCTTGACCATGAAGAAACAATTGATTTGAAAGCGTGCAATATTCCAATTGGGGACTATCCGCAAATTACGGATATTTATACCCATAGAATTACCAATGTTGCTGAGGAATATCGTGCCTATTTGGAGCGGAAGATCAAACTTTATTTCCAACACGGTGATATCTATGAAAGTAGCCTCGTTATGCGTAACGCGGGCGCGGTGATCATGCTTGGCGATACTGCTTTCCTCGAGGTTCACGGCGAAGCCCGCAAAAACGGCGCCGTTGGATATCTTTGGTTGGAGCCCGAGTTTTTTGAAAACGACGAGGCTTTGTTGTATGCACTTCATAAAGCACTTGCGTTTGAACATGCCCTTCAGGCGATTATTTCCGATGACCATGATATCAAAGCGAGACTGAGCGCTTACGGCGTCCCTTCAGACAAAATAATAACGACGCATGATATGTTTTTAGATGTCTTTGCCGCCGACGCGTGAATGAGAGAGAAACATGGAGCCTGATACGGATTTAAGAAGTGACTACCCGAGCGAAGGGTTTGTTTTTATCGTCACCTATGGTCGCTCGGGCTCTACCGTGATGCAGTCTGTATTGCAGGCGATGGACGGCTATTTCATTCGCGGTGAGAACAACAACGCACTCGCCGCAATTTTTGACTTCTATGAAGCCTTAAATGCGGCACAAACCAAAAATACAAAGCCAAATCCGCCTCCCCATGGGCCTTGGTATGGTATTGATGAAGTTGACGTGGATGCGGTAACACGGAAAGCGGTTGACCTTTTTGTATCTGATGTGTTGAAGGTTCCTGTGGGTACAAGAAAAGCAGGCTTTAAGGAAATTCGCTTTCATGATGTTGGCGTTGAGCGCTTTTCCCATTTCCTTGATTTTATCGTCAAGTTTTTCCCGAATACCAAATTTGTTTTCAATAAACGCGATGCTGATGGGGTTTCAAAATCCGGTTGGTGGCGTGATGTTGATTATTATGATGTGCTCGATATGGTCGAAACCTGTGATCAATTGTTTGATGATTATACGCGGGCTAACCCTGATATTTGCTTCACAACAAAATACGAAGATTTTAAGGGGAACCCCGATGCCTTTCGCGGGTTATGTGCATTTATGGGCGAACCCTTTGATGAAGTAAAAATCAAAGCGATTGTTGACCATAAGCTTAAGCATTGAACGCGCACCAATACCCGTGCATTAGCAAGGGATAGTCTTTAATTGACCATTTTAGAACATGTCAGATGTGTCGGCCTTAACACCGTCGAGATAGCCCTTAAACCTCGCTTCATTCAGCGCCATTTGCTTGCCAATTTCCTCATCGGAAACACCGTTTTCACGGCCCCATTCTGCGTCATGATCGTTCACGTCTTTTAGTGTCTTCGCAAGCGTCTCTTCGTCTTTGATTAACTCGTAACCAAAGAAATGCTTGAAGAATGCACTCTCGGTCATATTGCGCTCATAGTTTTCTTCGGGCTCATAATCATGGCTGTGGTAAACAATGGCTTGAGGCGCATACACTTTGCCCAGGCCTGCTTTGATAATATCATCAGCCCACAACTGGTCTTCGCCAAATTTGACGCGTCTGTATGGGATTTTCTCCCATATTTCGCGGCGCATGCAACTGTTGTTGTCGCTATAAAAATGTAATAATTGCCGCCACTGTGGATTTTCCTCGTAGGCCTCTCTATCAGTATCCTTTGTAAGGCATAGCGGCTGATTGTTCAGCATATCGAAATGTGCGTTCAAATCACGTTTGGTGAACAGTGATGCATCATCATACGCATAGTGTTTCCCGAATGCACCAGCGGCATCAGGAAAATGCTCGATTGCGCTCACAAGATTATAGAGCCAGCGCTTGTCGGCAGGACAAGCGTCATGGGTCAGGAAGGCAATATAATCGCCTGTAGTCATTTCTGCACCGAGGTTGCGGGTATCGCCGTGGTTAAAGTCTTTCTTATCGATACTGTGCAGATGAACGCTATCGTAGGACTTAACGAGTTCAACAGTCCCGTCCGATGAACCGCTATCAATGACTAAAATTTCATAGGGCCACGGTGCTTCCTGATGGGTGACCATATCGAGAACAGGTTTCAACACATCGCCTGCATTATAGGTCGGAATGACAACCGATGCCTTCATGTGACTTGCTGTTTTTGTTGGATTTGTTTGCTGCGCTTCGGCGGTTTTTAGACCGTCAAGAATTGCTGTTTCCACCATCGCAGCTGATTGTTCCCATGAAAAGCCCTGAACCCAATCATAAGCGCGGTCCGCCTGTTGCTGACGATATGTCTGATCTGTGATTAGTTTCTCAAGCCCATCAGCAATAGCGCGCGGATCAGGGGCTGCGAAAGTGGCCACATCATCAGGGAAAATTGCATGGGTATTTTCACCGCTTAACTCCAGAATAGGAAGCTTGCACGCCATCATTTCCTGAGGGACAAGTGAATAATTGGTGGCTGAAAATACAACACCAACATCCGCGTTTTGAAAGATTGCAGCCAATTGTTTTGGTGATGCAACCCCGTGATCGGTGTAAGGGAAGGGGGCGTCTACAAACGGTAGCGGTGCTCCGAAGAAATCCACATGAAACTCGAGGCCGCGGTCTGCCAGTTTTTCAAGCGCTAAAAACGCAAGCTCTACCGCACGGCGCGCTGTGAAATGGCGGGCATAAACAGCAATCCTGAGTGTATCGCGGCTGACATGGTTTTGGGGCGGTGTGTAAAGTGCGTTATCGGCCGCTAACCAAAAATAACTGGCTGTGCGACCATATTTTTCGCGCATAATATCAGCGAGCCACGGGCTCGCACAGATGCAATCAAAGTCTTCCTTGTAGGATTGCTCTGCGGCCAGGTAATGGGCGCCCATAGCATGGAAAGAAGGTTCGAAATCCTGAACGAAATAAAAGCGCTTTTTGAAATTGGTTGGAACCATTGCGGGCCATACAGTCCAACAATCGGTCGCGATAATCGCGTCCCCGCTCGCGGCTTTAAATTTGCTTGCTTTTTGATCAGCGTCAACAAAATGCACTTGTCCCTTGAACGCCTGAAAATGCTTCACGATGGTATCATAGGCGTCATCTGGCGTTGCATGAATTGACGGGTTGTTGATCCATACTGTTACTGTGTGCCCGGCGCGTTCCAGATGATTGATCATTCTGAAAATCGTCATATGCCCGCCGCCGCCGGCTGCGAAATCCGGGATTACCCAATGGATATCCATTGCCTTGGCATCAAAAAGATTAGATTTCGGCGCCAAGCTATTGCGCGGTAAATCGATCATATCCCGCAAGTGTTTCGGCAGCGGCAGCGTCGCTTTTTTATTTATATTCTTATTTGTGCTTGCCTTCATGAATGACTTGTCAGGAAACTTATGGCCAGCAAGCATGCCCTTGGTCACATAATGTGCAAATGCGCTAACGCCGTCGGCTTTTACGTCAGGGTGCTGGTCAAAATAGACTTCGGAACAGAATTTTGGTGATGGCTCATGCCCGAGCTTCAGACCCTCACTGATGAAATAGGCAAAAGGATTCCGCTTTTTAATCAGTTTTTTATAGGCGTTTTTATACCAATATGTCTCAAAGAAAGGATTGGGATGCCGGTTTTGTTCAGTACCTGTTGTCATAAAGTGCGCTAGCGTATGACAGTCTGGATAGTTCCACAGATCAGTATAATATTGTTTGTACCAATCACCTTTAAAGAGGCCGCTTTCGTGAATGAGCGCCATATCTTCGATCAGGTCAGGGTTCGATCCATATTCCATTTCAACCGGAAAAATTAGCCGGTTTTCATGAATGCCGACATGAAGATAGTGTACGAGGGGATTGATATTCTGATCGGCAACATCACTATGATGCTTGAGGTATAAACGCCCTGAAAATTGGCTTGATGGGTTAACTTTATTTTTCCAACCTCGCTTGGCATAATGCTCTAAGACAAGGCCGTCATATTTTCGTGCTGCCTGCGAACGCTCTTTATACCACGCGACATCAAAATAACGATTTGGGTTATAATTGTTTTCTTCGCCAACGGTGACATAATGCTCATAGGGATCGATGCCTTGGAGAGCGACCTCAGGATAGGTTTGTAAATACCAATCAGCTTGAAAAAGCTTGGTTTCACGCAGGCTTTTGACGGACTTTTTGCCCCTGCTTAGTGATAGTTTCATTATACCTAACCTGCCCCGGTTAATACGTACGATCGTTGTCAAAAGAACCAGGCTTTTTATGCAATGCCTATAAGGGCCCTTTTAAGGAGTATCGCTAATATTCTCAACTAATTTGAACTTGTGATGAACGATATTACTAAAGATTAATGTTTCACAATGATTTTAGCCAATACTATTGATTTCTAGCGTTTTAAAATCGAGGTGTGTGTTGGTTCGCTTTTCAACAGTTGCGGCGAATAAAACCGATCACTTTTAAGATATTCACCCCATTTGGCGCGCATTTTTTCCCGTTCTTTTTTCTCTCGGATATCTTTAGCGCTGTCCTGTGCGTCATACCCGCGGCTTTTCGATTCCAGATGTTGGAATGTTATTGCAGGAACATACATATTTTTAAGCCCTGCCTTTAAAATCGACAGGCTGAAATCAACATCATTGAACGCAACCGGAAGGTTGTCTTCGTCAAAGCCGCCAACTTTTTCAAAGGTATTTCGCCTACATGCAAGGAACGCCCCGATGATGGCTGAGGTCTGATGCGGTAACTGCGCGCGGTCCATATAGCTTTGGTTCACGCTTTGGCAATAGGCTTCCTTGAGCACAATATTATCCGTGTCCAAAACATAGCCACCATATTGAATGGTTCCATCCTCGAACAATAATCGAGCACCAACAGCGCCGATATCACCGCGGTTCAGGTAGCCCCGCAGGATATGATCCCATCCTTTATCAAGGGCGACAGTGTCATTATTGAGGAACAATAGATATTCTGCGCTTGTTTCCCGAGAGGCATAATTATTGATCGCAGCCCAGTTGAACGGGACGTCATAGGATAACACGCGGATGTTGCTTGCCTCATTGATTTCTTTTAGCCAGCCCTTTGTTGCATCTTCTTCGCTACCATTATCAATGATCAGGATTTCGGTTTGATCCGGGTATTGTAGCGTTTCCTGCAGGCTCTTGACGCAGTTTCGGCTCAGCTCCAATGCATCGCGCATGGGGATGATGATCGCCATCATAGGCGTGTCGGGTGAGAGCGGCCATGTGATCTGCCCTGTGTTTTCCAGCATACCGTCATATGTGTCATCAGCGTTTAGGGTGATCGATGCACCTGGGCTTACCTCCTTCAGGTGGTTGCTTAAGGCCTGTTCATAATCCCTGATCTCACTTTTCGTAACCGTGCAAGTGTCCTTGGCCTCAAACAGAAGGTGGGGAACGTGCGCGAAGGCCTTATCGCCAAATTTTTCATAGGCCTTGAACCATAGGTTATGCGGGGATAGGTCGCCCGAAAACACGCCACTTTTAACCGCGAAGGCGCGGGGGTAGGTGGCGCGGGTCAAAAGCTCTTCATAATCAAAACTATGCTTGAAAACTGGGGTAATGCCCCCGCTGTCATCCATCCATTCATGATCCGCGAAAAAGATGACGGCATCCGGGTTTTTCTGTACAGCCTGCTGGAAATAGTGCAGGGCTTGCTCTGTCAGCTGAAGGCTGGCGTGACAATGAACGTGTAGGTCAAGGTCGCCTTCATCTGTTAAATCACTGTCGGGGACTGCGTCGTTTAACAAATGCTTTGATGTCTGATAGGCCGCAAGCGGGATCGCTGCATATTTCTGAATGTCAGGCAGGGAAGCCTTGATCTCATCAATCTGATGTTGGACCTCAACCCCGCTATTTTGGGCCGCATCCTCCAGCGCATGGGTGAAATTCACCATGTTTAAGGCGTATGATGCCCCCATGTTCGGGAAGGCGCGTGCGGGGCATATGGGCATATGGGTTTCATGATCAAATACCGAGAGAACTAGATGATCATGATGCGCTAACTGCCGCGGCAGATTTACCGTAAAGTGAAACCCTGTATATTTAAAACCCAGGTGTTTTTCTTCCACATCGCGGCGCAGGCCATTGGCTTGCTGGGTGCCGATATAGGTGCCGTTTAGGTAAAAATCGAGATTAAGGCTTTCGCCTTCACGCGCCAGATTAAGGGCATAGCCAAAACATTCATTACCGCGAATGTCCTCTATGATGCCCATCACAGGTTCGGGGTGGCTGGTATCAGTGTCGCCCATCCATTTCGCGAAATCCGCCCCTGAATATCCAGTTGATCCGTTATCAAGTACACGCAAAATTCGCCAATGCTCACAAATTGCCTTCAATGCGGCGGTGCGGTGCTCAATGGCCTTCAGTTTAATGCCAAAATGCTTTTTAACGGCCTTGGCCACCAAATCCTGCTGTTCAGGTGAATAGGGCATCCATGCAAGCGCCTTCCTGAGCGCAAGCGGTTGCAGCACACCGTAGACAAATTCCTTATTGTTGGTGATCTCGTTTAAGGTGCTCGTCAGGCCCTTGCCAAGACGGCGGGAAATTTCGCTATCATGATTGGCACCGCGGCCATAAAACAGCAAAAGGAAGCCCTTGATGTCTTCCTTATTGCAGGTTTTTTTCTTTTTCTTCCCGAAGGCAAGCATGCTGTTTCCAAAGCTAACTGATCGTCCCAGTTGTTTAGATACCGCTTTTCTCAAACTTCAGCAAGTTGGCAAGATACTCGCCGTAACTGTTTTTGTAGCTTTTGGCGAGGGCATCAAGCGCCGCATCATCGATAAAGCCAGAGCGCCAAGCAACTTCTTCGGGGCAGGCAACCTTCAGGCCCTGCCGTGCTTCAACTGTTTGCACAAACTGGCTTGCCTGTAGCATGAAATCCACTGTGCCGGTATCTAACCACGCTGTTCCGCGCTGCAATTTAATCACATTCAAATCGCCGCGATTCATATAGGCTTCGTTCACGCTCGTGATCTCTAATTCGCCGCGGGCTGATGGTTTTACGGCCTTCGCGATATCAACCACATCCTTGTCGTAGAAATACAGGCCTGTTACCGCGAGGTTACTTTTAGGATTTTCTGGTTTTTCCTCGATAGAGACCGCGCGGCCATCCGCGTCCATTTCAACAACACCAAAGGCGCGGGCGTCCGGTACCTGATACGCGAATATATAGGCGCCTTCCGTAACGCTGCCAGCCTGCTGAAGATACTGGCTGAAACCAGCGGAATAGAAAATATTATCACCGAGCGCGAGGGCGCAGGCATCGCCGTCGATAAAGTCTTCACCGATCAGAAAGGCTTGCGCTAGCCCCTCTGGTTTGGGTTGCTCTGCATATTCAAGGCGAATGCCCCACTGGGAGCCGTCACCGAGCAAATCCTCATAAAGCGGCAGGTGATGCGGGCTTGATATGATCAATATCTCGCGAATGCCTGCCAGCATTAAGGTCGTCAGCGGATAATAAATCATCGGCTTGTCGTAAATCGGCAGAAGCTGTTTGCTGATTGATTTTGTAATTGGATACAGACGTGTCCCAAGCCCGCCCGCGAGGATAATACCCTTCATAATTTCAGCCCTTAATTGGTTTAAAAAATATCTTTAAAAATAAAATAGCGCCGACAACTTAACATAAGCTTTATGGAGTTTTTATGATTTATTTTTAGCTATTTGCTCAATAATGAAATTTTTAATTTCGCTTATTTGTGCATCATCTTTGAGTGCTGATTTCGGTATAATAAGCGCCATAGAATTATCGACCATCAATAAAAGACTAAATCGTCCCTCTTCAAAGCCTTTTATTGCAGGCCATGAATATGTTGAGCTTGAGAGTTGAGTAGTTTCTATAATAGATTCTTCTGATATTACCATTGTTGTGGGCGACATGAATAAGCCATCAGCGGACAAACTTTTTTTCATGCTATTGCGCGATGTGAAAACAATTGAGAATACATATAGTAATATGCTGGTACCTGAAATGTAGATGATTGATTTTATTTCAGGAGCGCTTTCTTTGAAAAACAAAGGAATAAAGATTGCTAAAGCAAACATGATTATTACAGGCATTGCGGATGAGATAAGTCTGTATGAGCCACGCAATATCTTTTTTCTAGCTGCGCCGCAGAGGTCTTGAAAATGCTGAAATTCTTTCTGGTATTTTAAAGTGTAAGTTTGTGAAGTAGCCATTTTATCCCCCAATTATTTTGAATAAACGTACCCTAAAAATCAAAATCATCTACGTCCATCACCGATTTCGGCAGCCATGTTTCATGGATATGATACCATTTTAATGTAACCGGATCATTTTGAACAATCTTGAAAATCACTGATGCCGCGCGGCCATTGTTGGGCGGCGATGAATTAATCGCGTTTTTCTGCCATTCTTCATAGGTGACAAGGATAATATTATCGGCATTTGGTGTGTTGCCGAGCGGGCGAACCTCCACATTCCTGATCTGAACTTTAAAACCGGGGCTGGAGCCATGCCCGCCTTTTACGCCGTTTTTAAACTGATCATAACCAAGCGCGACACCACCCGGCTGAATTAAAATACAATCGGTGTCAAAGCGCGCGCTGAAGCGCTCATCAAAAACTTGATCGCTTTTATCCACAAGGCCGCCGAACCAATCGTCAAAAAACGTGTGCAGGCCTTCAATTTCAAGGCGTGCGGCTTCGGTATATTTGGCTATGTCCTGCATGGTCAGGTGCTTTCTTTGATAATCAATTTATTCAGACCATATCATGAGTGTTCATTGCTGCAATGGCCTAAGGCGTTATTGGCTGAGTTTTCTGCCTGTCGATAAATAATGCTGCCTGTCGCTGCGACCGCGCTTGGCTGCGCAGGCCGACGCGCTTTCATAATCATAAGGGACTTTGATATGGCTGACCGCATAACCGCCCGATGATTTTTCCAAAATTGCATAGCTCGCCATCGGTGAATATGTCTCTATCGCGTGGAGGTAAGGCATGTCATCTTCATAGGCTGGCAGGCCAATACTTCCGGGGTTGATGATCGTTTGCCCGCTACTAACGGCAACAGTCCGCGGAATATGGGTATGACCGCACAGAATAATTTTTGATGTTTGGTCTTCAATTAGGGCCTTGATTTCCATGTCAGACCGTAAAACGGGGCCACCTGTTTCAACATTTTCCAAGAGGTAAATCAGGTCGTCCGCTGGTGTGCCGTGGCAAAGATATATGTCATCATTGAACTGATGATCAAAGGGAAGCGAGCGCATCCATTCAACCGCCTCTGATTGCATACCGCCCAAATCATCAAGGATGAATTGCATCGTTGGATTTGCTGATATTTCGCCCGCTGTTGCATCATAAATCTGCCGGTCCTGATTACCGCGAATGGTGACGAAATCATGTTGGCGCAGCAGGTCATAAGTCGCCTTCGGTGCGATGGGGCCATATAGGATGTCGCCCAGATTAAACAGATGGTTGGCACCACGCCGCTTCGCATCATCAAGCACCGCTTCAAGGGCAAAAATATTGCTGTGGATATCAGAAAGGATAGCGATTTTCATGGGGAACTCTCATGCACTCAAAACGCTATCATATTGTGATTTTTATCGCCGTCAACGTGGTGGCTGTTTCAACCCTTTTCGTTCAGTAACTCCCGAACGCAGTCAGCGGTGCTTTTGCGCCAATCGGCCAGGCGAACCCCAAAAGTTGCATGCGCCTTATCGCAGTTGAGGCGGGAATTTGCAGGCCGTTTGGCGGGTGTTGGGAACTCTTCTGTCGTGATCGCGTTTACGGTTGGTTTGGTGCGGCCATATACGCTTGCAGCCTCAAAAATTGCGCTTGCAAACCCATGCCAGCTCGTATCGCCTGTACCGCCCAGATGATAGAGGCCAGCATATTTTGAGTCCCATCCTGTTTCTTCGATTTTCGCAAGTACATTTAATAATCCGCGGGCGATATCAGGCGCGTAGGATGGGTTGCCAACCTGATCAGCGACCACACCAATCGTATCCCGCGTTTCCGCAAGCCTAAGCATGGTCTTGAGGAAATTATTGCCATAAGGGCTGTAGACCCATGCTGTTCTGAAAATCATTGCGTTCGTGTTGGCGGTCATTACTGCTTTTTCACCGGCAAGCTTTGAACGCCCGTAAGCGCCCGTTGGCCCCGTTTCATCCTTTTCTTGATAGGGGCGGTTCATGGCACCATCGAACACATAATCCGTCGAGATATGCAGGAAGGGTATATCAAGATCGGCCGCGGCCCTCGCCAGAATTTCTGCACCGCGGGAATTGACATTATAGGCTTCGTGTTCTTCGTCTTCCGCCTTATCAACTGCGGTGTAAGCGGCCGCGTTAATGATGGCATCAGGCTGATAGGCTTCAATCGCTTCAAGCGTAGAGGCTTTGCTGACCAGATTAATTTCGGGTCTGCCGAAACAGGCAACTTCTACGTCAAACGCATCTGCCGCGTTCTTAAGTGATAATGCAACCTGTCCATTTTTCCCGGCGACGAAGATTTTTTTTATAGATTTTGTTTTCATTCGGTATTTCTTGATTTTATTATTTTTTCTCTAAAACGCCTTTGCGGGTTTCCGCATGTTCGCGCAGCGGTTCCCACCACCAGCCATTATCCAGATACCATTGAATGGTTTTTTCGATACCGCTTTCGAAATCTTCTTCTGCGCGCCAGCCAAGCTCGTCCTCAAGTTTGGTTGCGTCAATTGCATAGCGGGCATCGTGGCCCGGGCGGTCGGTCACAAAAGTAATCTGGTCTTTATAGGAACCGTCGTTTTTGGGGCGCAGGCGATCCAGCGTTTCACAGATACGCTCAACAACCTGAAGGTTCGTGCGCTCATTGCGGCCACCCACATTATATTTTTCGCCCAAACGCCCTGTCATCATAATGGTAAAGAGCGCTTTTGCGTGATCTTCCACATATAACCAATCGCGCACGTTTGAGCCGTCGCCGTAAATCGGCAGATCGCGGCCATCAAGCGCGTTCAGGATCACGAGCGGGATCAGTTTTTCCGGCAGGTGATAGGGGCCGTAATTGTTCGAACAGTTGGATATCACCACAGGAAATTTGTAGGTTTCGCACCATGCGTTCGCGAGATGATCCGCCGATGCCTTGGACGCTGAATAGGGCGAGCTTGGATCATAAGGTGTTGTTTCCATGAAGAGGCCTTCATCACCAAGAGACCCATAAACCTCGTCTGTAGAAACATGAAGGAACCGGAACTTTTCCTGATCTTCAGGGCGAAGGCCCATATAATAGCCGCGTGCGGCCTCAAGCATATGGAAGGTGCCGACGATGTTGGTCTGGATAAATTCGCCAGCACCTGTGATTGAGCGATCCACATGGCTTTCGGCCGCCAGGTGCATAACCGCATCGGGCTGATATTTTGCGAAAATTTCATCGAGGCGCGCACGGTCACAGATATCAGCCTGCTCAAAGTGATAATTGGGGCTGTCTTCAATTTCCTTAAGGGAGGCAAGGTTGCCCGCATAGGTTAGCTTATCAAGGTTAATCGCTGTATGGCCCAAATCCTTCACCAGATATCTGCAAACCGCTGAACCGATAAAACCTGCACCGCCTGTTACAATAATTTTCATGGGATTTCCCTTTTAAAAATCGCTTTAAATATTTTTATTCGCCTTCATAGACAAAAGGACTTTCAATATCCTTAAGGCGTGGAAGATTTCGGTCTTTGTCAGAAAGGATTGCTTCGCTTGTATCAATCGGCCAATCAATCCCAAGGTCAGGATCATCAAAAGCGATCCCCGCGTCGGATTGCGGCGCATAGAAATCCGTCACCTTATAGAGAAATTCGGTGTTTTCTTCTAACGTACAGAAGGCATGGGCAAAGCCCGCAGGCACCCAAAGCTGTTTCCAGTTTTCCGCCGATAGCTCAACACCCACATGCTGGCCGTAAGTTGGGGACCCTTTTCTGATATCCACGATCACATCCAGAACGCGGCCAGCCGTTACGCGTACAAGTTTTCCCTGTGCGTCAGGCGGTGTCTGGAAATGCATGCCGCGGATCACGCCTTTATCGCGCGAAAGCGAATGATTATCCTGCACAAATGTCAGGCCTGGGACCACTTCATTGAAGGCCCGCATGCTGAAAGTTTCTGAAAAAAAGCCTCTGTCATCACCGAACCGTTTGGGTTCAAAAACATAAACGCCCGGTAGCGCCAGTTTTTCAATATTCATATTTTTCAGTCCCGAAATCATTTTGGCAAATATTCTGCCGAAATTATATTTGATGGCTTTGATAGTAACCAGCCAGATATTAATGGCTTCTTTATAAGGCTGATTTTTTGTAAATAAAAGCAAACAAGCAGACTTTTTAAGATTGTTTCAGGTTCAGATTGCTTTAGGCGGATTGCCGATCCGTCGACTTGGTGCCTTAATATGGTCACAGGCGGCGAATATCAGACCAGCGTGATGAGAAGGGTTGGATCAGGCAGGCCGCGGCATAGCGGCTCAATACCACCCCAACAACGGTGCGCCCTGTTGCGCTTTGATTTGAAGTGCTTGTTTTTATTGCAAATTCATGGCGGCAGTGCTTTAACATGATATTCATGCGTAATTAATACGCTTAGGGCTATCAGGCTGGATATGAACCACAATGGATTAATGGAAGACCCGCGCAATTTTAGTGAGGTCTGCATCGACGCTATGAGTGCTTTGGTCTCGCACGGCCATAGCTTTGATAACGCGCGATTGCTTGCCTACTATCCTGCCATTCGGCAAAACCCGTTCCAGAAAATGCTATATGCCAGTGCTTTTGAAAATGGTTTCGCGGTAACGCCCTTACCGTCCCTGGATGCGGTGGACGCGCTTTCAGATCGCATGCAGATAACGCTGCATTATCACTGGATCCATGATGTTTTCAAACGCCTTGGCAAAGCACGCGAGGCAAAGAAGGCTGCGAAAGGCTTTATCGAACAGGTTCACCGTCAGCGCGAAGCGGGGCATAAAATATTATGGACGATCCATAATGTTCTCTCACACTCTGCGACATTCATTGATGAAGAGGTGTTCCTGCGTCAGGAAATGGCGAAACTATCGGATATGATCCATATCATGAACCCCGAAACGCCGAAGCTCGTAAAAGGGCATTATGAATTAAGCAGTGATAAAATCATTCATATCCCACACCCAAGCTACACGAATGTTTACGGTGATTATATCAGCCGTGCACAGGCCAGATTAGAATTAGGCCTTAATGAAGATAATGTTGCGTTTTTGTGTTTTGGGTCTTTGGTTCCTTACAAGGGAACGCGCTTTTTCATTCAGGTTCTGGACCGGCTTCAGGAACGCTTTGAGGGGCGTGCGCGTTTGATCATTGCGGGCTCTAAGGGTAAGGCCGACTTTATGGAAGAGCTTTACCGAATTATCAGCGGTCGCAGCGATATTATTCTTTACGCAGACCATGTTGATGATCAGGCGCTTCAGGTGTTTTTCCGGGCAACGGATGTTGTCGCTTGCCCGTACCCCGTGTCTTTGAATTCAGGTGTCGCCATGACAGCTGCAACATTCGGCAAACCCATGATTGTGCCTGAAATGTTGTTACCGAGTTTCAATACTCTTCCTATTGGGGCTACCTCCTTCACACCAAATGATCTGGAAAGCTGCGTGCATGCAGCGAACGAGGCGGCGAATATCGCCCTTGGTAAGGCGGATGCAGACGGCGGAGTGCCTGATATTACAGCCTGGGCGGCCGCGCGGGATTCGCTTACGGTTTCAAAAGATTTCTTCCGCGCGCTTCGTGCTTTCCGCGGGGAAGGCACAGGTGATATCGCACCTAATGGGTTTCAAGCGGATTTTGCGGGGGCAGGGGCATGAACCAGTTAGCTGCCGACAATGCGTTTAAAATTTATCAACCGCTATCTAGCCTTGATTTGCACCTTAGTAATCTTGGGCTTTTTGGGCTTTTTAATGCTCGGCGCAAGCTCCTCGTTGAAGACCATGCTTTTAAGTGCTGGTTTTTTCTGAAGTCACTGAAGCCCCAATATCTGAATATAAAAATTGCAACTGACGGCGACGATATGGTGCGCGAAGCCATGCAGGTGCGGGTGAAATATTTCAATTGGCGTATGAAGGAAATTACCGGGGCCCATGAATTCACCCGTGGACGCCGAGGAAGCCGCAAACGTCTGAGCTATTTTTTCGCCGATCCTGTTGAGAATGTAAAACGTCAGCGGCTGTGGCTGCGCCCGCCAGAGGGTGCAAAATTTGTCATGCTTACGTTTGAGCGCGGCGAATATGAAAAACGGCTTGGTTTCTCTTCCAAGATAAAGCTTAAGCTATTTGATGAAAGCGCGGGCGCCAAAGACCTGACGGAAGCGTTTCAAACAAATATGGTTTCGCGTGATCGCATGCGCATGACCTGGTTTATTGAACGCTTGAAAGGCGAGAGCAGAAGCATCTATGCAACAACGAGTGTAGACGGGCAGGATCATATTTCACCGATTGATATGGCCCGTCAGATGCTCGGGCACATGGTGTATCTATGGTATGGGGTTGAAGAAAAACGAGCACTGATGGTGCTTGATGATGCGGCGCATCTTGTAAAAAATGGGTTCACGCTTGATCGCAGGCACCGGGATCAATTGTCTTTTGATGCCAGCAAGGCGATTGGCGATCAGTCATCGGTTCATTTTGACTATGATCATATCCTGATGCCTTCGTGGGACCGAAGTGGTTTGCTGTCCAATCAGATGCGCCTGGAGGCCATGCATTTGATCCAGACCATTCAGGCCGCGAAGACAGGCCATATTATCGTGCGCGAAGGCCGGCAATTTATGGCGCGTATCATGATTGCGCAGGCGGTTGCAAAGCAGACTGGCTGGAAACTGACGATTGACGTTTCTGAAACTTTGATGGCCGAGCAAACCTTTGGCGAATGGCACCGTTGGCGCACGCTGAAAGACTGGCTTTCAGATATGAAAGAGAACGCTGACTGGAACGGTGCTATTACATTTATTACCAAGGATGCTGAACAAGCCATACTCCTTGACGATATATCTTTGAAATAACACCACCCTTAGTATGCTCCAACTATCAAATCTATATAGCTTGTAAAGTAAGCTTGTGCTTAATTAGCTGAGAGATGATCCTCTATTTCGGCTTTGTGCCATTTAAGATTAAAAGCGCCGTACAGGGTTTTAATCGTGATCGCGTGTATAATCATCGCTATTCCCCAGAATACAGCCACTATGGTGATCCAGTAAAATTGCGGCGATAGCCATTCGTTTACAAACCATAATGCAGGCAGGATCAATAAGGCACAGAAGGCATTTAGTTTAAATGCTTTTATGTGGTTCATATACTCTTCGGATTTTTGGATAACCCTATGTTTGTTTTCAATGTTTTTGACGTCTTCTATAGTATGCATGGCACTATCCTTTTCTGTTTTGGTTTTTGGATGAATGTCATCATTAAAGGAATTTGTAGGCATAAGTGTCTTAACATCAACTTCGAACACAGCAGCTAGGCAGTTCAATGTTTCCATCCCTGCCGATTGCCCGGCTTCAATCCGCTGTATGGTTCGGACACTTACATCAGATATTTGAGCAAGGCGTTCCTGCGACCATCCTTTTTCACGACGAAGTTGGTAAACATACGTCATTGCTTTTTCATTCCTTTTTTGATTCATTCTGCCTCCCTCAGATAGGAATTTGTGCTTTGCAATACCACGACAGTAACCCGCCAAAAACACGTCACCAATATTTTTCTTCTTTACTGAGAACTTTATAATCACCTTCATTGCATAGTGAGGAAAGCAAATGCATGTCTGTTTGTGGGGAAGTGAAAACTTCAGTGGATATTCATCTTATATATGATATCCATTGAGGTCATATCTCTATATCGATCACCTAAGGTGTTAAAACTTTCGGAACTGGACCTTACATGGCAAATTTAAAAATCAAACCCGTTGTTTTATCCGGTGGTTCTGGTTCCAGACTTTGGCCCTTATCGCGGGCAAAATATCCAAAACAGTTTCTTGATTTGGTTGGCGGTAAAAGCCTATTTGCCCAAACGCTGGAGCGGGTATCCGCTGATTATGGTTTTGAAGCGCCGTTGGTGATTGCAAACGAGCATCACCGATTTATCGTGAATGATCAGGCTGCGCAAATCGACGCTGGCCTGGACGCTGTTATTCTGGAACCTGTTGGCAGAAACACGGCGCCCGCGGTTGCGGTGGCGGCACTCCACGCCGCTAAAACTGATCCTGAAACTTTGCTTTTGTTCCTGCCAAGTGACCATGTCATCCTTGATACACCCGGGTTCCATAAAGCCATTAAGCGTGCGGCAATGGCTGCGGGGGATGGCTATCTGACCTGCTTTGGGATGAAACCGACACGGGCAGAAACAGGCTATGGATATATCGCTGAAGGTGCCCCCTTAAGCGTGGTTGATGGCGGTTTTCAGATACAGGCCTTCAAGGAAAAACCTGATGCTGTAACCGCAGAAGGGTATCTAAAATCGGGTGGATTTTCATGGAACAGCGGTATGTTTATGTTCCGCGCCGATGTGATCCTAAGCGAAATGGAAGCCCACGCGCCAGCGATGTTGAATGCAGCGAAGCAGGCGTTAGATAGCGCGCATGCTGATCTGAATTTCCTTAGGATGGACCGGGATGCCTTCGGCGCTGTTCCGGCAGATTCGATCGATTATGCGATTATGGAAAAAACAACCCGCGCGGCCGTTGTACCCAGCGAGTTTGGCTGGTCCGACCTTGGTAGTTTTTCAGCCCTAGCAGACGCCGTTGGCGGCGATGAAAACGGCAATGCGGTTAAGGGCGATGTGATCGCGCTTGAAACCTCAAACAGCTATATCCATTCGGATGGTCGTTTGGTCGCAACCTTGGGCGTTGACGACCTGATCGTTATTTCGAACGAAGACTGTGTGATGATTGCGCCCAAGGACCGTGATCAGGATGTGAAAAAGCTCGTGGATGCGATCAAGCTGGAAGGGCGCAGCGAAGCGGACCTGCATTCAACCGTTTACAGGCCCTGGGGTACTTATCGCAGCATTGCAATAGGGACCAATTATCAGGTTAAGGAAATCGTTGTTTATCCCGGCAGGCGGCTTTCGCTACAAATGCATCATCACCGTGCAGAGCACTGGGTGATTGTGGAAGGAACCGCCAAGGTAACCCGCGATGATGAAACCCTGATGATGCAGGCCGATGAAAGCGTATACTTGCCGCTTGGGTGTAAGCACAGGTTAGAGAACCCGGGGATTATTCCCCTTAGGCTTATCGAGGTGCAATCAGGTGCTTATTTGGGCGAAGATGATATCGTTCGCTTTGAGGATGATTTTAACCGAGAAGGCGAGAAATAGATTTCCTGCGCTATTTATTCGCTATTCATTTCCTTAAATGCTGGCCATTCCATAAATAAAGGGCCTGATTGCATGTACATCAGGCCCTTGTGATTTTAGATAGGGATGATCTGGTATTAATCCAGAATGCAGCGATCCAGATGTTTCGCAAGCGTTGGGTCATCCTTTGCCATCGTGATGTTTGCCATCAACCAGCCTATTTTTGAACCACAGTCAAAGCGTTGGCCTTCAAACTCAAGGGCATGGAACGGTTGCTTGCCGATCATTTTATCCATCGCGTCCGTTAACTGAATTTCACCGCCTGCACCAATTTCGCGGGCTGCCAATAATTCCATCACTTCGGGTTGAAGGATATAGCGCCCGACAACCGCCTGCGTCGAAGGGGCGTCTTCCGGGTTTGGTTTTTCAACAAGGCCCTTTACTTCGATCGCTTTACCGTTTGCAGCGCCCGGCGTGATCACACCGTATTTCGATGTGTCTTCGCGTTCCACATTCATGGTTGCAACGATATTACCACCAAGCTCGTTATAGGCTTCTACCATCTGCTTCAGGCATCCGGGTTTCCCTTTGATCAAATCATCGGGAAGCGCAACCGCAAAGGGTTCGCCGCACGTCATGTTGCGCGCGCACCATACGGCGTGGCCTAGGCCGCGCGGGCGCATTTGACGAACATATGAAATCCGGCCTTCCTCGCGAAGCATGCTGCGTGCTTGCTCTAATGCGCCTTCTTTGCCGCGTTCCCGAAGGATGCTTTCAAGCTCGTAAGCATGGTCAAAATGATCTTCCATTACTTGCTTGTTGCGGCCGGTCACCAGAATGACATCCTCTATGCCGGCTTCGATTGCTTCCTCGACCGCATATTGTATTAGCGGGCGATCAAGAACGGGTAACATTTCTTTCGGGATTGCCTTCGTAGCAGGAAGGAAGCGCGTACCAAGCCCCGCGACAGGAAGAACAATTTTCTTCAGCGGAAGAGGTTTATGTTGAATGGCAACCATAAAAATGACCTTTTACTATTCTTCTTATAAAATCGACTTATTATAATTTCTGGCTTAATGCCGTATTCGGGATAGAATTTTAATCCCGATTAGGTTGTTATCTATAATCTTCATATGATGGTTTTATTATAAAAAACTTAATTTCCGATGACTTGTACCACAAACAAGGCAAAAATTGGGAAAGACCAGCAGATTTGACAGCAGCCGCATAGGCTGGAATATAGAATAGCATAAGATACAGGGATTAACCCCGAATGATTATCAAAAGCTGGATGCATTAATTATGGATGTTTTGCTGGATACTGCCTCGGACCCCTTATGGGTCAGTATAATTTTTGTCATTCTACTTGTTGTTTTGCATATGGTTTTTGTGGTTTGGCGGCCCTTAACCGCCAAGCAATGGAAACTGGCGGAATATGTTTGGGTGGCGCTGGCTGTTCTATCCACACTTGGGCTGGTGGATGAGGCACGGCGATACAAGGCGGAACTGAACGCCGAAACCTATCTGGAGGCATTGGAGCGTGACCAGCGCAATATTGAAAACTGGTTCAATGTGTACCGTATTTTCGCCTGCGATGAACAATCGGGCGTAGAGGCCTACAAACCGCTGTGTGATTGGTTGACGCTGAAATCCAATGACCTCGCGCTGATTGTAAGCGATGAGGATGATGTGGCCCCCGACATTCGCCTGAACATTCTGGAAGGGATCAAGGGCGAAAGCATTATGCTTTCGATGGCGGAAAAGCAGATTATTGAAAATCATATTCTGCATTATGGGCGCTCAAAATCAGCCTATATCGATAGCGTTGAAATTTCCCGTGCGTCGCGCGTGCAACGCCTTTTGATTACACTGGCCCCCATATTTTTCGCAATGGCCCTCGCCCTAAAGATGACCAAGGTCACAGGCGAATATCGCTGTTATGAGTGATAAGGCGTAAAGACGAGATATGGAAATCACTAAGGAAGAGGCTATCGCTTTAGTTCAAGAAGAACTGGACCATCAATATCCAAAATTTTCTGAGATTGATGCCGCTGAGCAAGTTGTTTTGCCAGAGAAAACAATGGATTTTTCGTTTGGCTGGGTGGTTTTCTATGGTTCTAAGAGGTTCGCTCGATCAGGCTTAAATCTTGATACTTACACACGAAAACATGGAACGGAAGTAATAGTAGCAGATAATATGCCTTATATAGTTGATCGCCAAGGATACCTTTGCATTACGGGAAAAGCTTATCCAATTGAATACTATATAGAAGAACATAGAAAAAACGTATTTCCAGGGTGGCCGAATGGAGGTGCTGAGGCAATTCTTCAAGTGGATATGTCGGTGAAAACGTTTGCTAGCACATTTAATCGACCGCTACATAGAGGCAAAGAAGAAGGAATGGGCTGGTTTTCTTCGTCATTCGTTGAGCTTGACAGCATTGGCCCTGTCGTAATCAGTAGTTTTGACCATATTGAACAACATGGAGCAGTTGTTTATGTAGATAGATTAATCGACGAAGGCTTTGCAGAACCTCAGATTATTAAAGAATTTGGTTTGAAATCCGGAAATATTGTATGGCGGTCCAGGGACCAAAATAATTTTGATAGCTTCCCAAAGTATTAGTGATTGAATAATGGATCAGTTAAGTGCGATGCGGGTGTTTGTGGTTGTTGCCGAGTTGGGTGGTTTCTCAGCGGCAGCACGTCAATTAAACCTGCCGCTTTCAACCGTCAGCCGGAAAGTTGCAGAACTTGAAGCCCATTTAGGGGCGCAGCTTCTGACCCGAACAACGCGGAAGTTATCGCTCACGGAAAGCGGGGAACGTTTCCTTGCTGCGTGCCGCCGGATTTTGGATGACCTCACGGAGGCCGAGCAGGCCGCATCCGACGAATATACAAAACCAACCGGTACATTATCCATAACGGCACCTGTATTTTTCGGCAGGCTTCATATTTTGCCGATAGTCCATGAGTTTTTAAATGCGTATCCTGATGTGAAAATTAAGCTTAGTTTTGCGGATCATGTGGTTGACCTGTTGGATCAACATATCGACCTTGGTATTCGGATCGGTCAGCTTGCAGATAGTTCGATGATTGCAAAACAAATGGGAACCGTTAGACGGATCATCTGCGCAAGCCCGGATTATCTCCGCGAAAATGGAACGCCGCATGCGCCAGAGGATTTGGCGCACCATCAATGTATTTCGATTGTCAATAACACCAGCCTTCTGGGGTGGCGGTTTGCGATTGATGGACGCGATCAATATTATCCGATCAACAGCCGCTTGCAGGTAACATCAACGGAAGCTGCGGTTGATAGTGCGGTTCATCATATGGGCCTGACGCAGGTTTTATCCTATCAGGCTGCTGATCAGATTAAGGCGGGCAGGCTTAGTTTAGTGTTGAATGAGTTTCTCAAGCCCCTGATACCAGTTCATTTTATTTATCCGCAAGGCAGGCTGGTTCCTGTGAAGCTTCGAACCTTCATTGATTTTGCTACCCCGTTACTCAAGGCGCGCTTAGGGCGTGTTGCAACCGATTGCGGCTTAAACGAGTGAAATTATTATTCCATATAATGGGATAATATTTCTATAAAATACATTATTATATCAAAATCAATAATGACCTATGTTTGTCGTGTGTTCAAAAGCGTTTGAAAGTGTCAGGCGCAATAAATGACGAAAACCACGCTATGAGAGAAACATCATGACAAACCCATCCTATACAAATGCTAACCCAATCAAGCTTTATTGGTTTCCGCTATCTGGGCATGCCCATCGGGCGCAGTTGATGTTATCGCTTCTTGACCTGCCCCATGAACTGATCACGGTCGACCTCGCGGGCGGTGAGCAGAAGACACCGGAATTTCTGGCTGATCATCCTTTTGGTCAAGTTCCAGTTCTTGATGATAACGGCGTCAAAGTTTGGGATTCAAATGCCATTCTTGTTTACCTTGCGGCAAAGTATGATCCAGCGCGGACATGGTTGCCTGAAGCGCCGGAAAAAGCCGCCGATGTTCAAAAATGGTTATCCGTCGCGGCAGGGCCGATCTTTAATGGCCCATGCGCGGTTCGGCTTGTGAAACTGTTCAATGCTGATTTTGATCATACACGGGCATTAAAAGTTGCGGATGACCTTTTCAAGATTATGGATCCGTTCCTGAAGGGCAGAAATTTTCTGACAGGTGACGAACCTACAATCGCAGATGTGGCCGCTTATTCCTATATCGCACATAGCCCAGAGGGCGGTGCTAACCTGTCGCCGTATGGTGAAATTAACACGTGGCTGGAGCGAATTGAAGCCCTGCCGGGTTTTGTTGGAATGCAGAAAAGTCCCGCAGCGTAAAGCATTAACCAGCAACGTATTAATCAGAACGCGTACCATTTGTTGAATGCCAAAACTATAAAGCAAAGGTGGATATGATGAGCATGTCAGACGATAATCAATCAGGCCACTCTCCGTTTCATGAAGGAGAGCTGATGGTTCAGGAGAAACTGGGCGTAAAGGAGCAGGTTGCCAAATATGCGCCCAGAATGATCCGGGATTTCATGCCCGACCAGCACCGGGAACTGTTTGAGAAGCTTCCTTTTGTCATCCTTGGCGGGCTTGACGAAGCGGGTGACGTGTGGGCCACAATAATGGCTGGAACACCCGGGTTTGTTGAGGCGCCAGACACAACCAACCTAGTGATCAATGCTGCCCTTTTTGATGGGGACCCTTTAACGGATGGTTTGCTCACCGGCAGCAAGGTTGGTTTTTTGGGGTTGGAGACAACGACAAGACGCCGAAACCGCATGAACGGCCGGGTTGCCGGCAAATCAGATCAGATGCTTGCGATCAAAGTCGAGCAAAGCTTTGGCAATTGCCCGCAGTATATTCAGAAGCGTACGCTTGAGATCACGCGGGGCAGCGCCGCAGATATTAGATCACATAAAACGGATACCTTGAGCGATAGTGCGAAGCAAACGATTGAGCAAGCGGATACTTTCTTTATCGCATCGCGCACTGCGGACCTAAGCGATGATCCTGCAACGGGGCTTGATGTTTCGCACCGCGGCGGTATGCCCGGATTTATCGAGATCGTGGACGATACAACAATCCGTATCCCTGATTATGCGGGGAACCGTATTTATAACACCATTGGAAATATTATGAGCGATGGCAGGGTTGGGCTTTTGTTTGTTGATCATGAACAGAATGCCTTGCTTCAAATCAGTGGTGTTGCCCGCATCATTTGGGACGATGAACTAACCGAGCAAGGACCAGAGGGTAGGGGGAAAGAGGTTGAGCGAATGATTGAGGTTGAGTGCAAATCTGTTGTCCAAACGTTCAACAGCGCCCAGTTCAGCGAGGCATTGATTGAACGCTCGCCCATATTCAAGCGCTTTGCGAAAAATAATTCGCTGGATAGCGATGCATAATTGTCTGGCGGTGCCATTTTAATGCCACGAATTTGGATTTACTATGCGTTCCAAGAGAGTGAAAAATGATGTGATCGAAAATAAACACCTGTTCATAAAATGTGTGCTTCTGCAAATTTATGTTGCGTCTTTAAGTTGATATTTACGTTTAGGTGATTATGAGTTTTCCGAAATCAAGGCAATCGGATGCGCCTGATATGGCTGTGCCCCAAAAGGGCGAAAAACCCCCAAATTAACCATGGGGGAAACGGCTGTGGAACTGGCGCCTGTGATTGAACTTGAAAATGGGAATGCCTGCATTCCCCAACATTATTTAAAATATAACCATAATATTGATACAGTAGAGGCGATAGTCGCAGATGTTGAATTTTCTGATAATTATCCGGTTTTTGTTTGCTCAGACGCTACCGACAATAGCAGAAAAACTAATGTTTACTTTGAGGTTGGGATTATTGGGTTCGATAACTATTGCTCACAAGCCAGACAGGCATTGCAGAAAATCATCTATGACTGTCAATGGTGGTTGGAGCCTAACCTATCAGCCTTTGCGGTGATATCCTTTTTTGTGATTAAACTGTTCCAGTCTCTCAGTTGTCAAATTCTCAGTTTGAATTTTATTGGCGTCAAATTTCCTGCGGTCAAAGGTAGCAGATTGCTTGCATAGCTATGGCGAACGGCAATATGCTTTACTGGAGTGAGCAAGAACAGGTGCACATTATGGCCCGAATTGATATTGAACCCACTGGTCGCCTGAGCGAAGGCATGATCGAAACGTTGGTCCGCACCTTTTACGGTCATATACAAACGCATGATACCCTTGGCCCTGTATTTGAGCATGAGATCGCGGGGGACTGGGAACCCCATCTGCAAAAAATGATCGCTTTCTGGTCATCGGCGATGCTGAAAACAGGCGCGTATGATGGCAGGCCTATGGTCGTTCACAAGCGACTTTCGGATAAAGCCACGCTGCCCCTGCGCGAGGACCATTTCGAGGAATGGCTCGCATTATTCAAAGCAACCGTTTTTGAGCTATTTGAAGATGATATCGCCGAACAATTTATGGAAAAAGCAGGCCGAATTGCCGATAGCCTGCGCCTCGGGATATTTTACCGGATATAGAAACAAAAATAAGAATTAAGTATTATTCAAATGATAATTATACTACTATTAATATATTATATTAAATAAAAGTAACTATAAGTAGATTTGAATATGGCTAGTTCTATAGTTCTAGATTCTAGCATTTCCGCAGGAACTGGGGATGCTGCTGACGAATTTGAATTATTAAAAACATCATTTGTTGATAACGGCTATTGTGAACAATTAAAGAGTTTGAATAGTCCAAAGTGTATTATACTTGGATCAACAGGTGTCGGTAAAACAGCAATTATAAACCAATTGATTACTATTACAGATAATAGTGCGCAGATTCATCCTGATGATTTATCAATATCCTATATAAATCGTTCAAGCATAATAAAACAAATGGAAGATTGTGGGGTCAATTTAGCACCTGTTTTCCGGTTTATGTGGCAGCATGTTTTTATAGTTGAACTAATCAGGTTGAAATTTAATTTAACTACAAAGAATTCAATACTGAGATTGCTCGATAGATTGAAGGCTAGATATTTAACCGGTTCTTCCGAACAGCAAGCAATTCAATTTATGGAAAAATGGGGAAGTAATTTCTGGGAGAGTGTCAACCTTCGGGTACGTGAGATAACGGAGTCACTCGAGGCTGCTGTACAAAACTCCGGACGTATAGATATACCTCAAGTTGGTAGTATTTCAGGAGCGGTAACTGATAGACAGAATACCGAATTAAAAGAACACTATGAAAGTATTGTACAAACATTCATAAGTGAAGAACTGGTCAAACAGCAGAAAAGTATAATAGATATTTGTATCAACGATTTTTTTGCAAATAGTAATAAGGCATATTATTTATTAATAGATGACCTTGATAAAGACTGGGCTCCGAGTGACCTAAAAAATTTATTGTTGAAGTCGTTGTTGATGGCATTAAAAACAATACGGCGTATTCCGAATACTAAAATTATTATTGCTTTGAGAGAGGATATTAAGCACCAGTTGTTTCATGAAACACCAATGCCAGGATTTCAGGAAGATAAATTTGAGTCTTTAGAGCTAAGATTGTCATGGAGCAAAAACCAATTACTCAATTTAGCCAATTTAAGAATTAATGCATCTTATAAAGAAAAATATACTAACGCTGAAGTGAAGGCAAATCAGATTTTTTCTGATTTCCAAATCGAAAAAAAATCTCCTTTGGATTATATAATAAGCCGTACTCGTATGAGGCCTCGAGAATTAATTTTATTCTTAAATACTTGTATACATAAAGCTCGAATTGATAATCAGAATAATATAACTCGAAATACCTTAATAGCTGCTGAGAAGCAGTATAGTAGTAAACGTGTGCAGGCTGTCCACGATGAATGGAATGTAGTCTATCCATGTATTAAGGCATATATTGAACTATTAAAACGAAAGCCAATGAGTTTTTCTGTTGGACGTTTCCAACAAAACAATATCACTGATTTTATGAACATAATGGCGCAACATTCGAAAGCTCATCATGATCCAATTGGAAGAGCGATAATACAAGGTGAAAGTGATCTGGCAGTTTCGAACAGAAAAATTATTCGTGAGTTAATAAAAATCTTCTATAGAACTGGAATTATTGGATTGAAGACAGAACCAGAATTGCCCGAAATGTGGGCTTATCAAGATGAACCGATGGTAGAAGACGTATCAATTGACAGTAAAACAAAAATTTATGTTCATCCTGCGTTTTTTGCAATTTTGGGTACAGATAAAAGACTTTCTCAGAAAATATCTCTAGATGGTAATCCGAAAAACTAATATATCTATTTTTTAAATTTAATTTAGAATTTGATAAAGTGACCAAACGGCCTGAAAAGAAAAGCGAAACAATCGAGGTTAGGGTTTCCTATAGCGAAAAGCTCGCTTTCATGGAGGCCTGCAAGCAGGCTGGCACAACCGCAAGCCATGCCATTCGCGGTTATATCGATGATTTTCTGCATCCTGAACAGTCTGCTGATACTCGGGCTTTATCCCCGTATCGTTTGTTTTTGATGGGGCTCGCGGGTCTCGCGCTGATTATTGGTGTGATATCCGTCGTTATGGTGGGGCAGCGCCAAGCGGGCGCTATCGAAACTGTGGGCCGTCAGGTCCCGACAGCGCATCGGGCGATGGGATATTTCGACAAAAATCATGATGGTTTTGTTGACGGCGATGATGTTGCTGCCCTTTCTGGTCCAAACGGTGAAGCCATTGCGCAGTTGATTAAACTCGGGGATAAAAACGCCGATCAGAAATTAGATGGTGGTGAATTTGCGGCGATGGCGAAGTTCACAATTGAAATGCCATCAAGCGCCAATCAGGAGTTTGCTGACGGTGAACGAAAAGAAAAGGTTCTAGTCTTTCCGCCTGGCCTCAATGAAAAGGAACGCCGTGAATATTTGATCGAAATGGGCGCGAACAAGTTCCTAAGCGACGCAGATATCGAACGTCTTTCCAAAATTGTTGATGTCCTCGACGCGGAGGACACCAACAGTTCATCCCCCAACAACTAAACCAGTATCAAGTGTTGGAGGGACAGCGAGCCTTTAGCGATTGGCCTTTAGCCACGCGTAAAAATTTTCTTCAAGTGCTGGAACGGTTGTCGCGACATTGTTGGCCGGACCCTTCTCAGATAACCAATCCTTGATGTCGCCGCCTGCTGCAACATGCGTCGCAATCTTTGCGAAAATCTGCCGGTCGCCTGATTTTTCAATCATATAATCGGCAAACCCACGGGACTGCGCGTAAAACATCGCGGGGTCACGCCCATCGCTTCTGCCATCAAGTTCACCTTTCGAGAGGACGACAACACCGCCCTGCGCGCGACCAGCGGCGGTTTTTTGCCGTTCTTCGATGATCTGGCGTGCTTGCTCAAACACGGGATGTGTCATGGTGAAATATTCTTTGAGCGGCCACATGGTTTTGAAATCATCCTCGATGGTTTCCCGAAGCCCATCATTACGCCCATCGGTTAGGACATCATTCTCGAGAAGGACAGCAGCCATTTCATCAAGCCAATCTGCGGCTGGCCCACCATATTGCTGTATGTCGGCAGCGTTAACATTGCTGACATCAAGGTTGTCGTCCGGCCAGTATGTTTTAATAAAATACAAATGACCAAGCTCGTGCGATAGCGCGCCGTCAAGAACCGCGTCTGAGCGGGCTTCGCCCTCTGAGGGCGTGTTTTGACCGGAGGCTTCCAGGCTTGCTTTTACGGATCGTTCAACGATTGCTTCCAAGGCTGCATCGCTGATATCCGGCTGTTGTTCTTTTACTTGTGCCCGAACAGTCCCTTCAATCAAATCCCGTCTGTCTTGGGCCGTAATCCACGGCAGGACGACAGGATAGCTTTGCCGAATAACGGCTTGATCATCTGCGGGTAGAATATTTCCAAGGATAACCGCTGCGTCCGGCGCTGTACCGCCAAAATATGTTTCAAACTTTGCAGCGGCTTGTTCGATATGCCCTTCAAATTTACCGGTGCGGCCAGGCTTGCCGATAATAATGCCCATTTCACTGGACAGGCACTCGACTGTTTCGCGTGCGCAGATGCTCTCGATATTTTCACTATCTGCAAGCGATGCATTGATCTGCGTTGCTGCAAGTATGCTGAAAATCGCGCCTGTAATGGCATTTCTTTTTATTCGTTTGGTCTTGGTGTTCATAATGTCCTCACTGTAGTTCGTTTCTATTGCTGATGTTTCATCATCTTTTTCGCCGCCTGTTTCATCATCTGCTTCATCGAAGGCACCAACAGGGTTTGATTTGATGGTTTTCATATGCGGGGCAGGGCGCTTTAATGCGAGGTTTAACCTGTCGGGACGCTTTAAAAAGGGTACTAAATCATGTCCGGACAGATGAAACGAGCCAATCGGGCGATAAAATGAGTACCCCCGACGATCGCGAGTGAACGAATACCCCTAAGTGTACGCTCAGTACACAATCCAGTGTTCAAGCGACTTCCGGCTTTGCATACCACGCTCCACCCTTTAAGTTCCGATAAGGGAATATCAGTAACAGTTTATAAAAGGGAACGATGATGGGCACTCTCACAAAGGGCAGGTTTAATCATATGGGCAAGACTGCGGTGATCGCAGGCATGATGCTTGGTGTATCTATGGCTGGAACACTAAGTGCAGTAGCGCAAAAGCAATTTGCACCGAACCAGCAACAGTTTGTAAGCGTGAATGAACGAGCGGTTTATTTAACCAATGTGCGTCTTGTGGACGGCACTGGAAGCCCTGCGAAGGAAAACCAGACCCTTTTGATCGAGGGCGGCAAAATCAAAGCGCTTGGCAGTGATATCAAGATACCAAGCGGGGCCAAAACCGTTGACCTGTCGGGCAAAACAGTATTGCCGGGTATGGTCGGATTACACGAGCATATTTTTTATAACGCAAGCGAACCTGATCAGTTTATCCAAAGCAGTCAGCCGATTATTTTCCCGCGCCTTTATTTGGCGGCGGGGGTTACAACAGCGCGGACTGCTGGCAGTTTTGAGCCCTACACCGATGTTAAGATCAAACAATATATCCAAAATGGTCGCTTGATTGGGCCAAACTTTGATACAACAGCCCCGTTCCTCGAGGGGGCACCCGCCCAGTTCCTGCAAGCGCCAGAAACCGAAACCGCGGAGGAAGCCCGCACCTTCGTCAATTATTGGGCCGATCAGGGTATGACATCTTATAAGGCCTATATGAATATTAAGGCCGATACCCTGAAGGCATCGATCGATGCGGCGCACGCACGCGGCCTTAAGGTTGCGGGGCATTTATGTTCGATCACGTACCGTGATGCATCCAACATGGGGATTGATAATCTGGAGCACGGGTTTCTGCTCGCCACCGATTTCGTCAAAAACAAGAAAAAGGACGAATGCCCCGGCTTTCCACTGGCACGTTTTATGGAACTGGAACTTGAAAGCCCGGAAGTACAGGATTTGATGGATACGCTCATTAAAAACAAAACGGCGATCACTTCCACGCTTGCGGTTCTGGCGCGGATTTCAGCAACCGTAAATCCACCGAACCCTGATGCGGTGGAGGCACTGGGTCACGGTGCTAAGGCCCACTATCTGGGTAATCACGCGAATGGGTACGCTCGTGCGCTTGATAACGATATCTGGGAACGGGCTGTGCGTAAGGAAATGGCTTGGGAAAAGGCGTTTGCTGACAAGGGTGGTTTGGTTGTTGCGGGTTCTGACACGACAGGCATTGGCGGCACGGTTGCGGGATTTGCGAACCATGAACAGCTTATTTTGCTGGTGGAAGCAGGGTTCAGCCCGCTCGAAGCGATTAAGGTCGCAACACTCAATGGCGCGATCTCGCTTGACCGCGCGGATACTATTGGCTCTGTAGAGGTGGGCAAAAATGCTGACCTGATCGTTATTGATGGTCGCCCGGATGAAAATATCAGCGATATCAAAAAGGTCGAAACAGTGTTCAAAGACGGTATCGGCTATAATAGCAAAGCCATGATTGCATCTGCGAAAGGCCGCGTTGAGAATTAGAAAGATATTTGTCTACTCAATGAAAAGTCCCTTGAATATTGTTTTCAAGGGACTTTTATTATAGCAGTTTGTTGGTGTTCGGGTTGAATTATTTCCAATAATTATTGGCTGCTGCAACGGTTTGGAAATTGGTTGCAACGACAGCAGATGATGCGATCAGGGCATCCGCATCCTGTTCGTATACACTGCGTAATTTGCCTCTGATTTCATCATTAGGTTGGGTTTTCTTCACCCCCATACGGGAGAGCTTCAGCGCGAGTTCAAAACCCTCTTCGGGGCTTTCAGTGATAAGTGTAGGCAGCCAAGTCATGATATTTCTTCCCTTTGATCCATATTAAAATAGTATATTAAATATATATTTTGAATATATCTATATTATATCCACATGAACCTTCCATGAACTCTTCGAAACATAAAGGTTGGCTATCATACTGATTGTATTTTTGATGAGTTATGAGGAGTGTGGTTTCCCGCACTCCTGTTAAATTCTATCCCCTTATGCGCTCCCAAACCCATTCGAGAATAAGAGCAACCACGAGGCTGATGCCCATCATCGGCAGGAATAGGGCAAAGAAGATAATCAGCCCAAAAAGCACAGGTTTTATCCGGTGATCGATGGGGCGCTCGGGTGCGGCTAGCTTGCCTTCTGGCCTGCGTTTCCACCAGATTACCGTGCCCGAGACGGCAAGCATAATCACCATCAATGCGGTCAAGACACCAAGCGCTTTGTTCGCCCAACCAAAAAGCGCGCCTTCATGGTAGGCTATACCATATGAAACCAGTTTTTTAACAGGGTGATAATCATCAAAACGGATACGCATGATCTCCGCGCCGGTCCATTTGTTATAGTGAACGGTCTGACGATCATAGCGGTTTTGTACCATCGAACGCGCGGTCCAGACACCGTTTTCACCGCGTGGCATCCGAAGCTCCACAGGGGCCGCTAGCTCTTCCGCCTTCACAATATCAAAAACGCGCTGAAGGCTGATCGGTGTTAAGGCATCTGTTGGCTTCTGAGAAATTAGCGTTACCTCGCCTTCATCGCGGCCTGTCGACCATAGTTTCAGGCCGTCATCAACGCCTTTCGTTGATTTGTCAGTGCTCTCTGCTTGCTTGTGATGCGCGTGTGGGTCAGCGGGGATTTGCCCTTGGTCTATCGCTTGCACCTCCCCGGGTTTTGCTGACTGTAGGGTCACAAACCATTCCTGTCCGGGGCCGTTCCAGCCCATCATCGCCTGAAACTTGCCGAAACTATCACCCCAAACACCTGTCCACGGCAAACCGGATAATAGAAGGGTTAAAATAAGCGTGCTTGCCCACAGGCCCACACTCATATGCACTTCCTTCCAGATTTGGCGCTTGCTGCCCCTAAAGCTCGGAAAGAGGGTGGCTGTTACGCTCTGGCCCTTGGGCCACCATAAATAAAGCCCGGTTATGATCAGCACGATCATCCATGATGCCGCCATTTCAACGATTAGGGAGCCATTATCACCCGTTAGCAATTGCCCGTGAATATCGGTCATCAAACTCATGATGCGATCTCGGGGGGCGACGCTATCCAGAACCTTGCCTGTTGCAACGTCCTGCCAGATCATCAGGCTTTCCCCGTTTTTAAGGCGTAGAACCATTTCAGTCGTTGGATCGCTTGTGTCGTGCTGTAGGGTGATTTTGCTAATGCTTGATCCGGGGTATAATGCCTTAACAGTTGCCATCAGCGTATCTGCGTCAAGCGGTGTGCCGCCTTGCGCGCGTTCGTTAATGCCTGCTTCAACCGTACCCTCGATCTCGGCCTTGAAAAGATAAACACTGCCCGTAAGCGCAAGGATGACCGCAAAGGGAATAACCAATAATCCAGCGAAAAAATGCCAGCGCCAAACCCGTTGGTAGAGGGAGCGCGATTTGCGCTCCACCCCATGACTGTGTTGTTTATTTGGTGCCATTATGGATTCCCTCCAAAGCCGATACGCACACTGCCAAAGACCGAAAGGCCATTGCCGGGAGTAAAGATGTTCAGGTTGGTGGCTGTGCTTGCATTCGCAATTGTTGCGGACTCGGTCACAAAACCCTGATCCTCAAGGTTGCGTGCGTCCAGATAGAGTGTAATCGTGTCATTAACGCGGTAGGATGCTTCAACGCCGAATACGGTAAAATCAGGCAGTTCAAGCGTATTGGCGAAATCAACAAATGTATCCGTCTGAAACTGAAGGTTGGGCGCAATTCTGAAATCCTGCCATTCGAATGCCAGTTCGATCCGGCCCGAATGGCGCGGCGCCCCCGCGAGGCGATTATTTCCAAACACAGGATCATTATCAAAGGTAAAATCCTGATAGGTATAGGATACGCGCGGCGCGATAATCAGATCTTCTGTCGCTTCAAAACGCGCGAGGACAGAGGCCTCAATCCCTTCATGGGTTGTCTCATCCGCCGCATTGAAAATCGGGGCAGGCAACAACGCGTCTTCGGTGAAGGCGATAAATTCGTTCTCAAGCTGTGCGTTATAATAGGCAATTTCGAATTGGAAGTTTTCAATGCTGCCACGGGTGCCGATTTCAAACGTTGTACCGTCTTGCGCCTCAAGGGGCACAAAAAGCGGTTGGCCGCCCTGCGTTAAATCAAGGAAGGTTGGTGGTTCATAGGATGCGGACAGGTTTGCAAATAGCTGAACATTCGGCGTTACCTCATAAAGAATACCGATCTTTGGCGATGCCTGATCAAAATCAGCCTCAGGGTTACGCGCGGGATTAAGGTTATCCTCCAGATCACGGTCGGTTGTGATGTAGGTAAGGCCACCAACGATAGTAAATCCATCAAAAATTTCCCCGCGCAGTTCACCGTAAGCCTCAAACGTTTCCGCGTGCTGGGTTGTGTCGCCGATAACTGGGCCGCGGTCACCGCCAAAATTGAGGGAGATGACGCTGAAATTGTGCCCGTTTCGGTACCGCGCACCAAGGGTCCAGTTTATGGGGATGCCGTTCGCATCACGCTCGCCCTCATAGCGGACAAAGGCGGTATAGTCATCCACATCATTATCGATAAAAATCGGGATCGGGTGGATAAGCTCCCGCGCCGTGTAGGCGCCGCCAAACTCGATTGTATCCTCGGGCGTTACATCTACGGTCGTGGTTGTGAACAGGCGGACCGAATTGATGTCACGCGCAAAATCGTTCGCAACCGCCTGCGGGTTCGCGAGTTCAGGCGTGTTAAGGGCGCTATCAAGCGATACAGCCCCCGGAATATCCTGATTAACCACATTCAAAATACCGCCGAAACGGGTTTTGACACTGTCGCTCCATTCATAGCCAATATTAGTATAGGCACGGAAATTATTCTGGTCTGAGTGATTGCGGAAACCGTCCTGTCGTTGCCATGAAATCGCGCCCAGAATATCAAGTTTGCCGAAATCTTCTGCTGCATGGGCCGTCAGGCGGGTGGTGCCGAACGATCCGCCCTCTAAGGCAAGGGCATATCTGCTTGAAACGCTTTCGGCATTAATGCCGGTAAGCTCGATCGAGCCACCAAGCGTGGTTGATCCGGTTCTGAACGCATTTGCCCCGCGATTGACCGTGATGTGGGATGTGAAACTGGGGTCGATTTCCTGAAAATCCCCGAACCCGTCGGCGGCGTTGATCGGCACGCCGTCAAACAACAGTTCAATTCCGCGCAGGTGGAAATTTTGCGCGAGGCCAGAGCCACGGATCGAAAGGCGGCTTTCTTCGCCGTAACGCGGTGCAGAGACAATCCCCGGTGTGAAGGCAAGCGTATCACGGAAGGATACGGCGTAACGCCCTGCGAACTCTTCGCGCGCGACAATCGTTACATTGCCTGCTTGCGCACGGGCAAACTCCAGCGCGTTTTGAAGGGCGGCGGTGCGGTGCTCATCAGTTACCAAAATGGTTTCGATATCATCGCCCAAGGGGTCAGCAATCGCCTCGACATCGGCATCAATTGCAAACGCAGGGTTGGTGGCAATCATCGTTGCCATACTGCCAAAAAGGGCAGTTGCAAATTTAAACATATGTATAAACCTGAACTCAAAAATTCATAAAATGGCGTGTGCATGCGCGGTAAAACGCAGTCTGCACACATTGAAAGTGATAATGAAAAGAAGGGTCAGGCGTGCGGCGGCGCGCGGGAGCCAAGGGGCGGTGTGTTCTCTAATGTGTAGGTATTCAGGCCGCGGTTTGCCCGTTCACGGCGCTTGATCGCAGGGCGCGTCAGCAGGGCAGAGTTTGCATCCAGATCAGGGGTGTTTAGGACCGAGAGATGACAGGGCCCGCAGTGGTTCATGAGCTGCTCGCTATCATCAATTTCCCCTACCTCGATCATGAAGGCACGAATGGCGGCATCGGCCTCTGATGTGATGGCATACGGCGAGCACCAAAGCGCGTTATCACCCGCGATCGATGCCATAACGGCAGGGTTTGTGAAGATGGTCTGCGCGAACGCAATCATCAAGACAAACAGACGCACAAGGCGCGCAATATGCGGCCCTGAGGTGGTAGCAAATCGTTGCTCATCCGCGCGTGTTTTCGATTGTCTTAATGCCTGAAGCATTCATATGACCCCTGTCGTTCACGGCAGCAATAGGGGGAAACACTATTGAATGCAACAGCATAATTGCCGCAACCCCCACATAGTTGCGAGCAGGCCATGGCCTACATTACAATTAGGTCATCGAGCTAAGAATTCACCACGATGAGTTTGGACAACAAAGCGAAGTTGTTTTTCCCACCCGCTTTTATGAGGAATGCGATTAAACCCTACTCCATCAGAAGCCATTAACTCCAAACGAGATTTCTGGCTTAAAGCTTGCCAGTTCTCAAACATAACATAAACAGCATTTCCGTATCTGAGGTTCTCAAATACGACAAGGTCATCTTCAAATTGAGCGCCAAAATATCTCTGAAATCCACTCTTTCCGCGGAGTATATTTCTTGGTTCAAGGGACATAAGTACTTCATAACGTTCTTCGATCGTTCTAACTTCATCTTCTGCGAATGCACTTCCAGCAGTAAGGCGTCGAATGTCTGCGTCGCGTTCACCGGGTGGAAAAATTTCCCAATCCAGATTAATATTCGCCAAATATTCTGCATCCGGTGCTTCTGACGGGTATATGTCTGAGGCGCCTATATTTTCTTGTAGCACATTTAGATTGTAAAAGAGGTTTTTATTAAAATCCTCAGCAGATCGGTCTAGAATTTCATTTATTTCAAATTTAACTACGTAAATAGATTGATCGTTTACTATACTTTCTTCAAGCACTTGCACGCTAATGTGAAGGTGTTTTGGAGGAATGAATTCAACTTGATATACTTCACGGTCCCAATAATGGGTATGAGTGCCATAGGTTGCAGCATCTCCAAAATTTGGTGTCTCAAAGGCATAAGTTTTAGTCACTTTTGGTAAGTCTTTTAACGGTCTTGTTTTACCTTCAATATTAGTCTTTGACCAACGCCCCACGTCAGGTCTTGGCTCAATGTTTTCCGGGGTGTTAATTCCTCCTTCTTGATAGGTTACCCCGAGGTGTTCATAATAACCTTCCTGAATTTCGGCTGTGGTTATTCTTTTCACCGCAGCCACTTTTAAAGTGTTACCTTCTAGTTGTTGAACCTTTCGGTTGATACTAGTTGGTATCTTTTTAAGATTTCTTTTCCATTTATTTGGCATGAACTTGCATCCCCTATTGAGCAGTATTTGTCGAAATATAAATGGTGATTAGTTGAAATAATACAACCATAAAAAATCACCTAAAGTACTAGGCATAATTGTCATGGGTTATGGGTGCTATTTTAGGAAATACTTTAGGCTAAGAAGCTACATTGCCTGCTAAATATCGAAAATGATCAAGAGTGCGCTTATGTTGCCATATCAAACTCTTATTTATTTCGAAGGTATTTGCCGAATTTGTACGAAAATTCATATGCTAAACAAAATTTCATCTCCTTAAAAACGGGCATTTATTTGTTCAGTTTTGACTTTATTGTGGATGCCCGATCAGGTCGGGCATGACGATGGGTAAGAAATTGAGCATGACGGATATATAATATGGATATAACGGTACCAAGAACCAACTGTCATACCGTGGCTTGACCGCGGTATCCTTGGGCTGTGGATGATAACGCTGGACTCCGGGATCAAGTCCCGGAGTGACAATTATATACATTTTATCCCAGTGAAACGTGGATATTGGTGTGGTGTATGATTTGGTATTGCACCCCTCACGCTCCGGAGTGACAGGTTCAAGAGCGTTTAAATCACTTTCCGCACACCAGCACATGCCTGTCGAACACGGCACCGATGACGAGCTTGTCACCGTAGGGGGCGCCGACGATCGCGGCGTTGATCAGCCCCTGATCTTCTGAAGAGAGACTGATAAGTTACTCGTTTGGAATGAGTGCTGAGAGCCTGTCCCTATTTGTCATGAATACTGTAAAATCCGGACTATCTGTATTCACGAGCGTCATTGCTTTTTCAAAGTTCTTGATTGCTTCCTCAATCTGATTATCGCGTTCTAGGCCAACGGCCAGATTACCGAATGCGCGAGCGGAATAGGGATAGTTTTCTATATTCTTCTCAAAGGCCTTAATCGCTAATTTAGGGTCTTTTACAACGGACAAATAATAGTGTCCAAGATTGTTATAAATGGCCTCAGCGGGAACAATATTATAGCCATAGTGATCAGAGAGGTTGGCATGATAGGCCGATACTGAGGCAAGCCCTTCTGGATATTTAGCATTCGGAAGCTTCCATGTTTTATATAAGTCGCGGTAGGCGTTAAAAAAGCCTATAATAGGTGTTGTTGTGTGGGTCTCTCCTTGATGGGTTTCGACTTTATACGTTAGGTTTGGGGACCTGTTCTCTTCCAAAAGCGCTCTGTAAGCCTCGAATCCATTGACCATTATCTCAGTTTCAGAGCCGAGGTTCATATATAGATACCTCTTATTCGACGCTGCTTGCTTCAGTAGTCCTTTCGCATTTGTGATGATTTCCTGCTCATTCCACCAAAGGCTTGGGCTAAAAGCAAGGTGTGCCTGAAATAAATTTGGTCGCGTTTGGAAGCTATGAAGTACTAATAATCCCCCAAGCGAATGCCCGGCGAAAACTTTATAATCGGCAGTACGATAAGTGTTGTTAATATGAGGGATCAATTCCCCCTCAATAAAATCTAAAAACAGTTCGCCTTTGCCTGAGGTGGGATTTGCATTTGATGACGGTGTTAGATCTTGCAGGCGGTTGCCACTCTGTATTCCGACAATAATCGTTTCTGGTACGTTGTTGTAAAGGCTTAGAAATTTCGAAGTTCCATAGACATGGTCTATTTGATCATGGCCGTCGAGTAAGTACAAAACCGGATATGTCGCATTAAGATTTTGCCGGTAGTTCTGTGGCAAAGCCACAACGATTTCTCGTTTGGATGATAATATCTGAGACTGGAAGGTACTGCGCTCAATATGATCCTGCGCGCAAACTGAAACGCTAAATATAGATAATAGAATGGCGCATGTAATACCTCGAAACATTTTCGGATCCTTTAATATGATATGTAATAATGTATCAATATGTGATCATTTCCAACTTTGCAATCTATTTTCAGTAATTTGCGATTTATGATCGATCCGCCGTAAGGGGATCTGAACAAAACAGAGACTGATAGAAAGAGTTTTTATGGAGGTGTGTAGAATGAAAATGCTAGCAGTTTTGAATAAGGCAACGAATTAAAACAACGGTATATTTATACTGTGGTAATGCAGGAGGTATAAAACAATGAATAATAGCACCAAAATGTTTCCCCCACCTGATGTGCCGTTTTCCCTGATTTGGAGCCAGGTGGATATTTTAAGTATGAAACCGAACACACACCATTACATGCCCGTCGAACACCGCACCGATAACGAGCTTGTCCCCGTAGGGTGCACCGACGCTTGCGGCGTTGATGAGCCCCTGATCATCCATATAAACCCACCGTGCTAGCGTGTTTGAGAAAGGAGTTCACATATTCAAAGCAATCTAAGGAACTTAATGGAATCAGCCGCTAGATTTCTATCATTTCTCTATATACTTAGGTCGAGAAGGTTATAATCCTTTAAGCTTGATTTTGCGGCTGCATCCCAGACATATGTTTCATCGTTTTCGGTGAATGGTTTATAGTCATAGGGTTGTTCATCCGGGTATTTACTCTGGCGCGCAGAAATTGCATATCCAATAACTTTGGAGCGCTCCTTTATGATATCGTCGGTATAAACGGAAATTTGGCTATGAATGCCAGCACCTTCAACATCTAAGACCGATGATCTTTTGTGGAAGCCGAAATTGATGGTTAGCCGGGGTTCAAGACCGGCGTTCGCAAAGGAGCCATGGACCAGCTGCCTGTTACACATCACAACGTCGCCGGGGTTGCAAACGATTGGAACTGCGCTGGTTAGGCGCTCACTTCCTGACGCTTTAACCATTTCTTCAATATCGATTTTGCCGAGTTTATGCGTGCCGGGAACGACCCAAACACCATTTACGGGCGTACTTCCGTAAACCTGTGCCATGAAGTTGAAACCGTGAATGTCCTCATCAAATTCTGGACTGTCCCAATGGGAGTCTCCGTCCTGATGCCAGGAAACTGCCGCACCCATGCCTGCATCCTTGATGAACAATACCTCGTTAAACGGTGCAAAATCTTCACCGTTGATTGAAGCAGCGGCTTTTAATAGTGCCGGGTGACCATATACACGAAGTGCAGCCTCTGAGAATTGAAGAGATCCCATTAGGATGAACGGGGCTTCACTTGGTGCGTCCGCTCCGGCATCGAGGTCTTTCAGTTTTACCTGATGGCGTCCATTTGCGATTTCAGTCCCACCAAGCGGATCACTGAGTGGCTTACTCCAGAGCAATCCAGGCCCTAGGCAATCCGAACCGATTGCGGGCCTGCCATGTTCGTCAACCTTGGAACCTGAGTGTATTGGAAAACGCGAACGCAGGTCTGCAATATCTTCATGTATATCGCTCATCTCTGCGGCGCCAATGACACCCTCGAATATATAGAAACCGTATTTTGAATAGGCTTCAAGAATGTTCCGGTGAAGCGATCCATTGTCATCGAACCGAATGGGCCCCCGGTTGTCCAGTTCGTAAGCACGCTTTTCGCCTTCAAGCATGTAATTTCTTACATCCGGGGCATCTTCGCCGTAATGCGCCGCGCAGGTTTCTATCGACTCCAGGTACTTCGAATTCATGGCCTTGGGTTCACTTTTAATATTTTAACATTGTTAAATTTTTAACATCGTTTAAATCTTGTGTCAAGGTACGAGGTACGCTATAGATAAGTGATGAATATACAGGGACTAGCTGGATCAACCCGGTCAATCAATAAAGCAAAGAGGCGCGATATCATCCTTCTTGAGGCGCGCAAGCTAATAGCTATTGAAGGATTTGAAGCACTCAAGTTGCGAGATTTGGCGGCTCGCGCTGGTGTGACTGTGCCAACAATCTATAATCTGATTGGCGGTAAGCCAGAAATACTGACTTTGATTATTGAAGATTTGGTTGAGCAACTTCAGATGGTGCAAGACAGTGTAAGCCAACTTGATACCGAATGGGTTTTTGAAAATCAGATCAATCAGCTCGCGGATTTATTCGCCGCTGATGAGGATTATTACCGCGCAGCATTCATCGCTGGAGATCGAAGCGGCTTGTTTGAACAGAACTCTGATACCGGCATTTTTGCCCGATCGGTCGAGGCTCCTATTGCTGCTTGCCTTGCGGCGCAAAAATCAGGGCGTTTGATCGGACGTGTATCAGCTGAACAAATGGGCCGACAGATATATGGGTGTTACCGCCTCGCGCGTCAGGACTGGACAAATGGTTATTTTGATCTGAAAACCTTCCGAAGGCAGGCGTTAACAGGTATATTTCTCTGCCTTGCCGCTGACGCTGAAGAGGCTTTTAGATATAGTCTTCTCAAAAGAATTTCCTTGTTGGTATAACCAAGATGAGAGTGTAAAGCTTCAAAAATTTGAAGTTTTCCAAGTATGTTGCTCAAGGCGTTTCTACCCGGTCCAATCAACACCTGCCTATTAAAGAGCGAAACCAGTATAGAGAGTTTAAATCACTTCGCGCACACCAGAACATGTCCGTCGAACACCGCGCCGATAATGAGCTTGTCACCGTAGGGGGCGCCGACGCTGGCGGCGTTGATCAGCCCCTGATCATCCATAAAAATCGTATCCACCTGATCGGTTGCCGGGTTAATTTTTAGAACCTGAGAGGGGGAAATATGCGCCGCGTCCTCCGCATGTTTCAGGAACTCAAAAACATAGGGGTGGCCCGCCACATACAGGCTTCCGTCACCGCCGACCTCGATATTATCAGGGCCGGTATCCACAGGGATGGATTTAATGTATTTCAGGGCGCCGCTTGCAGGGGTTCGTGCATAAACGCCAATCTCGCGCCGCAGCACCTCCGCGATATAGACGATATTGCCGTCCGCAGACATGTTGATACCGTTAGCGTATTTTAACCCTTCAACGGCGGTGAAGCCCTCAAACCCATCGAAATATACGGTGCTCGCGAGCGGTAGCGCGAGGTAAGCCTCAAGCGATGCCATCAGGCCGTTCTTATACTTGCGGTCGATGGTCGCGTAAAACGAGCTTGGTCCAACCGCGAGTATATCGTTGGGCGACGTTAAGTCCTGAAACTGGATGCTTTCAAAATAGGATAGGCTGCCATCCGCGGCCACATCAAACAATTCAATATGGTTTTCGCCCGTTGTGGCATGGTTGATCACAAACAGGCGAGTGATGATGGTGCCGTCGCCGCGGTCACCGCGCCACAGGCTGATGCCGTGGGGTTGAAAATCAGCGGGGCCATCGATGGATACCTTGCGAACGCTTGATGGGTCATCAATGGGGAACGCATAAATCCCGCCCTGATCCGGTGTTCCACCATTTGGTACGCGGCGGTTGGCGGCAGAGACAAAGACCATGCCTGTGTTCTGGTCAATCGTCACGTCCTCTGTGCCGGGGAACACGTCAACCGCTTGGCATAGTTGGTTATCGGTTGGCGTGGGGTTGATGAAGGCACCAGACGCGCGGGTAACGTTAATGCCCATGTAGATAATAACCATCAGTGCAAGGCCACCGATGATGAATAAAATCTTTTTCATAAACCCCTCCCATTTTCAGTGAGTGTAGCGGTTTGGCCGGAAATTACATCTTTAAAATTTCCGCTGCCAAACTTGAAAGCCTCGTTTGAGGATATATCCTCTAAAAACCCTTTAGCGGCATGTCTGCTGGCCGCTGGAGCCAGTTGTTATCCGGATAATGGGCAGCGCCGTCGATCAGGTGAAGCGTGTAGGCATGGCGTGATTTGTCGGATGTGTTCGCGGCCGAAAGGTGCGGGAACAAGCCATTAAAAACAAGCACGGTCCCCTTCGGGGCCTCAAGCGCAACCTTACCGCTTTCATCAAACGGGGATGGGTCAATCATTTCATGAGCTCCTTTGTTTGGATTTTCGTCACTGCGCTTAAAGCGTTCCTTCGGGCGCTCATGGCCCTTGTGACCACCGGGTATCCCCCACAGGCATCCATTTTCCAGTGTTGCATCTTCAATCGCAACCCAGAAGGCAAGGCAGGTTTGAGGTTCGGTCCAAAGATACGTGCTGTCCTGATGGCATTTCACTTCGCCGCCGATATGCGGCTGTTTGAAAATATACATGGTCTGCAACAAAAGCGGGCTTTGATGGCCTAGTCCCTCTGCAATTTCCTTAAAGGCAGGTTGGCGTGAAAACCTATCATAAACGGGATCAATATCATGCATTGCATGGCCGATTTTGTTTAAGGCAAGTTCCTTCGGTTTTGTGAGTGCACCAGCGCTGTCAAAGGCACCTTCTTCGAAAAAGAAACGCGTCGTATGCCCTGAAGACATAAAATATTCATCGCTTGCATGCGCTTCAGATACGCTTGAGAAAACGCTGGAATGATCGTCGGCGTTAAAGCCCTCAACCATTTCCATCGTGCGGGCCTTAAGGGCATTACACATATCACCGGGGACCAAACCATCGAGCACCAAAATACCGTCACGGTCAAACGCGGTCTTCATGTCTTCGCTAAGGTGCGTGAAATCCCGCGCATCAAATCTCTGGATAGCCTGTGGTTGATCGGCAACGGCCATGGTCTAACCCCCCTTGTCGTATTTCCTGTCGTGTTTCCTGTATCTTTCTTGTCGTCGGTTGGTTTGCGTATTCACCAAGCACTCTGACGAATTTCGGCGATCATGCCCTTCCAGCGGTATTGTGGTCAAGGGTTTGATACGGTGTGCGGCAATATTTATGGGCGGCGACTGATCATGCTCGAAATTCCTTGTAGAAGGATAGAACAAAATGCTAACAAAAGTGAAATCAGATGCCATTATATGACGCCGCGATTTGATGTGATTATATGATGGCATTACTTGCTATATGGAGCTTTTCTTTGGATATCCTGAATTATTCTGCTGAAATTCTAATCGGTGTGACGATTGTTCTGTTGATTATGGTCATGGTTGGGCTATCGAAGCTCCATAAAATGATTGTTGATGTCCGCGCTGAGCAAATGATTGACCCTGACAAAGTCGCGGAAGACAACGCCGCACGCGAGCGCGCGGAAGCGCATGCACTCAGGTCTGAAGCCCATGCCGTTCGAACGGAAGAAAGATTGGATGCGATCCGCCGCGAGGGTGTTGAGCGTGAGCAAATCACCCGTGATGCCTTTGCAAAGGAAATGCGCCATAACCGCGAGGAACTAAAGCAGGAAATGCTGGTGCTTTCGGAAGTGGTTAGAAAACTGGGCGCAGAGCAGGCAAAAGGGCAGGGCGAGTTCAGGGACAAACTGGACGAGAAGATGAAGGAATTGCGCCTGGAGAACAGCCAAAAGCTGGAAGAAATGCGCAAAACCGTTGATGAGAAGCTTCAAACCACCCTCGAAAAACGCTTGACTGAGAGTTTCAAAACCGTGTCCGAGCGCCTTGAGGCTGTGCATAAAGGTTTGGGCGAGATGCAAAATCTTGCGACCGGTGTTGGTGATTTGAAGCGCGTGCTGACGAACGTTAAATCACGCGGCACATTCGGCGAGGTACAGCTTGGCCTGTTGATTGAGGATTTCCTGACCCCTGATCAGTTTATCCCGAATTATGACGCTGGTAAAAAATCAGGCGGTGAACGCGTTGAGTTTGGCATTCGTGTGCCCGGTGTGGACGGTGATCGGCCCGTATATTTACCTGTGGACGCCAAGTTCCCAACCGAAGATTACGAGCGTTTGCTCGGCGCTGTTGAAGTGGGCGATGCGGATGGTATCGAAGCCGCCTCAAAATCGCTGGAACGTTCGATCCGGCGCTTTGCAAAAGATGTGTCTGATAAATACATTAACCCGCCACATACGACCGACTGGGCGATCCTGTTTTTGCCGACCGAAGGCCTGTATGCCGAGGTGCTTCGCCGCCCCGGATTGTTTGAAAGCCTACAACGTGATCTGAAGGTAACGGTGGCTGGGCCCACAAATTTTCAGGTTCTATTGTCCACCTTCCGCATGGGGTTCCGCCAGCTTGTATTACAGGAACGCGCAAGCGAGGTTTGGGAAGTTTTGGGCGCAGTTAAGCTTGAGTTTGGCCGCTTTGGTGATCAGATCGATAAGATGGGCAAAAGCCTCAATGCCGCCCTTAATCATGTGGAAACGCTCGATCGGCGAAAACGTGTTATGCTTAGGGCCTTAAAGGGGGTTGAGGAAATCGAGGAAAGCGAAGCGCTGAAGCTGATTGGTGCTGATGCACCGCATAACGGGGAGTTATTTGATGGGGAAGGCGACCAGTAAAAACACTGACAATAAAAATAATGGGAAAAACCAGAATAAAACCGTTGTTAACGACGGTGATGTTACGGCCTACATTGCGTCCGTAGAGAATGAAACACGGCGCGTTGATGCGCAAACCATACTCACGCTCATGTGTGATATCACAGGCTATGAACCCAAACTGTGGGGCGGTAGCATCATTGGGTTTGGTGAATATCATTATAAATATGATAGTGGCCGCGAAGGTGATTTTTTGCGGACCGGATTTTCGCCGCGTAAAACCGCGCTTACTATTTATATTATGCCTGGGTATCAGGATTACAGCGAAATATTATCGCGCCTCGGCAAGCATAAAATTGGGAAGTCTTGCCTTTATATCAACAAGCTTGCTGATGTTGATATGGCTGTGCTTGAGGAACTTATCCGTGCGGGCCTTGCCTATATGGATGAGAAATATCCGGTTTGAGCGTCTAGGTTGCCCGTATCAGAAGTTTTAAATCCTAACATCCGATGATCAAGCGGCTGCTTTTGCCTGTAAGCCTTTTGACGAGCACTAACGACAGTACGGATAGAATTGTAACCATCACCGTGAAGGCAAGATACAAGGGAAGTGACGCCGGTAACATACCGCTTGCTGTGCCTGCGTAACTCAGCACTAGTTTGGTGGCGGCAAGAAAATACCCGTGCACAAAGAAAATCCCAAAACTAAGATCTGCGACCAAATCAATATGGCTGAACCTTGGGAAATGGATTTTATTGATCCAGACCAAAAGCAATAGGGCCGTTGATAGTTTGAAGATAAAGATTGGGCTTAATTCTGGAATTGCGCCCAAAGCGGTTAGGGCATAGGCAAGTACAGCGAGTAATAATAGTGGAATTTGAGCGCGATTGGTAAGCGCGGTGATAGTTTCCCTGTGATGGGAACAGAACATACCAAAATAATAAGCGGGGAACAGATACATCGCTTTACTAAGGGCGCCAAAGTATCCGTTAAGGCCGAAGTGAATTAAAACACCATCGCGCCCCAGATAGAACGACAACGGGATCAAGACGATCAGGCTATAATACGGCCAGCCAAGCCTGTCGCTTTTGATCAACAGTGGTGCCAATAGATATAACAGCGCGATTGTTGGCACAAACCAAAAGGGTGCCAGATGTTGCCCGCTTATTAAAAACAAGCCGATTTGGATGGGTAAAGAATAGTCGCTAAATCCGTCTGGCATTGATTGATCAAAGAAGGTCAAACTCGCGATAAGGGCGGGAATGGAAACGATCAGGTAGGGAGTAATGACATTCCTGATTTTGGTTTTGAAGTAGCGTTTGGTTTCATACCCTTTCGATAGATGCTGGAACAAATAGCCGGCGATAAAGAAAAACCAGACTGAGGACTGGTTCATCAGGCTATCAATCATAGTCAGTATGAGGCTACCTTCTGGCCAATTGAAATTGTGCAAGGAATGAGCGGCGACAATGCAGAAAATTGCAATCCCGCGAAATCGGTGCACATTGTCTAAAAACGTCATGATTATCATGCCCTGAATTTACCTGTTCTCCATACTGATATCGGTAAAATTGCTTGGTGAAAAGCCCCAAGAATGAGTCAGACCATGCTGGTAAACCCTGCGAGTTTTCTGAACGGTTGTTTATTTTCAGGATTGAAAAATGCCCGTGACCCAGCCTGTTGGGGATTTATTTTTCAGCGATTTCTGAACTTGAGGGCAATGGATTAAGTGGGGTGCGCATCAGGTAAGATACTGAAATATATAATATAATATCATTAATATATAGTCGGAATTCTTGCTCGTTTTGTATCGTAAATCTACCTAAATGAAATCTGCCAACATGCTTAATTTTCAGTTAATCATACTTGCGTTTATGTGCCGTGCGCTCTTCGGGGGGAAGGGCCGTTCATTTAGAATTGAGTTTAACGAGTATCAAGGGCACATTTATGACGACGACAATAGATCCAATCACAGGTGTTATCACAGGCGATGAAAATGATAATATCTTCTCAGGCACAGAGGCCAATAATACAGCGAGTTTCGCTGATATAGACGTTCCGGTAACAGTTGTTATCGATGCGGACGGAAACGGAACAGCAACTCGTGACACAGGCTTCAACGTATCGTTCGACGATGTTGCGGTTGATAGCTTGAACACGGCAGCGATCGCAGATGACGCTGCGTTCGTTACAGAGGCCCTTGCAGGTAACCTCTATTTCAATATCCATACAACAGAGTTCCCGGGCGGCGAAATTCGCGGTCAACTGGACACGGTTGTAAGCGACGAAACAGTTGACGGTGTTCGCACAATCGTTCTCTCTGCTGTCCTTGACGCGGCGCAGGAACCAAACAACGCTTCTGATAGTGAAGCAACAGGTTCGGCAACGGTAACAATCGTTGTGGACGCAGAAGGAAACGCCACATACAGCGTTGATCTGGATGTGAACGGTATCGCGCCATCTGAACTTCTTCCGGTAGCGGGTGTAAGCTCAATTCACCTTCACAATGCGCCAGCAGGCGTGAACGGCCCGGTTATTCTTGACGTTGTTCAGGATGCAGGTGGTGACGTAACAGGTGCGACAGTAGACGGTGATGTGTTTAACGAGTTCACTGACACAGATACTTTAGTTTCCATCGATAACATCATCGGTTCTAACGATGGTGATTTAATCACAGCGAACGGTGCAGCAGGAAACGAAATCAACGGCCTTGACGGCGATGACACAATCCTTGGCGGCGGCGGAACCGACACACTTGACGGCGGCGCTGGTAACGACACCAACAGCTTTGCTAACATCGGCGTGGGTGTAACAGCAAGCCTCGCGGATGGCACAGCAACTTATTCACCGAACGCAAACGTTACAATCAACGAAACATTTACAAACTTCGAGAATTTGGAAGGTACACGCGTTGCAGATAGCCTGACTGGTGATGATAACGATAACATCCTTACAGGCGGTGCTGGCAACGATACATTAGATGGTGGTCTTGGTTCCGATACTGCGGATTTCTCTGATATTGACGTTCCGGTAACAGTTGTTATCGATGCTGACGGTAACGGAACAGCAACTCGTGACACAGGCTTCAACGTATCGTTCGACGATGTTGCGGTTGATAGCTTGAACACTGCTGCAATTGCTGATGACGCTGCGTTCGTTACTGAAGCACTTGCAGGTAACCTCTATTTCAATATCCATACAACAGAGTTCCCAGGCGGCGAAATTCGCGGTCAATTGGACACGGTTGTTAGCGACGAAACAGTTGACGGTGTTCGCACAATTGTTCTCTCTGCTGTCCTTGACGCGGCGCAGGAACCAAATGACGCTTCTGATAGCGAAGCAACGGGTTCGGCAACGGTAACAATCGTTGTGGACGCAGAAGGCAATGCAACATACAGCGTTGATCTGGATGTGAACGGTATCGCACCATCAGAACTTCTTCCAGTAGCGGGTGTAAGCTCAATTCACCTTCACAATGCGCCAGCAGGCGTGAACGGCCCGGTTATTCTTGACGTTGTTCAGGATGCAGGCGGTGACGTAACAGGTGCTACAGAAGACGGTGACGTGTTTAACGAGTTCACTGACACGGATACGCTTATTTCAATTGAAAACATCATTGGTTCGAATGACGGCGACAGCATTACTGCAAACGGCGCAGCTGGAAACGTGATCAATGGCCTTGACGGCGATGACACGATCCTTGGTGGCGGCGGAACCGACACACTCGATGGCGGTGCTGGTTTCGATATTAATAGCTTTGCCAACATCGGTGTAGCTGTAACAGCAAGTTTGGCTGACGGCACAGCAACATATTCACCGAACGCAAACGTTACAATCAACGAAACATTTACAAACTTCGAAGCTTTGGAAGGCACAGCCCAAGCTGATAACCTTTCTGGTGACGAAAATGCAAACCTTCTGATTGGCGGTGACGGTGCTGATACGCTTTCAGGTGCAGCAGGTAATGATACGCTTGTTTCAGACGCGCAGGATGTGCTCGATGGCGGTGAAGGCATTGATACGGCTGATTTCTCTGATGTTGCGGAAGAAAACGTAACTGGCGGCGCGTTCACAGGTGTGATTGTTGATCTTGATGTTAACTCAGCAGGACCAAACGGAACACCAAGCCAAGAAGGCGCAATCCTTAATGCCCCTCCTGCGGCAGGTGGTCAGCAAATTGGCAACCTGACGATCACAGACGTTGAAAACGTTATCGGTACAGATTTCAACGATGGACTGTTTGGTAATAACGAAGTTAACGTTCTCGAGGCTGGTGCTGGCAACGATATCATCCACGGTTTCGCTGGCGATGATTTCCTATCTGGCGGCGCGGGTATTGATACTGTTCTCTTCTCTGCAGCACCAAATGCGGTTGTTGTTGACCTAAGTGCGCAGGTAAGCGCAAGCGAATTTGCATCAATTGTTGCAGGCAGTGCAGACGCAGTAGTTGCTGCAACAGGCGGCGCGGGCAATAATGTGCTTTCAGGCTTTGAAAACGTTGTTGGTAGCCAAAGCGATGATGACATTACTGGCGATGAAAATGCAAACCTTCTGAATGGTAATGGCGGTGCTGATACGCTTTCAGGCGGCGCAGGAAACGACACGCTTGTTTCGGACGCACAGGATGTAATCGACGGCGGTGAAGGTATCGATACTGTTGATTTCTCTAATGTAGCAGAAGAAAACGTAACAGGCGGCGCGTTCACAGGTGTGATTGTTGATCTTGATGTAAACTCAGCAGGACCAAACGGAACGCCAAGCCAAGAAGGCGCAATCCTTGACGCTCCACCGGCGGCAAACGGCCAGCAAATTGGTGACCTCTCAATCACAGATGTTGAAAACGTTATCGGTACAGATTTCAACGATGGACTATTTGGTAACAACGAAGTCAACGTGCTTGACGCTGGTGATGGTAATGACGTGATCCACGGTTTTGCTGGTGATGACTTCCTATCTGGCGGCGAAGGCGTCGATACTGTTCTCTTCTCTGCGGCGCCGAGCGGTGTAGTTGTAGACCTAAGTGCACAGGTAAGCGCAAGCGAGTTTGCATCAATCGTTGCGGGTGAAACAGACGCTGTTATCGCGGCGACTGGCGGTGCGGGTAACAACGTACTGTCTGGCTTTGAGAATATTACTGGTAGCCAAAGTGATGATGTATTCACTGGCGACGCTAGCAACAACGTTCTCAATGGTAACGGCGGTTCCGACACAGTCAATTTCTCTGACCTTGATGTTCCGGTAACAGTTGTTATCGATGCGGACGGAAACGGAACAGCAACTCGTGACACAGGCTTTAACGTATCGTTCGACGATGTTGCGGTTGATAGTTTAAACACTGCTGCAATTGCAGATGACGCTGCGTTCGTTACTGAAGCGCTTGCAGGTAACCTCTATTTCAATATCCATACAACAGAGTTCCCAGGCGGCGAAATTCGCGGTCAACTGGACACTATTGTTAGCGACGAAACAGTTGACGGTGTTCGCACAATCGTTCTCTCTGCTGTCCTTGACGCGGCGCAGGAACCAAATGATGCTTCTGATAGTGAAGCAACGGGTTCGGCAACGGTAACAATCGTTGTGGACGCAGAAGGAAACGCCACATACAGCGTTGATCTGGACGTGAACGGTATCGCACCATCAGAACTTCTTCCAGTAGCGGGTGTAAGCTCAATTCACCTTCACAATGCGCCAGCAGGCGTGAACGGCCCGGTTATTCTTGACGTTGTTCAGGATGCAGGCGGTGACGTAACAGGTGCTACTGAAGACGGCGACGTGTTCAACGAGTTCACTGACACGGATACACTAACATCGATTGAGAATATCAATGGCTCAAACGACGGTGACAGCATTACTGCTAACGGCGCAGCTGGAAACGTGATCAACGGCCTCGGCGGTGATGACACGATCCTTGGCGGCGGCGGTACCGACACACTCGATGGTGGTGATGGTTTTGATACCAACAGCTTTGCCAACATCGGTGTGGGTGTAACAGCAAGCCTTGCTACTGGCACAGCGACCTACTCACCAAACGCGAACGTTACAATCAATGAAACCTTCACTAACTTTGAAGCTTTGGAAGGTACAAATGCCAATGACCGTTTGGTTGGTGATAACGAAGACAATGCTCTAACTGGTAATGATGGTAACGACACACTCGGTGCGCGCGCTGGTGATGATACTGTTGACGCTGGTGCAGGGAATGACCTTGTATTCGCGGGCTCCGGTGATGATAGCGTATCAGCGGGTTCTGGAAACGACCTTGTGTTTGCGGGATCAGGCAACGATACGGTTTCTGCCGATAGCGGTAATGATACTGTCTTTGTTGGTTCTGGCAATGATGTCGTAACTGGTGGTTCTGGTAATGATAATATCTTTGCTGGCTCTGGTAACGATAATGTCGACGCTGGTTCTGACGACGATACAATCTTCGCAAGCCTTGGTAATGACACGCTTGACGGCGGCGACGGCGATGATCAGATCTTTGCAAGCCTCGGAGACGATGTAGTGTCTGGTGGTGCTGGTGATGACCGTATTTTCGGCGGTGTTGGAAACGATGTTGTTAACGGTGACGCCGGTATCGATGTGATCTTCGCTGGAAACGGCAACGACACTGTTGATGGCGGCGCGGACAACGACATTATTCGCGGCGGAAACGGCGATGACACAATCAACGGCGGAACAGGCAATGATCAGTTGTTTGGTAACGGCGGTGCTGATGTCTTTGTCTTCGACCTTAATGCCGGCAACGACACAGTTCGTGACTTCCGTGAAGGTATCGATGTTATCGACCTTGATGCATTCGATATTGCGAACTTTGCAGCCCTTGAAGCCATCAGTGAGCAAGTTGGAAACAACGTTATTATTACGCTTGATGCCAATACAAGCATCACACTTAATAACACCCAGCTTGATGATCTGAGTGCAACAGACTTTATTCTTGGTTAATCCTCCTCCTGATAACCAAGCAATCACGGAAAGAGCGCCCTTGGGCGCTCTTTTTGTTTAAGGGATTAACTGTTAGGGCGGGACACTTAGATCGCCTTACTTTGTGATTTTGAGTTTGGTTTCATGTTTTTGGTTTTGGCGGTGTCAGGTAAAATTGATTGACTTGTTTTACGCCGCTTGTGTCCATCAAGAGACTTGATTTCAGGAATGCATCAAAATCAGCCTGGCTGTCCCACTCAACCAGAGTGGTGAAATCAGGTGTGTAATCATACCCATAGGGTGAACGGGCATCGGTTAGGTTTAATTTCATCACACCGCCATATTGATCTATCTTTTTCAAAAAGCTCTCTTTGAACAGCATAAATTTCTGATCGTCCTTTTTCCAATAAGATGTCAAAACCTGTATCTTGTTACGGTCAACGTCAAAACTGATGTCTTCTTTGATTTCGTAATTGGTCATAAAAAATGAAGACCAGACATCAAGGCGCTTGGAATATAGATCGGGAACAGCGGCCAGCAGGGTTTTTAGCGCCGTTTCACGGTCCTTGAAATTCCCTGGCCAGCTACCGAATATCAGACTGTCGGGATGGATATTGCTTTGTATAGGATTGCGGGCAATAGTGAAGCCACCGTTTCCTTTGTAACCCAATGCCCTTGCTTCTGCGATGGCGGCGCGGGCATATTCATTAAGGGCTTTGCCTGAGTTTGCTTTTTGTTTCAAAAGTAGAAAGTCAACAACGTGACCTTTCTTGAATGTGTAGGTCTTTTTTGTATCCTCTTGTGCGTGGGCATGTAGCGCGAATATAGTAAACGCCAGCACCATCATAGATTTTGTCATCATAAATTTTGCCATCATAAATCTCATGTATCGTTTCATCGCTGTCTTCCTTTCTGCGTGCATTTTCATCATGGGCTTTGAAACCTCTTGCCGTTGATGAAGGGGTTAGAATGAGATGGTTGACCTCGTTTTCATAAAGGATGCAGAAGGGGAAAAAGAAGGCCTGACAGCGCACACAATATGTGCAAATATGCACATCATGAATTGGGATGACCTAAGAATATTAGAAGTATGTGTTCGCTGTGGCTCTTTCTTAAAGGCTTCGGAAGAGCTTAGTATGAGCCACACATCGCTATCACGGCGCATAACCAAGCTTGAGGATGACCTGAAGGTGACCTTGCTTCACAGGTCTACGGCCGGTATTACCCTGACAGATATTGGTATATCTATTTTTGCACAGGCGCAGGAAATGGCCTCTGCAGCGTTGACAGTAAAAAACACAACGCAAAATGCCGCTGATATGGCAGGTAAAATCTGTTTCGAAACGATTGATGCCACGGCCTTTAACCTGTTGAAGTATCTGGGTGAATTTTCAAAGCTTTACCCACAAATAGAAATTGACCTCAGACTTAATCAGAATATGGTCAATTTGGACCGCGGTGACGCAGATGTGGTTCTGCGTGCCACCAACGCACCCCCTGATGATTATGTCGGCTATCATCTGGCGGACCATGCTTTCGGTATATTTTGCTCAACAGAATTGCTTAACCAGCATCCTGCGACCGCACCCCTGGAGGACTTGCCATGGGTCATGTTCAGTGATGGCTGGAGCGACGATTGGCTCAAGGCGCTGAATATTTCACCGAAAGTCGTCATGCGTGTGAACACTGCGCATGGTTTGGTACAGGCCGTTCGCGCCGGTATCGGTGTGTCGTTCCTTGCGTGTTATGGTATTGCAAACGATGAAAATTTTGTCTGTCTGCGTGCACCACGAAAGGAATGGCATCTTCAGATATGGCTTTTATCGCACAAGACTATACGGCGGAATGAACGGGTGAAAACTTTTGTGCGGTTTTTGCGGCAAAAAATAGTTAACGATAAGGACCGCATTGAAGGCAGGATTGGAAGCCCAATGCGGTCGCTGGAACCCGCTATTCGCTAGCTTTGATCCGATAAAGCATCTGTTTTACCTTATTTCAGGGATTGATATACCCATTCAACATAAAGGTCTGTCCAGTTTGCGATTGGTTTTTGTGCGCCCCATGTATCTTCAAAGGGTGCAAGCGGTTTGGCGGTAATCACCTCACTAAGGCTCATGCCCTCGGACTTTAATTTGGCAATAATCTCGCGCGTTGTTGTTAGTTTCTTCAGATGATCCTCAAGGTCCGCTTTTTTGCTCATCGGCCCGTGACCAGGGATGATTTGCGTATTGTCATCCGCAAGCGAAAGGCCAAGCTTCGCAGCTTCAATCACGCCGTCGATGCCGCCGCCATTATCGACATCAATGAACGGATAGGGCGAGGTTGTGAAGGTATCACCCATATGGATCACATTGGCTTGCTTGAAATGGACAATGCTATCGGTGTCTGTGTGCGCGTTTTTCACATGAATAACATCAGCATCGTCACCGTTTAGGTGCAGTGTTACACCTTCCTGAAAGGTCACTACCGGAAGCGCGATATCTGGCTGCGCAGGGGTTCTGGCGTTGAAGGCCTTTACAAATTGTTCTTTCGCCATCCGTAAGCGGACATTTTTATGGGCGACAATAACGGCGCCGTGCTTGCCAAGGTTTTCATTGCCGCCTGAATGATCAAAATGAAAATGCGTGTTGACCACATAACGGATTGGCTGATCGCTAAACTCACCGATCGCAGCTTTGATTTTATCGGTTAAAGGGGCAAACTGATCATCAATCAGAAAAACACCGTCTTTGCCAGCTGATACGCCTATATTACCGCCAGCACCAAAGAGAACATAAACATTGTCGGTCAATTTTTCAGCGCGAATTTGAACATTGCTGAAATCCTGTGACACAGCGGACTGCGACATCATAGTTCCTGAAAATAAGGCTGTTGTTAAAGCAAAAGTTCGCAGAAAATTTGTGTGAATATTTTTCAGTTCTCGGTACATAAGGGACTCCTTGAAGGTCAATTTCCGGAGCCTAACATGCTCGTTTGTTTGGATAAAGAACCGAGTGAATTTTAGCAAAAGCGGATTGAATTAACTGCTCTGTTTTCAGAATGAACACAGATTCAATGTGGGCTTCTTAGTTTGGAAAATGGCGCGTAATAGTTTGAAGCAAATAAAAAAGGCGACCATTGGCCGCCTTTTCCATGTCATTTAGCCTTCTCCGCGTTAGAGGCTGAAGTTTACTGCGAGGAAGAACTGGCGACCTGTATCAAATACAGTTGGGAACGTATTACCATTACCAAGCGGCGGGCCAGACGATAGGCTAACCGGTGCTTGTGAATTGAAGACGTTCAAAATGCCTGCGCGCAAATTGATGTTCTCGTTAATGGAATAGTTACCAGCCCAGTCAACATAGTTGATCGTTCTCAGGCGCTGGTCCACAGCTGGTGCAGTTGCGGATTGGTTGTCAGTACCCGCAAAATAACGCCATGTCACAGTTGTCGAGAAGTCCCAAGGAGTATCCCAAGAAGTCTGAAGAACGTGACGATAATCAGGGTTCACTGGCTGTAGGTTGTTACCACAAGCATTACCAAAGAAGCCTGCACATTCGATAACGTCACCGCCAGGGAAAGGCGTGAAATCGAAGGTGTCGAGGTATGTTGCAGCATAGTCGAACCGCAGTTGTCCGATATCACCAGCACCAATATCCGCTAGATCAAAGCTGTAGTTTACCTGGAAGTCGATACCAGATGTCGTAAGCTCAGCGATGTTGAGGTTCGTGGTTGTGAAACCAAAGCCCGGTCCACCAGATGCGAGTGAGCCAGTTGGGCTTCGCTGCACGAGGTCACAGAACTGAGCTTCGCCGCTTGCAAGACAGTTATCAAGGATAACCTGCGCACCAATACCTTGTGAGATCGCTTCATCAACTGAAATGTTGAAATAGTCGACAGAGATCGTTAGGCCCGGTACGGCTTCCGGTGTGATCACAACACCAACAGTATAGGTGTCTGATACTTCTGGGCTCAGGTCAGGGTTACCACCTGTTAGGACCTGTGTTTGACCAGAGATCACATCAAGAATGTTACCAAACTGTGCCGCTGTCACGCCTGTGTTCGCACACTGTGCCGCTGTTGCGATTGGAGCATCTGTTGCACATGGATCAAATACACCAACACCGTTTGCGTTTACGCCAGCCTGATTGAGGTTCGCAAGACCCTGGTTTTGGCCAACGAATAACTCAATCACGTTTGGTGCACGAACCGCACGTTGGTACTGTGCACGGAAACGCACATCATCAACCGGCGCCCAAGTTAGGGAAACACCATATGCATCTGTATTGAAGCTATTGGATGCACCGTTACCGTTTGTGCCATAATCAGAATAACGATATTCACCACTAACGGTTAATTCCTTGAAGAAATCAGCGTCGGTAATGATCGGGATCTGTAACTCACCGAAGAATTCAGTAACGTCGATAGACCCTGAAACAGGAAGCGTTGCACCACCAACGCCTGTGAAGCCGCCGCCTGGTGTCTGGCTGATCTGGTCAGGCACAGATTCGAGGATATCTTCACGGTACTCAACGCCAAGAAGCAAACCAACATTCGCATCACTCCATGGTGACTGAATGCCATATTCACTGAGGTTGGTTTGTACGTTACCGCCAACAACAATCTGCTCGGTCATACCTCTGGTGAGGCCAATACCCTGAATAAAGTCAAGGGCTTCCTGGGTTACGAGCGATTCACCGTTCGCACCGCGCTGGAAGATATTGTAAGGCACACAGCCGCCAGATTGATCACGGCACACAAGGTTGCCATCAGCATCTTCAACAATGAAGAAAGCCTGTTGCACATTGGATGTGATGAAATCGTTGGTTTGAGCGCTCTCGTCATTGGCGCGAGCAAACTGACCAAAGACTTCAAAGTCCCAATTGTCAGCAAACTGACCGCGAAGGCCACCAACAAGACGCCATGCTGTGTTATTCAGGAAGGAGTTACGCGGGCCACCTTCTACGTTACGGTGCGAAGCCGTAATGCCGCTGACATCACCCGGTAGCAAGCCTGTATCTGCATCTGGAATGTTACAGCCGAACAGGTTGAAGAGTGATGTTCCTGTGCCATCTGGACCAGAGCCACCTTGAATAAGCGGGTTATCACAGTTGATAGAGAACGCGCCCGTTCCAAAGGACGCTGTTGGTGCGATTTGGGCGTCAGACGAGTTGTTGGTGAACGAGAAATCTGCATAGGCTGTTAAGGTCTCAGTGAGGTCATAATGGCCGCGTGCATAAATCTGGAAACGTTCGCTTGGGCGTTGGAAAAAGTTGAAAGGCCCAAAGTTAAAGGTATTGGAAGGTGTACCAGAAAATGGTGGATCGGTAATTGTACCATCAGCTTCCTGAAATGCCGTTCCGCCCGCGCCGCCAAAGAGGCGGAAGTTACCAGAACCCACGCAACCAAATCCGCCAAAGCTGGTTACCGGATCGGCACTTGCACCGAGGGCACACGCTGAAATCGAGCGATTATCCTGTGTAATCGCGGCGTTAACCTGATAGCTTGCGTAGATTGTTGCGTTACCACGGCCATCTTCGGTGTTTGCACCGATTGTAAGCGCAAGGTTAAGTTCTTCACCGTCTACGGATGACCCCGGAACCGGCTGCCCGCCTGCGCGCAGAACATTGTCAAACAGTTCAACACCGTTTCCATTTTGTGAAAAACCGCCTTGGGCATCAAATTCGATACCTTCAAAGTCGGTACGCAGAATAAAGTTGGCAACACCGCCAACCGCATCAGAACCGTAAACCGCAGATTTACCGCCTGTTACCACATCAACCCGCTCAATGAGTTGCGGTGGAATGATATCAAGGTTTGGTGCAACAAGGTTCGGCGTTGCAACCGTTGATGTACCGTAAGGTAGGCGCTTGCCATCGATTAACACGAGCGTACGCTGCGCACCTAGTCCGCGAAGGTTAAGGGTTGCGGTACCGGAAGCACCATTTGATACCTCACCTGCTTGGCCTGCGAAGACCTGTGGTAAGATATTTACAAAATCTTCGATCCGTGTGTTACCGCGGATGTTGATCTCGTCTTTGCTAACCGTCAAAACCGGCGCTGCGGCTGTGAGGTTTTTATTCACATTCAGGCGTGTACCTGTAACAACGACTTCTTCAACATCATCGTCTGTTGCTGCATCGTCCTGTGCCAATGTTGCCGTAGATACAGCACCGAGCATACATGCTATCAGTGACGTACTTTTTAGCAAATTGTATTTATAATTTTTGGATTCGTAGAATGACACGAATGATCCTCCCTGTGAGCTTAAAATATTTTATGCCGTGATGGCATTGGGGATTGTGGTTGTGTCGGGGGGATTAATTCACGCAAATATCGGTAAATGACATTGAAAAACTTAGTAGAATGTGTCGGTTGTGTTGCAACCGAGTTACAAAATTTACCTTTAGAGATAAACCAATTTCCTAGCGCTAAGCGAAAATCCTAGCACCTTAGATAGAGCAGGATTGGCCGCGATTTTCGAGAAAACGAATCACTTTGTCGTTTGATATGTCGGGCATCAAATTTAAGCATGAGAAAAAGGATGTGTTTCTCAACTGCAACAATAAAAATCCTTTTGCTGGACGGATTTATCATGTGCTCTGCTTTTGATTGCGCGGAAACACCGTTTTGTATATCCATCACGGCAACCACGCTCTTATGCACAGGGTGGGTATCAATATACAGTCAGACCAGAAAGAGGAGGGTCGCATGCAAAACAGCTCAACAGACATCACCCTACTTATTAATTTCTGGAAGATGGATGATACCCAATGGGCATTTCTTTCTCGGGTGGTAAAAGCCGCCTAAATATTCTTATCGGTAAAGAAACCGATTATTTAAACTACATACTATTCATGAAGACATGTGGTTCCCAAATCATAGGGGGCTTATGTGATGAATGATATTACGAAAACACATATTGTTGCCTCGAAATCAAGCTGGATCGAAGGGGAAGCCGTTCGTCAGCTCGAGCAAATGGCAACACTTGATGGCATGGTACGTGCTGTTGGTATGCCGGATTTGCATCCTGGCAAGGGCACACCCGTGGGTGCGGCCTTTGAAAGCAGCAAGGTTATTTATCCTCATTTAGTAGGGAATGACATCGGCTGTGGTATGGGGCTTTGGCAAACGGATATTTTGAACCGTAAGGTCAAGTTGGATCGTTTTGTCAAAAACCTTTCAGGGTTAGAGCAACCTTGGACTGGTAATATTTCAGATCGTCTTCAGTTGGCAGGGCTCACGCATGAGGGCGCGTTTTCGCCGCTTGGCACTATCGGTGGCGGCAACCACTTTGCTGAATTGCAAAAGCTGGAAAAGGTCTATGATCAATCTCTGTTTGATGGGCTTGGCTTGGTTGATGATAAAGCAGCTTTGTTGATCCATAGTGGGTCTCGTGGACTGGGTGAAGCGATCCTTCGCTCGCATATAGCCAAATATGCAGGCGAACCACTCCATGAGGGAACGGATGATTTCAGCGCCTATATTAACCGCCATGATGATGCGGTGAAATGGGCAATTGTAAACCGCGAGGTTATTGCAGATCGTTTCCTCGATTGTTTGAATGCATCTGGCACAAGAGTACTTGATATTTGCCATAATAGCGTTACGCCGTATGGACGGCATTGGCTCCACCGTAAGGGCGCAGCACCCTCTGATAAGGGTGCGGTCGTTATTCCGGGTTCACGCGGTGCAATCACCTATGTGGTGCAGCCTGTGCGCTCAGCGTGGGATATGTCCCTGTGTTCGCTGGCCCACGGTGCTGGTCGGCGTTGGAAGCGTAGCGAGGTGAAGGCAAAGCTGTCCAAACGCTACAAGGTGAATGACCTGACGCAAACTAAACTGGGTGGTCGGGTAATCTGTGAAGATAAAGACCTTATCTTTGAAGAGGCCCCCGAAGCCTATAAGGATATTGAGCAGGTTATGACCGACCTTGCGGACGCTGGGTTGGTTAAATTGATTGCGAGTTACCGACCGCTCATCACATATAAAACGAGGCGCGTATGACGGAAAAAACTGAAGTATGGCTTTTGATATCGGCGGGCGATGGTCCGCGCGAGTGTGAGTGGGTTGTGTATCACTTGTCATGCGCACTATCGAAGGAAGCCGAGAGCTTTGGGCTAAAGTGGCGCGTAGTGGAAGGTGAGGATAAGCCTGAGAAATCAAGGCTTATCCAAATCAAGGGCGACGGGGCTAGTACGTTTGCGCGTAATGTCACTGGTTCCGTAAAATGGATCGGCGAAAGCCCTTATCGTCCGCATCATAAACGCAAAAACTGGTTTGTTGGTGTTTATGAATTGCCAATGCCTGAAGCCGTGCCTGAACTGGATACCCGTGATATCAAACTGCAAACGATGAAGGCATCGGGACCAGGCGGGCAGCATGTGAATAAAACCGATAGTGCGGTGCGTGCGACCCATATGCCAACAGGCTTGCAGGTTGTATCGCAGGCAGAGCGGTCACAGCATGCAAACAAGCGCCTTGCTATCCTGAAACTTGCTTTGAAGCTCGCGGAGCAAGCGGAATTACAAACCGAGGCCGGTAAGGAAGCAGCATGGCGCAAGCATCATATCCTTGAACGTGGAAACGAAGTTCGAACCTACGTTGGTATACGGTTTAAAGCCAAAGGCCACTAGTTAGCATAGAGCATGGGTATAAACGCGCTTGGATCATGAGTTTGATATAATCGCTAGATGTTGATTTATCTGGCTCAGGCATTGAGTCATAGAAAAAGGCGGCCGTGGCCGCCTTTTATTTGGAATGCTTTCGTTAGCTTAGAAGCTGAACTGAAGCGTAACTGAATACCGTCTTCCGAGTGGGTCGTATGTAGACGGGAATACGTTACCTGTGTTGAACGCAGTTGTACCAGCGTTGCTACCAACAACCTCAGGGTCGTTATCAAACAGGTTTAATACCGCTGCTGTCAGGTTCAGGTTTTCTGTAAGATTGTAGCGAACAGTCAGGTCAAAATAGTGTTCGCCGCCGATCCGTGTGAAATCGTCACGGAAATCATCAACAGGGGCAACGTTGCCGTTTGCGCCGAGGAAGCTATCAAGCTCAAGTGGCTCAGCTTCCACTGCGTCAATCCAGCGCCATAGAAGTGAAACGTCCAATTCGTCAACAGTTAATGTTGTTCTGTTAGTGAATGTGAACTCAGGCTGGATTGAACCAGAGAAGTTACAGTTGATACTAAAGAAGCCAACACATTCACGATTAAGCGAATTCGGATCATTCTCATTGGCGTTAAAGGTACTTGAGTTTGTCCAGTTACCGTTAAAGCTATTGGAGATTGTACCAAAGCCGGCGTCGAAGCTATAGTTCACCGCAACATCGATACCGTCTGTTTCCAGGCGGCCCTGGTTCGTTAGAACCTGTGGTAGACCAGCTGTTGTCGCTGTTGAACCAAATAGGTTACCTGTTGCCGGATTACGGCGAATTGACGTACAGGCTGCGCTATTTGCTGAAGCACCACTGATATCAAGGTTGCCTGACGCAAATCCATTACCAAAACAGCTGGCAAGAATGTCAGACGCTGTTGGGTTTGTGATCGCGTTTGTAATCGAGATGTTATAATAATCAACAGTTACAGAGAGACCAGGAACCGTCTCTGGCTGCCAGATTACGCCGATAGTATATGTATCTGCGTCTTCTGCTTCTAGGTTCGGGTTACCGCCGTTGGTTACGTTAACCTGACCAGCAGGGTCAACGATGATAGCGCCGATTGATGTTGCCGGAGCGCCCTGAGCCAAACAAATAGCCTCAAGATTTGCATTATTCTGCGGAGCGGAACCAGAACATGGATCAACACCAAAGTTATCCAGTCCGGTTACTTGCGGCGCAAACAATTCGCCAATATTTGGCGCACGTGTTACACGTTGGTAGTTACCGCGGAACTGCACACCGCTAACTGGTGTCCATGTACCACCAATTTTATAGGTATATTCGTCGCCAGTTGATGAATAGTCAGATAAACGACCACCAAGTTGCAATGTTAGTTCCTCAGCACCGGCTACGCCTTCTACAATCGGCACAACTGCTTCGGCAAACAACTCGTAAACGTCATATGAACCACTTGAGTCAGGGTTTGCTGCACCGTTACCCAAAACTTCGCCGGGTGTTTGCGAAAGCAAATCTGATGATGTGGAGGCGCTATAGTCACGGAATTCAGTACCAACCGAGAAGCTTATTGGTAGTTCGGATGACGGCAGGCCAAAATCAAGATCACCGCCAATGAAACCTACAATCGACGCGAGAGCCGTTGATGTACCATTAGAGTTTCCAACATCAAGGAACTGTTGAACGTCAGGTGTTAAGCTACCAACTGGTCCAAACAGGTTGATCGGTACACAACCATTTGACGGGTCCAGACAGGCATCTGCACTTGTAGACAATACAGACTGTTGCAGGCGGCTTAGAATACCGTTGCCTGATTGCTGTGAATCGATTGTGCTTTCACCGTAAGCAGCTTCAACCTGCCATGTTAGGTTAGAAACAAGGTCACCGCGTGCGCCTGCCTTGATCTGGAACAGGCGGGTTGTCCGTTCGTTGTTACGCGTTCCGAATTCAACAAAACGTCGACCAAAGTCAAGATCAACCGTTTGGAAGTTTGGATCGTTTGGATCAGTTGCAACTGCTGCGGCATCACAAGCAGCTTGTGAAAAGAGCGGTTGCACGCCAGCAGTGTTCGCATCCGTATCGAGGCCACAAATCTGGTTACGAATACCACCATTCAAGAATGGATTGGAAAGCGGCGTCGTTAAAACGTTTCTGAATGTACCAGAGGGTGCAATTCGTGTTTCGTTTGTACTTTGAACATAAAGTGCTTCCGAGAAGACCTCAACGCTGTCATTCACTTTATAGTTTGCGGAACCATAAATTCTGAATTGTTCCAAAGGTAATTGGAAAAGGTTAAACGGGTTAAAGTTGAATGGGCGATCAAATGGAACAAGCGAGTTGCCGTCTTCGGAAATCTGAAGCGTACCGCCTGTGGTCCCCGGAACAACAATCACGGACGGAACAGTTGTGCTTGAACCACCAGGGTTTCCTGTTGATGTATTAATATTGAAGGCACCAAAGTCTCTGGCCCCTTGAGTAACCGCGTCACGGTCTGTGTAGCCAATGCTGAGAACAGCATTACCGCGACCGTCGTCAAAGTTTGCACCAGTTGTTAAATCCACACGGAAGGTATTACCATCGCCTTCTTCTGTGATTTGGTCTGATACACGGAAATCAAGACCTTCAAAGTCTTGTTTTGTGATGAAGTTAATCACGCCTGTGATCGCGTCGGCACCGTAGGTCGAGCCTGCACCGCCCGTTAGAACCTCGGTGCGTTCAATAAGCGCAACAGGGATAACATCAATGTTGGTAATACCAGCAAGGCCGGCAGGAACAACACGGGTACCATTTAAGAGAACGATGTTTCGATTTGCGCCAAGGCCGCGCGGGTTAACAAAGGTGGAACCACCGTTACCATTGTTCACTTGCGCGCTGATACTTGGAACGAAGCCAGGAATTTCACGTAAAAATTCCTCTGCAACGTTTACCTGACGTAGATCGATTGTATCCGAGTCAACAACTGCAACCGGGCTTGCCTGCGTTAAGTTTGCGTTGCGGATGCGTGTACCGGTAACAACAACTTCTTCGACGCCTTCATCCGATGAAGCATCATCCTGTGCCATAGTTGCTGTTGATATGCTGCCAAGCATACATGCGAGGAGCGAGGTGCTTCGCATGAGGTTACGCTTGTGTTTACCTGAGCTTATGAACGACATTAATCATTCTCCCTTAATCATATACGACTGTGCCAAAAGGCATGGGAGAATTGTTGTTCCAAACCTAAGTTTAGGCACGCCAATAAGTATTGGAATAATATCAATGGGTGTGAATTTGTGACACTTGTGTTGCAGGCGAGATACAGAAAATATCTATATATATAAACTATTTATCACATTTTAATCTATAGATTAAACGATCGATAATGATACTTTAAATTGCATTCTAACTTACGAATCATTTTTTATGACTTTAGGGGTAAAATTGAGACTTTAGTTTGGATTCTAAAGACAATATGCAGGTTTTTTAAGAGTAATAATGCTAATTTTGTGAGGCCACGCATCTGAATTCAGAAAGCCGACGGTCGGTAGTTGAGGGTAATAACAGTGTTGACAAAATCATATGTGTTGGTGATTACTGGTCCTGTTCAAAAATAAGAGATTTGATGTCCTGATAGTGAAAGTATGCTTTTCGCATACACCATTGCAAAAAACCTGATCGGTCATTTTGACGATCCCTTTTTTGCGCCTAAATCCTGTTTAGAAAATAACTGACATTCTTAGTATTTGAGAGTGATCGGTATTGCTTGAGGACTTTTGATCAATGATCAGAGACTATCAATCCGCTGATTTTAATCAGCTTATCAGTGCGTGGCTTGCCGCCAGCAAACTTGCGCATCCTTTTTTGACTGAAGAGTTTCTGCGAAAGGAAATTGCTAATATTAGGGATATTTATATCCCCAACACTGAAACAGCCGTTTATCAACATGGTGACACAGTCATCGGATTTATTTCGTTGATGGGTGATGAGGTTGGTGCCATTTTTCTTGATCCCAAATATCACGGACAGAAAATCGGCAAGGCATTAATGGACCACGCTGCCGATCAGCGAAACCGCCTTGAGTTGGATGTTTTTAAGGCGAACCACATTGGACAGCAGTTTTACTTTCGTTATGGGTTTCAGAAACTTTATGAGCATATGCATGAAGAAACCGGGAATATGTTGTTACGGTTGGCGTATACCCCACCAAAGAGCAATTATATTTGAGTTAAATATCTAAAATTGAAGTAAAACGGATAAGGGCGGCATAGAGCCGCCCTTTTTCAATTTAATGTAAATGATATTATTACCGTATTTCGCTTTCCGGCTTGCCGTGCCAGTAAAATGGCTTCGTGACCCTGTCACCGGTCACTTCCTCATTAAGCGTATTGGCGTCGAACAGGCGTCCATTGATCATAACCTTTTCGACCTTGTCGGTTTCACGGATGTTTTCTAGCGGGTTACCATCGATAACCACTAGATCCGCGAGTTTGCCAACCTCAAGCGAGCCGATATCTTTTGCCATGCCAAACTGCTTGGCTGGATTGATGGTTGCTGTTTTTATGGCTTCCAGCGGGCTCATGCCGCCCCTTGCGAAGCTCCACATCTCCCAGTGTGATCCTAATCCTTCACGCTGGCCGTGGGCACCGATATGAACGCTGACGCCGCGGTCACCGAGCTGCTTTGCGAGTGCCGCGTTTTCATCATCACCGTAGTCGGCTTCTGGCGCGCGTTGGCGGCGGACAGAACGGGGTTGCAGAATACGCGGTGGTACAAATTTGGATAGGATCGGGTGCTTCCACACCTCAGTATTATCATACCAATAATCTTCACCGCGCACGCCGCCGTAGGCAACAACAAGTGTGGGGGTAAAGCCAACCTCGGTTTGTGGCCAAAACTCCAGCACATCCTCGTAGATATGCTGGTTCGGAAGCGTGTGTTCGATGCTGGTGTTGCCGTCCACGACCATATTCATATCCATATGATAAAGGGACCCACCTTCCGCGACCACCATCATGCCTTCGCGGCGGGCGGCATCCACAACCTGCTGGCGCTGGTCACGGCGTGGCTGGTTATAATTTTTCACGCTGATGGCGCCCTGTGCCTTGAGGCGGCGGATATGGGACAAGGCATCATCAATGCTGTCAATCGGGGCCCAGATCGTTGTTTTGGCGCCATATACAATCTCTGCCGTTGAATAGATACGCGGCCCTAATGTGACGCCAGCGCGGGCATATTCACTCGCGGCGAACACTAGGTTGGCACGGCTTGAAGGGTCATGAACGGTCGTTACGCCGAGGGCTAGGTGCGCAAGCGTGGACCAGTTTTGCTTGGGCACGATATTGCCTGTGCCGTATGGTCCGTGGGCATGAATATCAATAATGCCGGGGATGATGGTTTTTCCGCTGGCATCCACCCTTTTCGCGTCTGAGGGGATCACAACACTGTCCGCGGACCCTATTGCCTCAATCCGGTTATCGCGGATCAGGATCGTGCCGTTTTCGATGACTTGATCATTATCGTTCATGGTTGCAATGCGTGCGCCCACAATCGCGGTCAACCCGCTTGGTTTGTCCGCGTTCGCAGTGATTGAAATATCAACCCCGCCTTCAGGGGCCTTGAACCCATCATTATAGGCGTCAGCAACCTGAACAGATTTCATCGTCGGGCCAAGCGACCAGTGCACGCTTTTGCCGTCCTCGGACCAGCCCAGATAAATCCCGCCGTCACGGCTTAGGCGCTTAACCGGAAGGTTACCGCCTTTGGGCGATAGTTTGATGGCTTTCCCGGTTGTCGGTAGCGGTGAGACAAAAACCTGATAGTTTTCACGCCATGTGACCCAGTTCCCGACAGGGGATACGATCATGTCGGTCGCTTGTTCGCTGGTTGCGATCTCGCGCCGGTCATTGCCGTTTTTATTCACAGAAAACAGGGTGGTTTTGTTTGGTGCGCGGCTAATTGCATAAATTCGGCCATCGGCACCGAAATGGGGTTGGTTCCCGCGCTCTGTCACAAATTTGGAAACACCGCCTTTGGCCGGCATCATGTAAATACCCGGCTTTTGCCCCCAGTCTGGGTTCAACAGGCCGCCGCCTGTGCGCTTCCGGTATAGAAGGGTGTCACCGTCTGCGGATAAAGACAGGTCAACAAAATGCCCTTTTTCACGCGACAGGATTGTCGATTTACCGCCGCGCACATTCACGCGCCGAACAGTGCTAAGTTCTTCATCGTCCCATGTGGTATAATAGATACTGCGACCGTCCTTTGACCAGACAGGGAACAGTTCAAACACATCATCCTTATCACGGCTGGTGAGGCGGCGGGCTTTGCCGTCCTCGCCTTTCACATAAAGTTTGCCGAGCGATTCAAACACCACTGACTTACCGTCTGGTGAAGGGGCAGCAAAACGGACCATTTTGGTTTTGAAAGTATCGGGCGCCACATCAACATCAAACTTTGGTGCGGGATAAATTGTGCGGCTGTCCTTCACTTCAAACGGAATATCAGTCACCGTATTCGACGTGATATCTATGCGGTTTAATTTCCCCTTTGCCCAGAAAACGATGGATTTGCTATCGGGTGTCCAATCCATGTTTGGGTACATGCCCTGTACGCCCCATGTTTCCTGCATGTCTTGATCCATGCCTTGATGGATCATGCGCTCTTCGCCGGATTTCAGGTTCATCAGGAATAGTTTGGACTGTGCGCGCACCCGCTTGATATAGGCGATATACTGACCGTCTGGTGAAGGGGTAGGGCGCACCGCACCACCGGGGCCACCAACCACATTATCAATTTCGCCAGTTTTCAGATCAACCTTGCGAATATGAAAGATTTCACGGTTGCTGTCCTGCGCATAGATAAAGGTGTTTCCGGGTGTTGCGTTCTGGGTGTAATAAATGGCACTTCCGTCCGGCGTGAACATAGGTTCACCGAGCTCTTTTTGATACTGTGCGTTCGGGCGCTTCACAACCTGCACACCATTGCCACCATCGATGTGATACATCCATATCTCGCCCGTGCCGAGTGACCGCGCGGTGGTAAAATGCTTGCGCGCCGCGATATATTTACCGTCTGGCGACCAAGTAGGGTTATTCAGAAGGCGGAAACTTTCCTTGGTGATTTGTTTCATGTCAGAACCATCGATGTTCATGGTCCAGATATTGTCACCGCCAGCGCGGTCGGATGTGAAGGCGATTTTGCTGCCGTCCGGGCTGAAGCGTGGTTGCATATCCCATGCGACACCGCTTGATATATTTTCGGCCTTGCCGCCGCCGATTGGCATGCGGTAAATATCACCGAGTAGATCAAAGACAATCCATTTACCATCCGGGCTAACGTCCAAACTCATCCAGGTGCCGTTTGTGACATCAATATCAACAGTTTTGCCCTGAACTGAAAGGGGTGGGTTATCCACCTTCCAGGCACCGTCATGATTATCGAATGCGGTCGCGCTTGGCGCACTCAAAAGCGTTGTTGAACCAAGCAAGCCAATAAGCGTTAGTGTTTTGACAGTTTGGCTAATCGTTTTGGTAAGCGGTGATAGTGTGTGTGGTATTTTCTGTGGCATGATTTTGCCCTCCCATCATGCAAGTGAAAATAATCTAGTATTTTAGATATTTCTGAGACCCCATCTCTTGACCCTGACCATAAACCGCGGTGCGCTTGCTCGCAAGTCCGGTCTGCATCAATTCTCTTTTATCATGCGCAGGGGTATCATGGGTGCGGATACCATGAACGCGGATATCACGAACGGGGAATTTAAAATAATCGGCAGCAAATTTCGTGAATAAGGCAGAATGTGGCGCCGTTTGCGATAAGATGTGCAAAAAATCAGATAGGCGCTATTGAATTAGTTTATGGATGCCCTACATTAAAGGTGTAGCAAGCAACAAGGCTAAAAATAAAAGAAAGCCTAAAATAAATTGCAGCTACAACGACAATGAATGACAGCAAACCCGGTTGGTGAAAATACGCGAAAACGCGACAGGCCAACCAAATGAAAACATCAGCTTATAAGCGGCATAGACCGCAAACAGTTGGTAAAAGCGAGGATAAAAAATGTTTACGAATTTTATGGCTTCAACCCACCAAAGCTCTCCAGCAGCCGTTGTGATGAACGGTACTGAAGCCCAGCTAACCAGTTGTACATCAAGCACAAGATCAGCACGTCGCAGCCGCAGGTATAACCGCACTGGACGCTAGCTGAGACAAGTTCCGGATAGTGTTCTTGATCCGGAACAAATGTTTTGAATTTGCATTGATCCGAAAATAAGAGACCCCTTACTTTTATTCTGCCCTATCAAGCAAATTCCAGCCGGGCCGCTTGAGGTCAAACCCTGACCCTAGCCCCTTATTGACCTTAATGGCCCGGCTTTTTTCTTCAGATTGGATTTTAACTGTATCCAGAAGAAGTTTTGTTTTGAGCATACATAATAAGCCTGATCAAACTCCCAAGGTTGAAAAAGGCACCCTTGATGAACTTTATAAACCCCACCAGGTTTGGCACTGCGCTCCCAACGCAGTGCTTTTTTTATTTTCTGTAAATATTTATGTAATAGTATGGTCTGAAATATTGTTTAAGTAATTATCAATAATACTGTTTTTGTAGGTGCTAATAAATTTATAATTACATCGCAGTTAAGCTTTTGAGGTTTTGGAATAATGAAATTACCCGTTGATTACCGTGAATGGGCTGTACTTGGCAGGCATGCTGAGGCCTTGAAATCTCGAAATTTAATTGATCATTTTGCTGCTAACCCTGATCGCCATTCAGATTTGACAAAATCGGTTGATACATTGCGTGTCGATTATTCTAAAAATCACATAACGGCAGAAACAATCGCACTTTTTGGCGCTTATGCTGATGCAATTGACCTTGAGGGTTTAAGGGCAAAGCTATTAGGCGGTGAGGTGGTGAATTTTTCCGAAAGTCGGCCTGCGCTTCACACCGCGCTGCGATCCGCAAACCCGATACCAGCCAGCATGGGTGAACCCGTTGCAGCCCGCGTTGAGGATGAGCGGGCAAAGCTGTTTGATGTTGCAGACAGGCTCCGTGCAGGTGAGATTTTGGCGGCGGATGGTAAACCCTTCAAGCACATCATCTTCCTGGGTATTGGCGGGTCCTCGCTTGGGCCTGCGCTTTTGATGAAAGCGCTCGGTTATAGCAATGAAGCAGCGTTTGATGTGCATATTGTCTCAAACATTGACGCGCATGCCCTTATGCCTGTGCTGAATAACTGTGAGGCCGTCCGCACACTATTGATTGTAGCCTCCAAAACCTTCACAACAACTGAAACTCTTACAAATGCCGAAACTGTCCAGCGCTGGATGAAAGACAGTGGTGTGACTGATCTGAATGCACATCTGATGGGGGTAACCGCCGCGCCAGAGAAAGCAAAAGAATACGGAGTGCCTGAAGATAATATCCTGCCGTTCGCAGAATGGGTGGGCGGTCGATATTCGCTTTGGTCAGCGATCAGTGCACCAGTTGTTTTTGCGTACGGTGCTGATGTGTTTCAAGAATTTTTAGCGGGCGCAGACGCCGTTGATCAGCATTTCGCTGAAGCACCTTTCGAGGATAATATTCCTATTTTGTCTGCATGCCTTGATGTTTGGTACGCAAATTTCTGGAACGCACAAACACGCGCCTTGTTTGTCTATGACGACAGGCTTGGATTATTGCCTGATTATCTTCAGCAATTGGAAACCGAAAGCAATGGTAAGGACCGCACGCAGGAAGGTGCATTTGTAACATGGCAAACATCACCGATCCTGTGGGGCGGGGTCGGAACCGATTGTCAGCACTCGGTCTTCCAATTGATGCATCAAGGCACGCATTTGGTGCCTGTTGAGTTTATCGGAACCAAACATGCCGACCACGGCGAAGACCTGCACCACCGGAAATTGCTTGCGAATATGCTGGCGCAGTCCGCCGCATTGATGCGGGGCCGAAGTGTTGGCGAGGCAAAGGAAAAACTACAGGGTAAGGGTGTTTCAGGCGAAAAGCTTGATCATCTCGCTGCATCCAAAAGTTTTCGCGGTAACCGACCGTCAACAACCATATTGATTGATCGTTTGACCCCGAGGGCGCTTGGAAACCTGATTGCGTTTTATGAACATAAAACCTTTGTTGCGGGAATGCTTGTGGGCATTAACCCGTATGATCAGATGGGGGTTGAATTGGGTAAGGAACTAGCGACCGAGCTGGAAGGCGTTATCAAAGGGGACGTGGACTTGCCACAAGATTATGATAGTTCAACACAAGCGTTAATTCATCATATTCAAAGTTGACATTCTACAGTTCGCTATTGATAGTCACATATGGTGTAAGTGAGCGTCTGTGAGTAGATAGTTAAGTGCCTAACGACCGAAATTTTAAGTATAAGGCCTTTATCAGCTATAGCCATAAAGATCGTATCTGGTCTGAGTGGTTGCATAAAAAGCTGGAAAACTATCACCTGCCCAAAGCTCTGCGAAAAAAACGTATCGAGGAAGGCAAGGATGTTGGTCGTTTACGACCGATTTTTCGTGACCGCGAAGAATTACCTGCCCATGAAAATATGACAGCGAAAATACTCGAAGCGGTTCGTTCTGCTGAGTATTTGATTGTTGTTTGTTCGCCTAATTCTGTCGCGTCAGCGATGGTGAATGAGGAAATCCGTGAATTCAGAAAACTGAATGGCAATACAAATATCCTGTGTCTCATTACAGAGGGAGAACCTGGGGTTTTTAATTCACACTCCAATTTGACCTTAACCGAAGCAGAAGCAATTCCAGAGAATGCGTGTTTTCCAGCTGCATTATTTGAAACAGCAGAATTTCATAAGGATTTACCTACTGCCGCTTCAAACCCACTTGCGGCTGACGCGAGGGCAGAAGGTGATGGGAAGCGAAATGCCTACCTGAAAATTGCCGCGGGAATGCTTGGGGTTAATCTTGGTGAACTGGTGCGCCGGGATTTTGTTAAACGACAGCGGCAAATCAGCATGGCGCTTGCAGTTTCAGTTGGCATTTCAGCCGCTATGGGGTGGCTTGCGTGGACGGCAATTAAGGAAGGCCGTCGCGCAGAACAACAACAAATGGAAGCCGAGGAATTCGCTGATTATTTTGCTGATATCCTTGTTGATGAACTACCTAAAACCGGACGCGAAGACTTAATCCAAGGCGTAGTCGATCGACTGCTTTCTTATTATGATGGTTTGGATATTAAATCGGCCGATGCGTTATACAGAAAAGGCTTGGCCTTCACCCGAATAGCGCATATTTTAGATTCCTACGATCAATATCAAGATTATCGACGTATTCAGCAGCAAGCAATTGATATCGCTGAAAAACTAGTATCAAAACACCCGAAAAATACCGATTATTTGTTTCTAAAAGCACAGAGCAATGGTTCTATGGCTTTGGCTATTACCTGGAAAGGTGAGCCCGAACAGGCTGTTAGATATAGTCAGATTGAAAAAGAAATCCTGCACAGATTGCTTGAAATAGATCCAAAAAATCAAGATTGGCTTAGAACACTTGGCGTTTCCTACACGGTGTCCGGTTTGGCGCATTTGCAAAATTCCGAGAATATAAAGGCCGCAGAAAGTGATTATCGTAAAGCCCTTGAGATAAGATTGGCTGCATCAAAATTGCCTGACGCTCATAATTGGGCCTTAAATCATTTGGGGGCTGCTTATGTTAATATGAGCGTTGTTCATAGCGTTAAAGGACCAATCTCAAAAATGGTGTCCTATGCTAAGCAATCTAGAGATACCTTTGAGAGCAACAGCGAACATGACCCAAACAGTGTTAATGCACATTTTGTAACCGCGCGTTCAGAGAGAAACCTTGGTCATGCGGAACGATTTGCAGGGGACTTAGCGGCTGCGCTCGAAATGTATGAAGCATCTGCAAAACATCTTGAAGATTTGCTGATGGAGCGCCCCAATAACTCTTTATGGAAACACACGCTAAATCTGGTTGTCATTGCTTACGCGGAAACGCTGATCACTGATGGAAGGTATGAAGCCGCCGCCAGATTAATCGATAAATATTCGGCTTCGATAGCGAGTTTCTATACTGGTACAGATGTTAAGAATTATCATATCGCAGCCTACTATCATGCAAACTATCTTAAGGCCCTATTTGCTTATGATAGGGGTGATGCAAATTCAGCAATTCGTATGCTTGACGATATTCTTGCTAATCTTGATCAAGATCGAAGTGCAAATATTTTAAAGGCTGCAAGAATATCTAATGTATATAGCTCTGCATACCTGACATATGGGCAAATATTGGCAGAGCAGGGGCAAACCGCCTCAGCCAACACAATCTGGCGTGAAGCGATAGAAATATTTGATCAGAATCTTGGTGCCAAACGCATGGATATCAAGGCTAATGTTGCGCAAATTTTCCTTATGCTTGAAGAGTATGAAAAAGCGCAACAGATTATCGATACTCTGGAAAGAGATGGTTACCGCGAGGTGGCTTATGTGCGGGCTGTCGACCGTGAAATCAGATCTGGCGGTATCTCAGCCCCGCTTGGCTGGAGGTCACCAGTTAGTGTTGTTGGTAAATAATAAACGCTTGAGCACATGCATGTAGGTGAATCAGTATCTGAAACACGGTTTAAGTGACATAGGCCTAGCCATTCTTAGAACGCCAGTCCCTCATTCCGTTTCACTTCTTCCATCACCATATAGGTATGCGTGCGATCAACGCCGGGTAGGGTAGAAATCGTTTCCCCTAAAAACCGTCGATAGCTCGACATGTTTTTTACCCGTACCTTTAATAAATAATCGAAGCCACCAGCAACCATGTGGCATTCCTGAATTTCCGGGACACGGCGTGTGGCATTTTTAAAATCATCAAAGGCATCTGGATTGGTTTTAATCAAGGACACTTCGATGAAGGCAAGGATCGTGACCCCGAGTTTTTCGGGGTTTAAGCGTGCTCTGTATCCCTCGATATAGCCTGCGGTCTCAAGTCGTTTGACCCGTTCAAGGCACGGCGTCGGTGACAAACCGACAATATCAGCGAGGTCAACATTTGAAATCCTACCGGAATTTTGCAGTGTTGCGAGGATGCGTCGGTCGATTGCATCAAGTTTTGGTTCTTTTTCTTTCATTATAATATTCTATAAAAATTCTAAAATCAGGATAAAAGTTTTTTAATTTATAAAATATAGCAACAAATATCCTGTTTAATCAAATATATTGGCGCAACGTAAATAACCTGTTTTGGGAGTTTTAGCGAAATGGCCGCTGATTTTTCTGTATCGACGATTGCATTTGATGATGACCGCTCACACATTAATGCCGCTTATAATAAAACTGAGGATAACCTTGTTACTGATTTGATCGGTGCTTATCCGTTTGCAAACAGTCCGGCCAGAAACGGTGTTAAAAACCGTGCGGGCAAATATGTAACTGTTGCGCGCTCGCGTGAGAGCGAAAGGGGCCTATTGGATACATTCTTGCAGGAATTTGGCCTTTCTAATCAGGAAGGCGTGGCCTTGATGTGCCTTGCTGAAGCACTGCTTCGTGTGCCAGACGCTGAAACAGCGGACCGTTTGATCGCAGAGAAAATCAAAGGCGGTGATTGGGGATCACACAAAGGTCAGTCCTCCTCCACATTTGTAAACGCAGCCACATGGGGACTTATGCTGACGGGGCAGGTTGTGGGCCTTGATACCGAGGTAACAGGAAACACCAAGTCATGGATGAAGGGGCTTGTGGGACGCATGGGCGAACCTGTCGTTAGAACAGCGATCAATCAGGCGATGAAGATCATGGGCGGGGAGTTTGTCCTGGGCCGCACGATAGAAGAAGCCATCAAGCGCGATGCCAGCCTGTCGAAAAAGGCTAAGAGGCCGCCGCTGTGCTCGTTCGATATGTTAGGCGAGGGCGCGCGCACCGATAAGGATGCTGATAACTACTATAAAACATATGCAGCAGCGATTAAGGCCGTTGCTGAAACCGATATTGCTAACCCATATGCAGGGCATGGTATTTCGGTGAAATTATCAGCACTTCACGCACGGTACGAAGATATTCAGCATGAGCGCGTGATGAAAGAACTGTTCCCGCGTATCAAATCGCTCGCGCTCGACGCCAAGGCCGCGAACATGCACCTGACGATCGACGCAGAGGAAGCAAACCGCTTGCATATTTCGCTCGATATTATCCGTGATCTTGCCCTTGATCCCGACCTTGCTGGCTGGAACGGGCTTGGCCTGGCGCTTCAGTGCTATTCCAAGCGCGCGCTGCCGGTCCTTGATTGGGTAATTGCGCTCTCAAAATCAGCAGGGCGCCGCATGATGGTGCGTCTGGTCAAAGGCGCTTACTGGGACAGCGAAATCAAGTATGCGCAGGAAATGGGCTTAGAAGGTTATCCTGTGTTTACCCGTAAGGCATCGACGGATCTTTCCTATATAACAACGGCAAAACGCGCGCTTGAAAACCGCGATGCGGTATATCCGCAGTTTGCAACCCATAATGCTCATACGATTGCAGCCGTTATGGAAATCGCTGAAACGGTGGATGACAAAAGTGCAGGAATGCCAAGTTTTGAATTCCAGCGACTGCACGGTATGGGTGACCTTCTCTATAGCGCCGTTAAGGATGTTGATACCATTCCAAATGTGCGAACCTATGCGCCCGTTGGCAATCACAAGGATTTGCTTGCTTATCTGGTGCGGCGTCTGCTTGAAAACGGCGCCAACACGTCTTTCGTTAATCGTTTCATGGATGATAAAATTGCGGTGAATGAACTTGTTGAAGATCCTGTCACAATCCTGAGTGGGTTTGAAACGTTTGCGCATCCGGCGATTGCGCTTCCCAAAGACATGTTTGGGGAAAGCAGGCTTAACGCCAAAGGGCTTGATATTACGGATCGTCTCCTTGCGCAACCGCTTATCGCTTCGCTTAACAGCCTGAAAGGCAAGGCATGGGGTGTTGGTAAATCATCCGCGTCCTCAGAGGTTGTTACGAACCCTGCCAACCGCGCAGATGAAGTTGGGCATATTCTTGAGGCGTCCGCTGACGAAGCGAAAAAAGCGGTTGGTGTTGCCTTAAGCGCGCAAAAGGCATGGGATTCGATGGGCGGTGTTCGCCGCGGCGAGATCATGGCAAAGGTTGCAGATGCGTTAGAGGCAAATTTCGATCAGTTCATGAGCTTACTCATCCGCGAAGCCGGTAAAACCTATGCGGACGGCGTTGCAGAAATTCGCGAAGCCGTTGACTTCTGCCGCTATTATGGTGATCAGGCAAAACGTGAATTTGAAGGTGCGAAAAAACTACCGGGGCCAACAGGGGAAGATAATTTATATTCGCTGCATGGGCGCGGTGTGTTTGTTTGTATCAGCCCATGGAATTTCCCGCTTGCGATCTTTATGGGGCAGGTGGCAGCAGCCCTTGCGGCAGGAAATAGCGTGATTGCGAAACCTGCCGAGCAAACCCCCTTGGTCGCAGCAGAGGCTGTGCGTATCATGCATGAATGCGGTGTGCCGAAGGACGTGTTGCACCTTGTGCCGGGGCGCGGTGAAACCGTTGGCGCGGAGCTCACGAACGATCCACGCATCGGTGGGGTCGCGATGACCGGATCAACTGCTACAGCGAAAATCATTGCGCGTGTGCTCGCGGAACGGGACGGGCCGATCATCCCGTTTATCGCAGAAACCGGCGGTCAGAACGCGATGTTTGTGGATTCAACAGCGCTTCCTGAACAGGTGGTGGATGACGTTATTCGCTCTGCCTTCCATTCGGCAGGGCAGCGGTGTTCTGCGCTTCGGCTATTGTATGTGCAAAGCGATATCGCTGACGGCGTGATCGAAATGATCAAAGGCGCGATGGATGAGTTAACTGTTGGCAACCCAGCAACGATTAGCACAGACGTGGGGCCTGTGATCGACGAGGAAGCAAGGTCAAACCTTCAGGCGCACTGTGACAAGCTAATAGGCGAGGGTAAACTTCTTTACAAGCTTGATAAAACGGATGACTTAGAGGGTGGTAGTTTCATCATGCCGCATATGTTTGAGATTAAAAGCATTGGCGAACTCGCGGACGAACAGTTTGGCCCCATTTTGCATGTGATCAAATATGCGGCTTCTGACCTCGATCGGCACTTAGACGAACTGAGGGATACGGGCTATGGCCTGACGCTTGGTGTTCACAGTAGGATCGAGGGTGTTGCTGACTATATTTTCAAACGTTCGCTTGCGGGCAATACCTATATCAACCGTAATATGATTGGTGCTGTTGTCGGCGTTCAACCATTCGGCGGAAAAGGCCTGTCGGGTACGGGGCCAAAGGCAGGTGGGCCGCTTTATATGCACCGCTTTGCCGGCGAGCGTGTTCAAACGATCAATACGGTTGCAACAGGCGGAAACGCCGACCTTTTGAGTTTGGGGTAAATCGATAGATTTTAACAGTCATAGGCTGTTAAATACCAACTTATGATCTTGCAATCCTCCTTCAAGTGTGACTATGGTTTATGGGCTTGGGGGAGGGCTGCATTGTTTCATTTTCCCCGGTGATTTGTATGAATTTAAGGGGAAATGCAATGAGCGATAATGGTTTATTACCTGAATTTTCAGTTGGTAATGTTATTTCAGAAACATTTGATGTCTATCTTAAGAACTTGGTGAAGTTTATTCTTTTTGGAATTGCAGCTTATGTTCCATTTGTAGCGATTATGTCGGTTATTTTTGGTGTTGGTATTTTCACTTCCGATCCTTCGGCGATTAATACGAGTGCTGCTGATGGGGTTATTATCGCCACTATTATAGTTTCAATTGCATCTTTAGTGATTGTTTACATTGTCCAAGGAGCAGTTATTTTTGCCACTGTGGAGGGCAGCGTTGGACGTCAAGCCAGTTTAGGTCAAATGATTTCAATTGGGCTAAAATATCTGCTTCCGCTTATTGGTGTGGGGATAATGGTTAGCCTTGTGGCAGGGCTTGGATATATTTTGTTGATTATCCCCGGTATCATCATTCAGCTTGGCTTGTCTGTTGCGGTGCCTTGTATGATCGCGGAACAGCGCGGCGTGTTTGATAGTATGAGCCGGAGTTTTGACCTTACCAAAGGTTATAAGTGGCAGATTTTAGGTGTATTCATTATAATTGTTATCCTTTATTTCATTGTTTCGTTCATTTTAAATTTTGTTGGTGTCATGGCAGGATCAATCGGAGCCATCATCGTCTCAGTCATTACCTACGGTGTTTCTGCTACATTCTTTGCAGTGGTGTCTGCTGTTATTTACACGAATTTACGAGCATCGAAGGAAGGCGTCGACACATCTGAGATCGCTAAAGTCTTCGAGTAAAGGATCGTTTTAGACCACTTATGGGGAAGGGGGCTTCCTTCCCTATTTCGGGCATATTTCTGAGGGGGAATGAATGATAGATTGGGCTCAAAAATGAATGGTTTCAATAAGCCATTTCGGATTGGAACCGTTTTAAGTGAGAGTTTTAAAGCGTATTTTGGTAATTTTTTTAAGTTTCTGATATTCGCCCTTGTTCTTTTTATTCCGCTTACTGCGGTTTTTGCAGGGCTGACCTATAGCGAAATATTTGACACAAACAGGGTCAGCAACCTTGGTATCTCGCCCATACTGGTGCTTGCCAGTCTGGCGGGTGCTTTTTTCTACATGCTGACAGCTTTTTTAATTCAGATTGGTATCGTCTCGGCGACAATTGAATTCAGTTCTGGGCGGTCGATTAATTTTTCTACTATGTTCGAGCGCGGTGTTGAAAACATAGCAGGCGCAATTGGTATCTCCCTGATTTTGTTTGCAGGGATGATGGGCATAATGTTTCTTGCTTTTCTTGCGGGTGGGGCGCTCTCTAGTATGTTCGGGATTGGTCTTTTAAGCATTTTTATTGTGGTGCTTTCTTTCATTATCATTGTTGCCTTGATGACAGGTGCCAGTATTGCAATCCCAGTTTTGATTGCTGAAGAAAAGGGTGTTCTTAAATCATTGAAACGCAGCTTTGAACTGAGCAAGGGGCGCAAGTGGGAGATGTTTGGTATATTCCTGATTACCAGCGTTCTTTACTTTATCGTCGCGTTTTTGATCCAGATTGGAATGGCCCTTGGCGGTGAAATTATGGTCTTTGCGTCGCAAGTGCTGATTTATGTATTTTCCACCTCATTTTTTGCCGTGGTTGTTGCGGTTGTTTACACCAATTTGCGCATATCGAAGGAAGGTGCAGACACCTCAGAAATTGCAAAGGTTTTTCAGTAGATTTCTATTTGCAGAAAATAACTAGGGGGATGTAAATGCGGCAGGTGAAGTTAAATGACGTTAAAAAAGGAACCAGAATAGACAAGCCAGTTCTGAGGGAAGACCCCCTCACAGCTCAAATGGCAAAAGTCAAAAAAGCTAATCTAGGATCATCTAAAGAGGCTTCTGAACCTGTTCCTATTAGTGACTATCCTAAGCTTGGTATGCAAGACCTTGTTATTGAGGCTTTTGGTATATTTAGCGATAGTTTTAGCCGACTGGTCGTGCTTTTTGTTATCATGTTAGGTATTACTGCATTTACTCAAATATTTTTGTTCCCGAACTTGAGTAACTTGTATGTATCGGGTTTTAATACTCAAACAATTATAGCTTTGATTGCAACCTCGTTCGTATCAATAATGATACATAATATTATGGCTGCTTTTGTTGTAAAAATTGCGCTCGAACAAATGACAGGAGAAAAAAAGACAAATACTCTAAGTTGGTTTTTCTCTAATTTTCTTTTCATTACATTACTGTCATTTCTCATCGCAGGCCTCGTCGTAATTGCGGGGCTATTCTTTGTTTTACCAGGTATTTATCTTAATCTTGCACTATTTGTTGTAATCCCAGTTTATATATACGAACAAAAATTTCCTCAGGCTGCACTTTTGCGGAGCATAGATTTAACGAAAGGCTATATAGGTCACGTTTTCCTTCTAAACTTAGGAATTACCTTAACGCTTATAATCGTATTTTGGGTAGCATCGCTTCCTATCAATTTGATATTCTCTGCCAATAATGAAAGCTTTTACACGCTATCTCAATGGGTGGTAGTGATTAGCGAAATTCTGAAATCTACGCTCAATTTCTTCGCAGTCTCTACATTGTCGGCAGTTATATATATGCGTCTTCGCTATATCAAGGAGGGGCACAGTAACCAAGATATTGAAGCCGTTTTTGAATAGAAAAAGATATCCATGGAAAATGATATAAAATTAGGAAGCATCCTTAAGGAGACATTTGAGGTCTTCTCGGTAAATATTATTCCGATACTGTTGCTGAGTGTTCCATTGCATATTGCTTATTTATTTGGCTGGCCCATTTTAGAAAAGTTTTTGTACCTTAATACACGTATATCTGGTTTTTTCGGGGAATATACATATCCGGTATTTAACGCTGTTTTTTCAGGATTGGTCGAAGCCATAACAGCAGTATTGGTTATGTGGTATTTGACCAGAAAGTCTTTTCACGTGTCTCGCAAAAAATTGCTGACTATCGTCACCGTTTGGACGGCAATACTGATCATCCTTTACCTACCTGGCGAGTATCTCGATCAGGTAGAAGATCAATACAGTAAAATGATACCAGCAACACTATCAACGTTGATTGCCTTCTTTTTGTTGATCAGGTTATCGCTGGTGGTGCCTGTTTGTTTTTATGAGCAGAAGCAGGGGTTAAAGCAATCATTGATGAAAAGTCATATCCTTATCATAGGATATGGATGGCTCTTTTTTGCTTCTATCATGATGTTCGGGATTGCTATGGCGGTAGCGTTTTATCTGCAGGATTTGTTTTATGTTGATGAACCGGAATGGCTAAACGACATATTTTCGTCGTTGATAACAGGCATGAGTAGCTCCTTATCCGCTGTCCTTGCTTTGACATGGTATCGTCACCTCAGCGGCGAGGCAGGCGTAAACTCTAAGGACAGTATACGCCAGATTTTTGAATAGTGCGCTATTTTTCAAATTTGTTTTCTTTGCGTTTGCCCATCAGTAAACCGCCTTCCAGGTGTTTGCGAAGCGCTGCATAAAAAGCTGACAGGAAGGCATCCATTTCGGAATTGTTTACCGTATCTGACCATTTTATCTTCTTGATAATAGCGCGGCCCGCGGCAAGTCGTTTTTCGGCGTTGGTGTTGGTATCATCCCGCATCAATTCCTCCAGCGTTTGCAATTCGTATACGCCGTAAATTCCAAGTTGCTTGGCCGTGAAGATATAGGGGCTTGCCTGAGTATCCGCAGTCTTTGGTGCTTTTTGACTTACATCCTCTAGAAGTGTGATTTTTGGTTCCTTGATCACAATCGTCCCCGCGATTAAATCCCCTGCACGCAGATTGTCACGGTTGAACATGGGTAGGCAAACCAGTATAGCCGCCCACACAAAGGCAAAGAAACGCATCAGCCCATCTGCTGCCCCAACGCCTGAACCCGACAATAAAATCAACATGGGGATAAAAATTTCGATCTCGCGCACCATGTTTCGGGCAAAGATTGCTTGTGATGTCAAAGGCTTGCCAAAGCGGTCGATCACCCGAATACCAAGTTTTTTCTTGCCGGGCGTGCGCCCTTGCCAGCGAAGTTCAAAAAACATGAAATAGAAATTTCGAAAGAAAAAGAAGATCAACATAATAGCGATCAATGCAGCCCCGCCGAAATCAAACGACCCCAGTAAAAGACCAACCCCCAACATTGTAACGATCATACCAAGAAATAGGATAATCACGTCTATAATAACGGCACCCGCCCGGTCGCCGCGTTCAGCAAGTTCGACCAAAATTGGTACACCCTCAAGGGTTTCGATTTCGCGTATTTTGGTGGCTCGGCCGTTGTTAACTGTGTAGTTGTTTGCCTCAGGTTTCATCATGCCATATCCTTTCGGACAGACGCCGTGTCGTCACCCGTTTCATCACTCATTTCATCACGGGCACCTGATCGTCCGCCAAGGCTGAAATAGAGCACCCATAAGGCGAAAATTGTCAGTCCAATCACATAACGGGTGACATCATCATTCACAAGCTGACGGGCAAAGCCCTCCAATAAACCAGCAGCAAAAAACATCATGACACAGCCAAAGGCAACGATGGCCGCTTGCTTGCCGTGTTTGGCAAGCGATTCCATCCGCGATAGCTTGCCGGGAAAAACATAGTGCCGCGAAATGGCAAGGCCCGCTGCCCCGCAAATAACAATAGCACTTATTTCTGTGGACCCGTGGATGATCAGCCAACCGCCAAGCTCGTACAAGAGGCCTTTGGACGCAAACAGTGATAAAAAGGCGCCCAGCATGGCCCCGTTTGTGAATAAGAGCCAAAGGGTGGGAAGGCCCAAAGCAAATCCAAGCGCAAAAGCCATGATTCCAATGCGGGCGTTATGTGTGAACAGCATCGTTGCAAACACATCCAGATTGTTTGCTTCCTTGTCTGTTGTATATAAGGTACCGCGTAAATATTCCACATCCGCCCCGGGTTGCCGGCCACCCGCAAGCTCTTGATTAACGAATGAAAAATACCAATCAGGGTCACTGGCGACTAAAAAGTATGCGGCGATTAAACCAAGCATGAAAACGGTTGTCGCCAACCAGAGTTCTTGTCCGATCGAACGCATCGCCTGCGGCCAGGCTTTGGTGAATAACTCGATGAAAGCCCTTGATGTGCTCTGGTGTTGACCATAAAGCAGGAAATAGGTTCGTGCACTGAGGGCCTCAAGGTATATGACGACATTACGGTCTAATGATATTGAGCGCGCAACCGAAAGCGAAGAAAGTGCACCGCGATAAAGATGCGGAAGCTCAAGGACCTCGTCTGCATTCAGGGATTTTAACCCTTTTTTTTCCGCCTTTCCGACAAGGCTTTCCAGTTTGGTCCAGCTTTCTTGTCGTTCGGAGCGGAATTGATAGCTCTTGCTGCTGGCGGATGGGCTTTCGGTGGTGCTTTGCATTATACCAGCTCCCGTACCATAATATTGCGGTATTCACGAAGGAGTTCATTAATCATCATGGCGCTTTTGGGCTCTAGGCATAAAACACCGTGCCTGCGAAGCTTCTTGAATAACACACGTCGTTCTTTCAATAATTCGCCTGCCGTCATTGCCTGTGAAATATCATCTGTGTCCTCTATCGTTTGCATGGCTCGTTTGTGCAGGAACGGATCCTGTGCCGCGATGAAAACAACCAGATGATGCCGCGCCATATGAATGATGTTTTCCTGCATCAATTCGGCGGTTGTTGTATCGATAAAATCGGTAAATAAAACAACGAGTGTTCGACGGTTTAATCCTTCGGCAAGGCGCGTCATGGCAAGGGTGAAATTTGTTTCTTTGTTGGTTGCCTTCATGCTTGCCATATGATGTTGCAATGTTGTGAAGGACCGAACGCCGCCAACCGGCTTAATCAAACTGTGAACTTTCTCATCAAAGGCAAAAAGACCAACTCTGTCACCGCTTCTTAGGGCTGCGTGACTTAATGCAAGGCCCGCGTCAATATTATGATCCAAACGAGTCATGCCATCCAGATGTTCCTGCATCAGGTGGCCTGTATCAAAAGCCAGGATAATCTGATGGTTTCTCTCGGCTTCATATTCTTTCGTCAAGAGATTCTGGTACCGGGCTGACCTTTTCCAGTCGACTGTTCTGGGGTCCATGCCGGGAATATATTCCCTGAGGCTCATGAACTCTGACCCCGTACCTTGTTGAGGATGGGGTCGTTCACCAAAATCACTTCCCGCAGCGCCCGCCAGCGCATCAATATTCGCGAATATCCGTTTAAGGTTAGGGACAATCGGTATTGTTAATCCAGGGTTTTCTTCTGTTTGCCTGATCACTAATTTTAAAGGTCCAAACCACCGGAACCACAAGGTTTCTATTTCTGCTGTGCCTCTGGACTTGGGGATTAAATCAATATGAGCTTCGCCGTCTTCCGGTGTGATCATGACAGGCTCCTGCGCGCTTTGGTCCAGTATGTCGTTGACCTTTATACTGGCCTCCACGGCGGGAATGGATTGTCCGGCTGCGCTTGTCATAGAAAGTGTTAGTATGCCTGTGGCCGATAGGGGAATTTGCGAAGGTTCTTCCGCGCTGAAAACAATCTCGCGCGGGTGCGTGCACATGAAGCCGTCAATAAGCATAAGAAATATCAGAAGGATGATATAAAAACCAATCACAGGCAAAAGGGCAGGGGCAAGCGCGAGCATGAAAATAGAGGCTGGAACTGCCGCTAAAAACAACCAGAATGCACGCATGGAAGGCCGCATAATATTCCCCTTATTAGCGCGGTGCTTTAACTTGTTCGATCAACTGGCTTACCACATCGCTCGCGCGTATGCCCTCGATCTCGGCGGTTGGGCTGAGAACCAAGCGGTGGCAAAGGGCAGGGAGAATGATACGTTTGATGTCGTCAGGAACAACATAGTCACGACCTTCCATCGCGGCGCACGCCCGTGCAGCACGCGCCATCATAGCGCCGCAGCGGGGAGACGCCCCCACACGCACAGAAGGATGTTCCCGTGAACCACGAACCAAATCAACGATATAGTCAAGATTTTCAGTAGAAATCTGGATTTCGCTAACGGTTTTGCGCATTGCCTTTAATGTTTCGAGGGTAATTACGGGCTGTAAGTCCATATCGCGCACATGTGGCATGGTCGCGCGGTGCCCGTGCAAGCCAAGAATCCGGCGTTCGTCATCGCGTGATGGATAGTCCAGAATATGTTGAAAAAGGAAACGATCCAGCTGGGCCTCCGGCAAGGGGTAGGTGCCTTGTTGCTCGATCGGGTTTTGTGTCGCTATCACCATAAAACCAGCCCCCAAGTCATAATGGGTACCGTCAATAGTAACCTCGCGTTCATGCATGGCCTGCAAAAGGGCGGCCTGCGTTTTAGGCGGGGTTCTGTTGACCTCGTCAGCCAGGAGGATATCGGTGAAAATTGGCCCTTTTGTCAGCACAAATTTACTGGTTTCAAAATGATAGATATTTGTACCCAACACATCGCCGGGCATTAAGTCCGGTGTAAACTGTATCCGGCCAAACCGCATATCAATGCTAGAGGCAAAAGACTGTGCGAGTAAGGTTTTTGCAACACCTGGTACGCCCTCGAAAAGGATATGCCCTTCGGATAGCAAACTAATGAATAAAAGATCAATGGCCTCGTGCTGTCCGACAATTGCCTTCGCAACATTGGATTGCAGCCGATGGGCGATGTCTTTAATTTCAAGAGTGTTCATTTTTTCTCCTCTTCACTAGCTGGCTCAGAATTTGTGACAGAACCAGAAAGAATTGTGTGGCGCCATTCATGAAATTGTTGGGCGATAATAACAATTCGCCCCCTTTGGTCCGGATCATCAACAGGAACATTTTGCGCGCGGATGCGGATTGTGCTGTAGGAAAGACTGCAACCACGAGCGTGGCTTCGGGCATCCAACCAGTCAATCAAACTGGCCTGACCGATATTGTCTGGTGCTCGCAGCGTTTCAGCAACCTGCAAGCCGCCATCGTCGATTAGTTTGATTAAGGCTTCTCTTTCGCGCTCTGCCAATCGGAAAATACGGGCGGTATTATTTAGGAATATGGCCTTGGAATCGCGTATGGATTTCTCTTGTCGAAGCGCTGCACCAAAACGTCTTGTTGTTGCAAACATGAATACCAATACGGCAAGGAGACTTGCGATCGTTGCATAAATGAAGGGCTGTGAGAACATAGCGCGAGCGAGCGACGGGTCCATTGTGAAGCCATGAATAATCTCATCAATCACAATCGTGTCCGCCGAGGCTGTAACGTCGCTTACCATTTGCAGCGTAAAATCAAGGTTCCAACCGTCACCGAGACCATGGTTTTGCAGTAGGTCTGGGTCGGATAATATCCAGATCGGCCAGTCGCCATAGTCTTTGTCTTCGGCGGTATATTTGCCGAGTAGAATACCATGCTCATTCCAAATAACAGGGTCTAGTTTGTCGTTTTTAATAAGCTGAATATCATTGATTTTCGGGGCGCCCGGCAGGTCATAAGTATTCTGCCAATTCGCAATGTTTTCGTCAGGTCGAATGATTTCAGTTTCTGAAGTGACGTAGTTCGCAATCTTTTCTGGGGTTTTCAGATTTAAGAGATTACTCGTAAGGATCCAGCCAGGCTTTCCCGGGTTCGGAACACCGCGGCGTTTTGGGAGAACCAACAATGTCGGCGAATAATATGTCAGTGTATTTATATGGTCTTCGATGGATTTGATCGCCTGAGGTTCCAACAGAAACAAGGACGTTTTTGAACCTAGAAGTTTACTGTCTGTATTGGCTTGGCTTTTAAGGATTTCAAATCCGTTTTTTTCCAATAGGTCGGCAATAGCGCCGTGGCCGATAGCGGACTTTGAAAAACTGTTGGTGCCTGATGTGACAGAATATTTTGCGTCATCCAATAAAACGCTGGTAACTGCCATCCCGATAGTGGCTGCTAATCCAAGCGCAATGAGCCAAAAGAGCGTTTTGCTTTTGAAAAGCTGGCTATCCGGTGCGGCCATTACTGCGCTTCCTTTCCGCGCTGAGCACCAGCCCTTGCATGTTTGGCTTCTTTGATCAGCGTGTCATATTGTGTGCGGCAGTTTTGATAGGTCTTGGCGTCGATGGTGATTTTTGCAAAAAGGTAGCTTTCAACGGCGCCTATCAAAAATTGCAACGCATGTGTTGCTTCCTGATTAAAGGTTGAACTCCGCAGGATTTCACGGCTTGTCAGCGATGGGCGTAATCGTAAAACATCCAGTTTTGACAGGTGCTGTAATAGGGCAAGCAGCATTAAATGAATGGCCTCGCCGTAATCGCCTTTAGCTGCCATGTCTTCTGCGTCTTGTAGGCTGACAGGGGACGAAACGGCATTATTTTTATCCTGCTTGGGAACAGCTTTGTGGCTGACTTTTTTCTTTGCAGAAGACGGGGGAGCGTACCCGCCAGTCATGCTGGATACAAGTAACCAGATAAAGGTGGCAATGGCTGCAATACCGCCGACTATGAATATCCATTTGAGGGCAACCGCAAGCCATCTCGGAAAATCAACAGGTTTCTGATTCTGTGGCTTGGGAGTATTAGGTAGAACTTTTTGATATTGAGAATTGGATAAAATGCGCTCTAACGTATCGCGGTTTTCGCTTTCAGGCGGCGGTTGATAAGCGCTTTGTGTGTCCACGTTGGCTGTTTTGTTGGGTATGGTATCTTGCTGTCGCGGCTCTGAGAAATCAAATTCAAAGGCAACATAAAATAATCCAGCGGCTAAAAGTAAAAGCGCGGTGGTTTTGTGCCAATTGTGTTTTAAGAAGTTAATCACTAATGCCCCCGATTGATAGTGATACTTGTAAAAGTTAACTAAGTTCCCGTAAAGAGATAAAAATAGAAATATGCATACGGCCTAAGCAATTAGGCGAATATTCGGCGAATGTTAAAAAACGGCATAAGAAGCGGGGTCTTTCGCCCTGTAAAGCATGGCAGGGCGTTGGGGGCCATCAGCGAACTTCTCCCCGGTTTCTTCAAGCAGGTCGAGAGAGAGAATCCACTTGCGAAAATTGCGCTTATCAAGCGGTTTTCCAGCGGTAGCTTCATATACTTTTTGTAACCGTGACAAGGTAAATTTCTCTGGCATAAACTGAAGCCCAATCGTTGAATAGGTCATTTTCGCACTCAGGCGATTAACAGCCATTTCAAGGATTTCGTCATGATCAAAAGCGAGCGCTGGTAATTCATTGATATTGAACCATTTTGCGTCCGCTGCATCCGTGTCGGGCTTAAGAGTGACTTTTTCAGACGGAATAAGGGTGAAATAGGCCACGCTAATCACGCGCTCGCGTGGGTCGCGGTCAACAGAGCTGAAGGTATAAAGTTGTTCCAGGTAAACATCTTTAACGCCGGTTTCTTCTTCCAGTTCGCGTTTAGCACAGTCGCACGTGTCTTCATCCATTTTAATGAAACCGCCTGGAAGCGCCCATTTATTAATGAATGGATCTGCACCTCTTTTGATCAACAAGACTTTAAGAGTGTCGTCTTGAACCGTGAATACAATTATGTCTGTCGTGACCGCGGGATGCGGATATTCATAAGAATATGTCATTTTTTCACTTTGTGTATTTACAACACTTAATATTTGTGTATTTTAGACAATATATTAAGTGTTCTGTTTACGTTAAGTATTCTTAGCATGAGGATGTTGTGAGTAGCAAGCTATATCAACAATTCCTGGGCGACGGCGAGTACAGATAGTGCACAATTGGGGGCGGAAGATAGGTCTGGCGATTATGATCTTCCACTTTGCTGCATTTATTTTGGTCACGAATAAATGCGGTGCTTTGATTGGGGGATGTATCCCGCGGGGCGATAGCGTTCCGCGGGATCATTTTTTTAGTTTCTTAAAGCATACTGGCTATTGCGAACACGCCAGTATAATACGGGCATTCCATGATTATCTGACAACCATTTCCGGTTGGCCTTAAACGCTTATTTCACTTTGATAGCACCGCTTGCGTTTAAAGTCTCGATTTCAGCAGTATCCATATTTAAAACGGTGCTCAATATCGCTTGTGTATGCTCTCCAACCATGGGAGGGGCGGTATATTCGGGTGTATCGTCGCCTGCAAAGCGGATTGGGCTTCTAACTGTTTGGATGTCGCCAATATCTGGATGCGGCGAAGAAATCACCGTATTGCGCGCAGCAACAGTTGGAGCACGGAAGGCCTCACCCACACTTCGAACCTGACCAACCGGAACGGCAGCCTTGTTCAGGGCATCCAATAGACTTTCAGTTTCCCAGCCTAAAAATGCAGTTGCTAGGATTTCTGCCAGGTCTAATCGGTTGAGAGATCGGTTGTGATTGCTGATAAAGCGCTCATCAGCCGCTAGTTTTTCATCCTTAAGGACATTCAGGCACATACTTTTGAATTGCTTGTCGTTGCCAACCGCAAGCGCAATTTGCCCGTTTTTCGTGTCAAACAACTGATAGGGCACAACGGTTGGGTGCGCGTTTCCGTATCGTTTTGCGTCCACACCTGTATTCAAGTATCCAGAAGCCACGTTTGCGAGTAGGTGCAGGGCGCTGTCGTAAAGCGCGATATCCAAATGCGCGCCTTCGCCGAACCTGTCCCGGTTAATCAGGGCTGCAAGGATTGCCTGTGTCGCATTCTGGCCGGTAACGAGGTCAATAAACGCAACGCCCAGCCTTGTTGGCGGACCGTCAAGTTGGCCAGTGATGGCCATAAAACCCGATTCTGCCTGCAAGACAAAATCATAACCGGGGCGACCAGCCTCAGGTCCGGTCATGCCGTAGCCTGATATGGTGCAATAGACAATATTGGGGTTGATTTCCTTGATATCGTCATAGGAAAGGCCCATCCGTTTCAGGCTGCCTGGAAGGAAGTTCTCAACAATAATATCGGCTTTACGTGCAAGGTCACGAATGATTTTCTGGCCAGCTTCGGTTTTCATATCAACCGCGAGGCTTTGCTTGTTTCTGTTTGCGCACATATAATAGGTGGAAACACCATTTTTGGATGGTGGGGTCCATGCTCTTGTGTCATCGCCGCGAACAGGATGTTCAACCTTCCAGATTTCTGCACCCAAATCCCCGAGGGTCATCGTTGACCAAGGCCCGGCAAGTACCTTGGAGAGGTCAAGAACTTTTATTCCCTTAAGCGGAAGTGTTGTTGGCATGACTATATCTTTCAAATGTAATGTTTGGCTAGGATAAGACCAATTAGAATGCTTTTGTCCTGAAATATGGCTTTTCTAACAGGTGGCAGGGTTTTTGATAAGCGATTATTTGATTATCGCCTTGATTTAAAGCGCAAAAAAAATACACTTCTGATCATAAATATGTACCATCTCGATGGGCTGTTCAGGGGAGAGTATGTGGTAGGGCAGTATCATTATAAAGCATTCATAAGCTATAGTCACCGGGATAGAAAAATCGGTGAGCGGCTTCACAAATGGCTTGAACGCTATAAATTACCCAAGTCATTGGTTGGTAAGGAAACCAGGATAGGGCATGTGCCAGCCCGGCTCGGCAAAATATTTCGCGATCGTGAAGAATTACCGGCCTCTGATGACCTGACAACCGAAATCCGTAAGGCACTCGAGCAATCGGAATTTATGATTGTTCTGTGTTCGCCGAATTCAGCATCATCCCGTTGGGTTAACCGAGAAATTCTGGATTTCAAACGCGTTCGCGGTGATAAATATGTCCTGCCAATTATCATCGACGGCGAACCGTTTGCGTCAAATGGCGATAACCCTGAAGCCGAGTGTTTCCCGCCTGCGCTGCGTTATAAGATTGGTGCCGATGGAATGCTGTCGTCAGAGCATGCAGAACCCATTGCAGCTGATCTGAGAAAATTTGCTGACGGTGAAAATCGCGCCTTCCTAAAGATCGTCGCAGGACTGACCGGGGTTGGCCTCGACGAAATTGTCGAGCGAAATTACAAAAGAAAACAACGGATCGTGATGGCGGTCACGGCTTTAAGTTTACTAGCTGTGATAGTAATGAGCGCGCTTACGAACGAGGCAGTTACCGCCCGGCGTGAAGCAGAAAGACAGCGTGCTGTGGCTGTTGCGGCGCAAGCCCATGCAGAATTTCAGCGCGGAGAGGCCGAAGGCCTGATTGAATTTATGCTGACTGAACTTCATGACAAATTAAAGTCGGTTGGCAGACTGGATGCACTCGGTGCGGTTGGGGAAAGAGCTGTGGGCTATTACGGTGGTCAAATTCTGGAAAATATGCCGGATGCATCCGTTGGCCGCAGTGCTCGTGCTTTCCTGTTGTTAGGTGAAGTTCAAAATAGCCTCGGGAATAGTAGTGAAGCACTCAAAATGTTTGAGCGTGCCGCCAAATCAACGGCAGCCGCGCTAGATCGTGACCCCGATAATCCCGAGCGACTGTTCGACCATAGCCAAAGCGTTTATTACGTGGGCCTGATGGCGTGGGATACCAACGATATTGCCATGGTTGATAAAAACTGGCGCGCCTATCTGAAATATGCAGAGAAAATGGTATCCTTGGAGCCAGATAATATCAAATGGCAAAGGGAACTCGGGTTCGCCAATAGCAATATGGGGGTATTGTTCTATGATGTTTATAATAGGCCAGATCAGGCGATCGAGTATTTTAATAATGCGATAGATTTGGCGAATCTGGTTTGGAGTAGCGACAAAAAAAACATAAATTATGGATACACGGTCGCCAATGAACATGCTTGGTTAGCAGATGCATTTAATCGTTTTGGCGCATATGGCAGAGCTTATTCGGAACGCACTATTCAAAAGAAAATTTTTGAAGATTTACTTCGATTGGAACCTAACAATAAAAATGTTCAAAGTTTTCTTGCATATGCCATTATCGAAACTGTCCGTTACGAGGCTATTCTCTTTAATACCTACAATAAAACTTCCATCCTGGAAGCAGTTGAATTGGCTGAGGATATTCATAATTTTGACCTTAGTAATCAAAGGTGGCTGGAACAGTTAACTAGTTACTATCTTGATCTTGCATACATATCGACAGAGTTTTCCGACTTTGAAACAGCAATTTATGCATCTGAGAGAGTAGAGTCTTTGATGAAGAAATTAGAAAACAAGGATATCAAGCCACGCGGGCGAAACTTAAGGCTATCACTCGATTTGGTTAAGGCGATTATTTCCGTACTTAATAAACCAAGTTCATCTGTTGAAATTACCCAGTTAATTACACGCTTAGAAAACCTAGAGGGCGAAGCGACGTTTGGTGATAATGAAAAGATTATTCTTGGCCATGCATACTATTTTGCAGGAGTTGCTGCTGAAAATAATGATCAGATGGTTGTTGAAATGTTTGAGCGGGGAACCAGTATTTTGAACAGGCTGGACAATTTAAATCCCAGAACAAGAATTCTTATTGAAAAAATGCAGAGAAGATTAAACCGGATTGATGAGGCGGAGAAAATAAAAATGCATTTATTAGAGAATGGAATTTCAAAAGACTTTTTATCACGTGTTAATTATTAAGTTGAGGTATTTATGACTTACGAAACTATTTTAAGAACAGTTCAAGTTGGCTTGAATGCATCCGGTGGGGGTGTTCGCTTCGATATTGATATGGATCAATATGATATTAGTCAGCATAAAGCCGAGATTATTGCAGCATTAAAGGCAAATATGCCGAACGAAGATGCGCAGGCAATTTATGATACCTATTGTAAATATTATGCAGTGATCCCGTCGGGTGGCTCGCCTTTGGATGTGTATGCAGAGGGACCAGTGGTTTTCCTTTATGTGGTTGATACAAATAGTGCGAATAACTGGCGGTTTCGTAAAGATGGAACATCGGGTGAGTTTATGGCTCGCAAAACTGATGCTGACCTGCAACCGGATGAGTTTGCCAAAAACTTTGGAAAAACCTTTGAGATTCTGCGGGATGCTGACGGTGTGATCATGTACGGTGTTTATGACAACTGTACTGATTTTGACCAACCGGGTACAACACCGCACTGTATTTTCTCTTTCGATATTTTCATGAAAATTCTTCAGGGTAATAAGGTGACAAATATCACCATTGATCCGGGTGTGGGAAATGGCGATGGCAAAGACCGTCGGCCTTGATTTACTGCATTTAGCGGCAAGGAAATAATCTTTGAACAATACAGTTCTGTCCCTTTTGCGCGCTGGTGCGCTGAATGAGGCTGAGAAGGAATATATCCGTCTCGGCCTCGACAGTGTTGTGGATGATGAAGATACCATTGCACTTGGGGGCAGGATTTTAAAAAGCCGCGCTTTAGAGAAATCTGGCATGGTTCGCCGTGACCTCGCGTTTCAATCGGCGCAAAAATATAATCAGGCCTTTGCAGCAACCGGAGGAACCTATTCCGGCATTAATACAGCCGCCATGTATGTGGTTGCGGGCGATTTACCTGCGGCGCAAATGATCGCATCAACAGTTCTCGATAAAACCAGAACCTATTCGCCAAAACCGGGGGAGGATGCTTATTATCATATGGCAACGGTCGCAGAAGCGCATTTCATTCTGGGTGATCTGAAAATGGCGAAGGCAGCACTTCTGGATGCGGTTCTGCTAGATCCCCATAATTATGCCGCGCATGCAACAACAGTGCGGCAATTTGAAATGCTTACCCTCGCGGTGCCGGATTTATGCGCAAATGAGCACGTCGATATGACCAATGCTTTTGATTGGCTGGACCCATACAGGCCGCCCAAAGCGCTTCATTTTGCAGGGCACATGTTTGGTGCCGGTGATGGATCTGTTGGTGACCATCGTTATATTGAAAATGCTGTCGATGATTTTCTTCATGAAAGCAAAATTGGATTTGCTTTTGGCTGTTTGGCAGCCGGGTCGGATATACTAATCGCTGAAAAAATTCTGGCGTCCGGCGCAGAACTTCATGTTGCTTTACCGTGCCCTAATGCCTTTTTTATCGAAGCGTCAGTGATTGAATTTGGGGATGAATGGGTTGAACGTTTTTATGCCTGTCTTTCGGCGGCGAAGTCCGTTCGGTATACGTCCTATGATGATGAATTGCCTGATGATCTTGGTTTGTCTTTCGCAAGTGAGGTTGCTATGGGCCTCGCGGTTCTGCAAAGCGAACGTTTAGCAACCAAGGTTAAGCAGCTTTTGATCTGGGACGGCAAGGAAGCAGGGGCAAATTTAGCAGGAACGGCACGAGACGCAGAGATGTGGCGGCATAGTGCAGACGATCAGCATGTTATTGATTTCCCGATGCAGCGTAAGCGCCCTTCCGTTCTGAACAAACAAGTAGAGAATATTTGTTCGGAAAAAACAGGTCTGGAAAATAAAAGCCCAGACAACACAGGCTCCGACAATATAGAGGGCTTGAAGCATGCTCGGTCTATGCGGGCCATGTTGTTTACGGATGTGCGCGGCTTTAGCCGATTGATGGATAGCGAAATCCCGATTTTTATGGACCATGTTTTGAGGCGACTTGCGCTCGTTTGCAGGGAAGCGGGTGACGGGATTAGTTTTTTAAATACGTGGGGTGACGGCCTTTTCCTCACCTTTGAGACGGTTGAGCTTGCGGCAAACACAGCGATAAGGCTGCAGGAAGCTTTCCAAAAAATTGATTTTAATGCAATTGGCCTACCCGAACGATTGGCGCTGCGTATTGGGGGGCATTATGGTCCTGTCCATGAAATGGAAGACCCGTTTTCAGGGCAAAAGGGTGTGCAGGGCGCGCAGGTAACGATGGCTGCGAAAATAGAGCCTGTTACGGCCCCTGGGTCGATCTATGTAAGCGAACCCTTTGCATGTGCGCTTGCGGTGCAGGCATCCGGCGAATATATTGCAGAACAAATGTCCCATACAATTCGATTGCATAAAAGCGCGCAGGAAGTACCAGTTTTTAACCTTCGAGCCAAGGGCGGAGTGGCAGCATAAGGCCTTTATCTTCGCGTCCTATAGAATTGTGTTTGTTTGATGCTACAGCATCAATTCCTTCAGCTGTTCTGGCGCAATAATCTGAATACGTTTTCCGTCGATTTTGATGATGCCCCGCTGTTGCAGGTCGCTGATGGCGCGGGATACAGTTTCCCGCGTACTATGAATTTTTTCTGCAATCCTTGTTTTTGGGGGCATTTTTTCGATTGTCAAAATTTGATTTGAAACACTTGGCTTTGCCATTCTTAGTAATTCCGCATAAACACGTCCGTTTGCTGACATTGCCGTTAATTCAAACATGCGCATTGTTGTATGCTTGACCCTTCCAGTAAGAAGTTCGGCAACTTTAATCCCGACCTCGCCAAAATTGCGTATGATGGTTTTAAAGGTTTCGGCGCTGAAACTTGCAACTGTGACCTTCGTTGCGGCAAAAATACTGGCGCTGCGTTCGCCGAGACCAAAAGCCGCCATTTCGCCGAATAAGTTCCCTTCATCAAAAGTATCCAGCCAGATTTCGTCGCCGTCTGAGGAAACAAGGGCAGCATAGGCTGTCCCGGTCAGGAGATAATATACCTCGTCACCTTTATCATCCTGCGAAAGGATCATATTTTTCGCTGGAATTTGAATAACGGTAGCCGCTTCCTCAATAGCGTTCAAGAGGTCAGGATTATCACCAAAGAAAAGTTTGAATTTATCCTGATGTGTTTGCTTTGTTTTTTTGGAAGGAATTCGGGCGCTTGGATTTGGTTCATGCATTTGCATATACGGCCTCAACGGTTACTAGCTGTCGCCCACAATCATGAAACGAACGATTTGTTGCTACAGCGGAGCCCCCAATAAAATATACAAACTCAAATACACATCTAATTAAGACATAATTTCAACTTAAGCGCAAATTATAATAGTAAGCTTTGCACCCGAAAGGTTGGGAGTGTTTGTGCCAAGCCGTGCAACGGGCGTTTGTAGTTAAGTTTTCTTATGAATGTGAAAAAATAATGGAAATCATTATAACTATTCTCTAAGGTACCATCCAACACATAAGGCAATCCGTAAAAATGCCGATAAACAGTCAATTTTTATAGCGTATCATCATAAGTGAGAGAAGTGATATGGACCTAAACTATAGCGAAGAAGAATATGCCTTTGAAGCCAAGGTAAAGCAGTTCTTGAAGGATAAATTGCCGCAGCGCCTTAGTGATAAGGTTAAGGGCAATATTCGCCTGACGAAGGCGGATATGGAAGAATGGCACAGTATTTTGAATGCTGAGGGGTGGCTTGCGACCCATTGGCCCGTAAAATACGGGGGTACTGGCTGGACGCCTGTGCAGATGCACATTTTTGAGGAAGCCTGTAGTGCTGCCAATGCACCGCGCACGGTTCCCTTTGGCCTTGGTATGCTCGGCCCCGTGTTGATTAAATACGGAACAGAAGAACAACGCGAACATTATCTGCCGCGTATTCTGGATGGAACGGACTGGTGGTGTCAGGGATATTCAGAGCCAGGTTCGGGGTCTGACCTCGCATCCCTTAAAACCCGTGCAGTTCGTGACGGTGACCATTATATCGTTAATGGCCAGAAAACATGGACAACACTTGGTCAGCACGCCAACTGGATTTTCTGTTTGGTACGTACTGACACAGAATGCAAACCACAGGAAGGTATCTCTTTCCTTCTGATTGATATGGATACACCAGGTATCGAGGTTCGCCCGATTATCACATTGGACGGCGAGCATGAAGTCAACGAAGTCTTCTTCGATAATGTGAAGGTTCCGGTTTCCAACCGTGTGGGTGAAGAAAACAAGGGCTGGACCTACGCGAAATATCTTCTCACGTACGAGCGGACAAATATCGCAGGTGTGGGTGCGTCCCTAAACGGTCTCGAGCACCTGAAGGTCATCGCCCGCGAGCAACAGTTAGACGGTAAGCCATTGATTGAGGATCCGTATTTCGCACGCCGTATGGCCGAGGTTGAAATTGATCTGGACGCAATGAAAACAACCAATCTTCGCGTTCTTGCAGCCGTGCAGGGCGGCGGTGCACCGGGGGCTGAAAGCTCGATGCTGAAAATCAAGGGTACGGTGATCCGTCAGGAAATCAATGACCTGACCCGTCGTGCGCTCGGGCCATACGCAATGCCATATGTGCATGAAGCGCTTGAAGAAGGATACAACGAGCCACCGATTGGCCCAGAGTATGCAAACCCGGTTTCTTCGGATTATTTCAATAACCGAAAACTATCGATCTTTGGCGGATCTAACGAGATTCAGCGTAACATCATTTCAAAAATGATCCTCGGACTATAAGGCGGGAGTATAAAACATGGATTTTAATCATAACGAAGACCGCCGCATGCTGGAAAATACCCTGTCGCGGTATGTGCGTGAACAATATGACTTTGAAACACGCATGAAAATTGCCGGTGCTGACGAAGGCTATAGCGCTGAAAAATGGGCTGAAATGGCTGAACTTGGTATCATTGGCGCCTTGTTTAAGGAAGAAGACGGCGGCTTTGGCGGCCACGGTTTTGACCTGATGGTTGTGTTTGAGCAAATTGGCCGCGGAATTGTTGTTGAGCCATTTCTCGGAACTGCTGTGCTCGGCGGTGGCTTGGTTGCGGACCTTGGTTCCGATGAGCAGAAGGCTATCCTTGATGATGTGATTGGTGGTGCGAAAACGCTTGCGTTTGCACACGGTGAACCAACAAGCCGCTATAGCCTTTCGGATGTGACAACCACTGCGACAAAATCAGGCGATGGCTGGGTTCTAAACGGTCATAAATCCGTTGTCTCAGGCGGTGATAGTGCGGATACGCTTATTGTTTCCGCTCGGGTTTCCGGCGACCGCTTAGACGAAGACGGTATTGCCTTATTTATGGTTGATGCGGGCGCAGACGGTGTTGACCGCCGTGATTATGGTACGGTTGATGGTTACGGCGCCGCGGATATTATCCTTCGTGATGTTGCGGTGGAAGCAAGTGCGCTCTTGGGCGGCGAGGGCGATGCCTTTGCAGCGATTGAGAAAGCAACAGCGCGCGGTATCCTTGCCTTATCAGCGGAAGCCCTGGGCGCAATGGAAGTTGTGAAGGACATGACGCTTGATTACCTGCGTACACGCAACCAGTTCGGTGTTCCAATTGGTCGTTTTCAGGCGCTTCAGCACCGTATGGCAGACCTGCTGATGGAAGTTGAGCAAGCCCGTTCGATCGTGATTAACGCGGCTGGTGCACTGGACGGTGATCGTCTTGAGCGTGAAAAAGCGGTATCTGCCGCCAAGAACTTGATTGGCCGTGTTGGCCGTCTGGTGGCAGAGGAAGCGATCCAGATGCACGGCGGTATTGGTATGACTTGGGAATTCAGCATGCCGCATTTTGCCAAGCGTATCATTATGCTCGATCATATGCTCGGCGATACCGACCATCATATGGCGCGCTATATCGCACTATCGAGTGCTGCATAGGTAGCATTCGATCAAAATCTAAGAATGGCCGAAGGAACATGTTTCCTTCGGTTTTCTTTTGATCTTTTCCAATATTCTTATTACTCTCGTTTAGGCGATGTAATACCATTAGGCAGAAGTTTAGCTGTTAGAGAAGGCATAACCACGGCTATGACAAAATTCAATTTTGCAGGTCTTGTTCTTTTTGCATATCTTCTCGATATTGCTTTGTTCTCGTGGCTTACCTTCGGGAATGTTGATTATTATCTGTTGATTAATTTTGGGGGCAAGCTGATGGCGTTTGCTGCCGCCTTGTTGGTTAGAAAACTTCTGATATCAAATGATAGCCCAACGCCAATTCGCGGCAGGATTATCAGCGCACTGATTGTCATGAACCTGTTTCTCGCTACCTGTATTTTGTATGTAACGGCTGACCTGATTAAGATGCCTGTTTTTCAGGCGAAACTTGCGGCGGATATGGTTGTTATATTGATGAGCTTTGTTGTGGGCCGATATCTGGTAAAATCGCTGCAACAAATAAGCTGATCATAAAATAGGTCAGCCTAATCATGACATTTATAGACCGCAAAACAGCATCTCTTTTTACGCTATTTCTAACGATTTTTCTTTTGCTGGTTATTATAAACTGGGTTGGATTTACTGCGTCCGATGATGCGGTTTACGTGAAGGGTGCATACGGCCTTTTAAACGAGTTTCCGTTTTTGGGGGAACATGGGACCTTTCGGTTTATCATAACGGCACCGATTGCCTTGATGATGTGGGTGTTTGGTGAAAATGAAGTTTCAATCGCTTTGCCAACACTTTTTTACGCGGTGGCGTTCATTATCGTTCTGATCTCGTTTTTTCGCAGAAGAGCTGGCGATAAGGCAAGTATTTTTGTCGGGCTGATGATGGTTACAAGTCCCTTGCTGGTTACCCAGTCCAGCATTGCATCCATTGATATCATCGAAGCCTTTTATGTTTTTGCCTCTTTGTTGTTTTTCATTAAGGCATCAGAGACAACACAGAATACCGTCAGGTGGCTTATCCTCTCGGGTATGATGGCGGGCCTAGCATTTTTAACGCGGGAGACGACGGTTTTCCTGCTTGTTTATTATGGCATCCTGTTCGCTATGGGTGTTGGTATTAAGCGGCTTCAGTATTTTGTTATGGCGTTTGGTTTCTTCACTATTTGGGGATTGGAAACGCTATATTTCTGGGTGTTTTCGGGTGACCCGTTATACCGTTTTTCCCGTTCGTTCGGGCATGACAGTACGATTGATCGCAGTATTGATCTGGCCGGAAATTTGATCATTCATCCGATTATTGATCCCCTTTTGGTTCTTCTTTTTAATCAGGAGTTTGGCGTTTTATTCTGGGTTTTAGGGGGGATTGTTGTTTGGTGGTTTGTACTGGGTAAGCGTAAACAGAATATGCCCGATCAAAACACAGTTAGTCGCGACATTGCTGACGACACGGGTCAGCATGCTAAGGCATGTAAGTTAATCGCGGGGCTCGGCACAGTGTGGTTTTTATGTGCGGGTGGTGTTGGTAACTTGTTACCCTTAAATCCGCGGTATTTTCTGGTAACCAATATCGCAGCGATTTTGGTGACTGCGCTTTTCCTAAGCGATATCTTGCAGCAGGGTAGGAAGGAAAAGCGCGCGGCCTATTTGTGCTTGACTGCAATTATGGCTGTAAACCTGTTGGGGCTGTGGGCTGAGAATAAAAACTTTCTTTTTGCTGAAAAGCAACTGGCGCGCGTTGCTGCCAATCAGGATGCTACTATTTATACGGACCCTGAAACATTACACCGGGCGACGTATCTTTTAAAATGGGAAGGGGCGTCAGAACAGGTTCAAGCGATAGGGTACCCCCCGGTATGTAGTCTGTATTTTCAGAATAAAAAGTATATGCCCGCCCAGCTCATAGGGTGGGATAAGGTTGAAATTATAGAACCACCTAACAGTTTTTTGAAGAAACCTGCCGAATTTATTGGGTTATATGATTTACTGCCAAATGCACTCAGGTTCCGCTTAAACGGCGGGCACAAGGGTGCAGCAATTTTTATTTATGACCCTGAAGGACGCTGTTGAACCATGGCAACAATTTTCACGCACCCAATTGTTCCCATTGTTGCAGGGATGCTGGCAGGGAAAGAACGCGTATCAAAACGATTGTTGGTAGGGGCCTCTCTGGCGTCAATCATTCCAGACGCTGATGTTATCGCTTTTCGGTTCGGTATTTCTTACGCCTCCGAATTTGGCCATAGAGGGTTTACCCACTCGATTATTTTTGCAGCCGTGCTCGGGCTTATCACCATGGGTTTTAGTGGCTATTTTCAGGCGAAACGTCGGGTGGTTTTTCTGATGATGTTCATCGGCGCGCTTAGTCATCCGTTTTTGGATGCATTCACCAATGGTGGCTTGGGGGTGGCAGCTTTCTGGCCATTTGATACTGCCCGCTATTTCTGGCCCTATACCCCGATTGAAGTTTCCCCAATTGGGGCTGGTTTTTTCTCTGCGCGCGGTTTGGATGTTATCCTATCAGAATTGATGCTGGTGTGGTTGCCGGCTGCGATAATTCTTTTGCTCTCGAAATATTTAATGACTAGTATTAAAAAATAATATGCGTGTCTTTAGGGCGCGCTGAATTTGAATTGGGAGGAGAGACAAATGGTGGATCGTTCAAAGGTTGATGTTCGTGCTGGCTTGGACGCTTGGTACAAACAGGCGGAAAGCCATAATCCTGCGGGGCTGGACGCTATTTTGGATGATGATGTTGTCTTTCTGTCGCCTGTTGTGCACACGCCGCAAGAAGGCAAAATGATTACCACAGACTATCTCGCCTCAGCCGGTGATGTCCTTGGTAGCGCGGATTTCGAATATACAGGTGAATATCTCTCTGACACGGGTGCTGTGCTTGAATTTAAAACAAAGATAGAGGGTATCCAGATCAATGGAATTGATATGATTACCTGGAACAGTGCAGGCAAGATTATAGAATTCAAGGTAATGCTGCGTCCCCTAAAGGCAGTGAATATGGTTCATGCTAAAATGGGTGAAATGCTTGAAAAATTAAAAGCCCAAGCTTAAAAGGCCCAATAAATCACTTAGGGAAATCGGCGATGATGCCGATGAAAATATAAGTAACAGCATGCAGACACCTTCAAGAATTGTTGAGAGTAATCAGGATGGCATCCACGACAAGCTCGATGTGATTGTGCAGAAGCATTTAACCACAACGTTTCAGAAGCCCTATGCTGATCACAGCAAACGTGCGTTTGAGTATGTGGAAAAATGGTTGCAGACCCGTGGTTCAAAACCAATTATTTTTGATAGTTGTTGCGGGGTAGGGGATAGCAGTCGGGCTTTGGCGCATAAGTTTCCAAACCATGTGATCATCGGTGCTGATAAATCAGAAAAGCGATTGAATACCGAGCGGGCAGAGGCTATGCCGGAAAATCTGGTATTTGTTCGTGCGGACCTGAATGATTTTTATCGGATGGCAGTTGACGCCGGATGGGTATTGGACCGACACTATATTTTATACCCAAACCCATGGCCTAAGTCTGAGCATTTAAAACGGCGCTGGCACGGTGCGCCGGTGTTTCCAAGCCTTCTAGCGCTTAAGGGGAAGCTTGAACTGCGATCAAATTGGAAAATCTATCTCGAGGAATTTAGGCGTGCCCTTGAGCTGGCTGGTTTTAAAGCAAACCTGAAGTCGCTTGAGGTCACAGAGCCCTTCACTGCTTTTGAGCGAAAATACAACAATAGCGGCCAACAGTTATGGCAACTAACCGCAAATCTCAATTGATAGTATCGAAAGAAAGTTGGCAGTTTACTCGCCAGAGCCAGTTTGTTCTGATCCTCTATCTTGGAGGATTTTTCGCATTACGGGATAAAACTGCGTAAAGACCTGATCATGGGCTGCGTGTTTTTCATGACAACTATAGCAATTTGCTTTTTTACGGTCGATGTAGGTTGCCTGACCTGTTTCTGGTTTCCAGCTATAGAATGACCATGTGCCAGCGCCCGCATATTCATCCTTGATATGAAGCCGCGAAATGGTTTGGTCGCCCATGATGTTACCGGTGCGCTCCTCTGTTTCGATATAACGGGAGGGTGTTGTTTCACGAAGGATGATCGTTCCAACAGGAAACTCGCCTGTTTCCTTGAATGCTTTGAAACTTTTATCATCAATATAGGTTACATGAAACCGCGGGGCAATATCATCATCCTGATGGGCGGTGCCAATAAAAACCCATTCATAATATTGCTTAGGCAACATTAAATCTTCGGTCTTGGGCTTCTCAGATTTTGTTGTCTTGGTTGCGTCTTGTGATTTTGGATTATCCGCAAGGGTATGTGAATTTGCCGCAAATACACCCAAGCATATCAGAAAGCTGATTATGATAAATTGGTTTAGTCTTGTCATTCCGGTTACTCTGTCCATAAGGAGGAGTTATAATACTCCCGAAGGAAATGATAGACTTAAGTTCATTAACAAATTGAAAATAGTAATATGGAATAGCAAGAATAGTCTGTGTTTTTGGCTGGGTAGCAATAATGACTATTCACTGTAAATTATGACTAGATAACAGGCCTTTAGTTTGCGGCCCGTTATCCAGTATTAAGCTTTAATTTGAAGCTTTTTCGTCCAGTCTAAGTAATGGCTTTAACGCTTTGCTTCGTGTGCTTCGCGGCTAGTTCCCTGATTTTTGGCCTTCAGTTCGCCTGAGGGGCGCCATAAGTTGCCCGTTTTCATTGAAATAACCGGCACCACTCCACATTTTCTCATAAGAATTCCAGTGCCCGATATATGTTAGGTTCTCATTGAAAATAATCGTGAGCTTATTGTTGTTAAGCGTTGCGGATTGGCTTTTGATAATAATGGGTTCATCCTGCGTGTCTTCGTCGTCTTGACCTTCTTCACTGTCATCCCCATTGATAATGGCATTCTGGGCAGGGGTTAGTGTAAGTTTGCCATCAACCACATATGCCTGCTCGTCTGTGTCGCGCGTGATGTTGACGGTGATGTTGCCGCGTAGGCTTTCCCATTCGCCTGATGGTTCGTTAAAGGCCTGCTCTTGTGATGTTGCTTGATGATTTTCTTTTAACGTGGCTACCATGCTTTTGATTTCTGTCAGGACGGTAGGGCCAGCATTCCACGGGATATAATGGTTTTTCTCTTTGAGTGTTACAGTTTTAAGCGATTTGCTGCCGCTAAAATGTTTCTCCATATAGGCAACATTGGCGTACGGAACGAGTTCGTCATCAGTGGAATGAATGATTGTAATAGGTTGCTCGATTTCCTTGAGTTTAGGTTGTAAAGCGATCAATTCATCCTCTAGCGCAATCAGTTCCCGGTTTGCATGACGCAGTCTTGAAGGAATGATCCAGGAAACAAGGGTAAAATTACCGATGTGCTGGGCTGTCCAAACATCTTCAAGCTCGGGGTCCAGTGCGCTTGCTATTTGAATGAGGGCACCAACCTTGTCTGGGTAGTTCGCAGCCGCTGCGGTTACAACTGGTCCGCCGAGTGAATGCCCGATTAGGATAGGCTTGATACCGTTTTTAGTTTCAAGCAAGGGAAGTAAGGCCGCCGCCTGCGCGTCAAGGGACGTAACGGACTTGTAAGGTTTGGTTTCCCCAAAACCCAGCCGGTCAACCGAGATAAATTCGATACCTGAAGGTACATTATAGAGGAATGAATTTTGTTCTTGTCCAGCACCAGGCGTTCCATGCACATAAATGACCCGAACCCCATTTGGGTCACCATTAACAAGGTAACTGACGTCAAATGTTTCTTCGTTAATTTCGGCAGTAACCGACTTACGTTCAATATATTGGTCACCCAAAAATGGTTTTGGCGATGATGCACAGGCAACGGTCAGCATGGATAGGGCCATCACGGCCAGTGTTTTCAGTTGATTGACAGAGGGGACTGTTAATGCGCGTGTCGTGAATATCTTGGTATTTGTCATTGGATTACTCTTTTTACTTTCGTGCTGACCGAGTGTGTGGCATATAATTTATCTGTTATCAACAAAAAATTGTCAAAAAATGACAAGAAAATATTTGAAAAGTGTAAGAAAGACTATTCGGAATGGTGTTATTGATACGGTTGGCAAAATGGGGAACACTGGCTTATTTGATCTACAAAACTCTGGTCGTGATTGTTGCAACATACAGCCTCGGTGAGCCAGTTAAGTTTGAGTTTTTTTCAGATGATGGTCAACAGGTTCATCGTTATGGCATTACACCTCCTGACGAAGAAGCTCATTATGGTTGGTTTCTCTATATGCTCATTGTTTTCAGTCGTGTCATATATCTTTATGGGTTTTATCGTTTGTGGCAGCTTTTTAGTGCCTTTGAACAAAAACAGTATTTTGCAGGGAAAACTATCCAGCATCTGAAAATTTTTTCTGGTTGTTTTCTTGTGTTCACGGCACTTCGTATCATTGTGGAAACCAGTTATCTGAATATTTATGTTCTTGAGCCCGGAAATACCGAAATTGTTGGCGAATATTGGGGTGATTTGTTCCTGCCGGTACTGTTTTTCATTGTGGCTCATGTTCTTAATGAAGCGCGAAAAAATGAAGAAGAAATGGGGAACTATTTCTAATGGCAATTATTATGCGCATTGATGTTCTTCTTGCCGAGCGAAAGATGCGGGCGAAAGTGCTGGCGGAGGAACTTGGCCTCACTGAAGCCCAGTTATCCAAAATTCGCAATGGCCATATGAAGGGAATCAAATTCGACACGCTGGATAAATTATGCGCGCTACTGGACTGCGAGCCCGGCGATATACTCAAGCGTGAGTAAATTCCTAATCGATTTTTCCGTAGCAAAGTATGGCTGCCGTAGCGTTCGATTTGCCCGTCCCCACAATGTTCATGAAAAGGCTTTGGCATCTATGTTTCTTAGGATATAGGGATTTGAGTGGCAAAACTGCTGTATGAGAATAAGAGGACTGTATCATGATAAAATCTTTTTATCCCCCACTTCGTACTTTGATGGGGCCTGGGCCATCGGATGTCCATCCTCGTGTTCTTGAAGCGTTGGCACGGCCGACAGTTGGCCATTTGGACCCAGCGTTCCAGCAGTTAATGGAAGAAATCAAGCTGGGCCTTCGGTATGCCTTTAAAACAGAAAATTCCCTAACGTATCCTGTATCTGCGCCGGGATCAGCTGGAATGGAAACCTGTTTTGCCAATCTGGTGGCACCGGGCACAGAAGTTGTCGTGTGCCGAAACGGCGCCTTTGGTGGCCGTATGCAGGAAAATGTGGTTCGTGCTGGCGGTAAGGCGATTATGGTGGACTTTGAGTGGGGAACAGCTATTGACCCAAATCAGGTCGAGGACGCACTTAAAGCCAATCCAAATGCATCTGTTCTTGCTTTTGTCCACGCTGAAACGTCAACCGGTGTTAAAGCAGATGCAGCAACTCTTGCAGACCTTGCGCGTAAATATGATTGCCTGACGATTATGGACTGTGTCACCAGCCTTGGCGGCAGCGAACTGGAATTAGACAAGTGGGGTATCGATGCGGCATATTCTGGTTCACAGAAGTGCCTTTCAGCGCCTCCAGGGCTTTCACCTGTTTCCTTTTCAAGCCGTGCTGCCGAGTTTGTCAAAAGTCGCGAAACCAAGGTTCAGAGCTGGTTTCTGGATCTGTCGCTTGTTATGGATTATTGGGACGGTACTGGCGGGCGAACATACCACCACACGGCACCTGTTAATGCGCTTTACGGGCTTCACGAAGCGTTGGTCATCCTGTCTGAAGAAGGGATTGATAACGCATGGGCGCGGCACGAAAAAATGCATACGGCGTTGGTCGCTGGCTTGGGGGCTATGGGCCTTGAAATGCTGGTGAATCCAGAAGATCGGCTGAATCAGTTGAACACAGTGAAAGTCCCCGACGGCGTTGATGAGGCAGCAGTGCGCACCCATGCCCTTAAGCATTTCAATTTGGAAATTGGTGCAGGGCTTGGGTCACTGGCGGGCAAGGTTTGGCGGATTGGGTTGATGGGGCATGCAGCAAAGCGTGAAAATATCACTCTTTGTATGGCGGCTCTTTCAAGCGCACTTGCGGAACAACAAGTTAAGGTTGATTTGAATGCCAGCTATGACGCTGTGATGCAGAAGCTACAATAATTTTGAAAGAATAGTTTTTTCATAAATTCTTTCTAAAACGTTGTATTATAGGCACAGTTTCCGGGTTTCACGCATTAATTGTGTTACAGTTTTGCGAAGTTTTGTGATTCCATATTTATTCAGTGAAGCTTCTTTGTTAAAGGGCATTTACGACTGACTTTTATCTGGTCTGTTCGTTGGTAAGGTATCGGCATGTGCATCCCGGTACAAGGCAACACCAACACATATCGCAACCGGAAATCGGTTGGATGCGCAGTGAACACTATGCGACTGATCAGATATGGTTTTGTGCGAACACCACACCACTTCTAGAAATATATCGCGCAAAAGGACAGTATTATGGCTAACGGAACCGTAAAATGGTTTAACTCAACAAAAGGCTTCGGCTTCATTCAACCTGAAGAAGGCGGAAACGATGTTTTCGTACATATCTCAGCTGTTGAAGCAGCAGGTCTTTCAGGCTTGAATGACGGACAGGCAATCACTTATGATCTTGAAGAAGATCGTCGTGGTCGTATGTCAGCTGCAAACCTGAAAGTTGCAGGTTAATCTGATCGATAAAGCAATACTGGCCTTTTTAAACCAAGCGCACAGTTGCTAAATAAAGATGATAATCAGGGAAGCAGGGCTTCCCTTTTTTGTTGGTTATTTGTGGTAAACGGTAATGCCGCTATGCAGCGTTACTGTTTAATAGTTTCCTGATGAAGTCCTGCGAGCTAGCGTTCAGTTGGTCTGAGGTTCCCGATAACATTTCTGCCGCCTTGAATACGCTTTCGCTGGCTTCGATACCTTCCGTGGCATTGATCTGAACCGTTGCGATTGTGGTTTCGACCTTGTTTGTCGATGAAGTCGCAAAGTTTGTATTATCCGTAATGCGGCTAATGGCTTGCTCTTGCTCGTCAATCGCTGTTGCTACCGTCAATGTGATGTCATTCATCTCGTTGATGATGCCTGTCACTTTATTGATCGATTGCTCTGCATCACTCGTTGCATTGATCATTTCTTCGATGAATGTGTTGATCTCTGTTGTTGCATTCGATGTCTGCTCGGCCAGATTTTTAACTTCTGACGCTACAACCGCAAATCCTTTGCCGGCTTCTCCGGCTCTTGCGGCTTCGATGGTGGCGTTTAATGCAAGAAGGTTGGTTTGATTGGCAATATCGGAAATAAGCGTAACCACGTCATTCACGCGTGAAGCAGCTTTGGTCAGCGTATCCATTCTGGTTGCCGTATCTTCAGAGTTTGTCACGGCGTTTCCTGCAATTTCTGAGGATTTGCGCACTTGTTCTCTGACGGCTTGGACGGCGGTGTGCATGTCGTTGCTCGCTGACGACATATCAGTAATAAATCCAGCCAATTCATCAGATGCCTTCTGGGCCATCATTGTTTCATCGTTGGTTTTATTGGCGGTATCATTGACGGTATCCGCATGTGTGCGAAGCATTCTCGACTGGTTTGCAACGCTCGATGATACAGTATTGATCATGTCTTCAAATTCAGAAGCCATGGATTTAACAAGTTGTTCGCGCTCAGTGCGGGCCTGTTCTCTTGCAGCCTCTCGTTCTTTTTGTTGTTGTTCTTTAATTTTTTCTTGCTCTTTGATCGCTTCGGCCTCAAGGCGCTTGGCCTCTTCGTCACGTTCTTTTTGCTGAGTGATTAAGAGCATACGCTCGCGCTCGTTTTCACGGAAAGACTGAAGGCTGCTCGCCATGATACCGATCTCGTCACGGCGGGTAAGGGCAGGAATGTCCGAGCCGAGTTCGCCTTGTGCAATTTGATCCATTGTTTCTGCCATCGCCTTAATAGGCGTCGAGAGGTGACTTGCAATTGCATAGGCAATGCTGGCTGCAATGATTGTAATTATGGTTACGAGAATGGTTGAGGTGACATACGCCTCACTGCGGACATCGCTTGCAATTTCTTGTACATTTGCTGCGGCCTCTACAGTGGTTAAAGCCAGCGTTTCAATTTCTTGGTTTAAGCTATTTTGAAGCGTTTGAATATGTTGTTCAGTGGGTAGGCCGTTCACGGGGGCAGCACTAAAATATAGTGAAATTGCATCGTGCCATTTTTGAGCGGCTGTTAGAACGCCGTCAATCCCTGCAGAATTTTGATCTGTTTTGGCGATTGATTTTATGGTGTCAGTAAATAATCCATAATCAGCAGTAAGTTGCCTTTGTGCGTCGCGGGATGATATAAGCACAGCCCTTGAGAGGATTTGGTCAACATTTTCAATCGTTGTTGCGTATTGGGTCTTGGCAATGACAACTTGATCAGAGGCCTTCAGTGCCGCCTGAATAGCCGTGATGTTTTTCTCGTTACTGTTTGATAGCGACGTCAAGAGAAAGAAGCCTTGAGCGATCGATAGCAAAAGCACAAATCCAAACGCCAGAAATAATTTATACCGAATAGTCATATTAAAAAATCCTAGTTTGGAAGAATAGGTAGAACGACTTGCTCTCTCTCAGCCGTTAGGCTTTCAAGAAAGGCAACCAGGTCGGTGACTTCTGTGTCATTTAGATTAAGGGGGCCAATATGTTCGGAGCGTGAAGGGCGCTCTACACCTCCAGATACATAATGTATAACCACATCTTCAAGCGATTGCAGGCTGCCATCATGCATGAAGGGCGCACGCTGTGTCAGGTTTCTAAGGCCAGGGGTTTTAAAGGCATGGCGATTTTTGGGGTTAGAACCATCTTCTTTAAATCGGCCGATATCTTCGCTTGCGAGGCCAATATCATAGAATTGATTGTCTGAAAAATTCCAGCCGCTATGACAGGTAGAGCACTGCGCCTTGGTATTGAAAAGGTCAAACCCTCTTTGCGCACTTGCGGAAATCGCATCATCATCACCCGCGAGCCAATTATCAAATGGGCTATTGTTTGGCACAATCGTTCGTTCGTAGGTTGCGATTGCTTTTTTAATGCTGTCTTCGCTAATGCCTTTGGATGGAAACGCTAATGCAAACCCTGAAACGTAGGCTGGAATTCCTTTTAATCGTTCCACCAATTCTTCGAGCGGCAGGTTCATTTCAACTTCGCTCGTAATGGGGCCACCTGCTTGCTCTTCAAGCGTTGCTGCTCTGCCATCCCAAAAGAAACTATCGACCCACGCCATTGAAAGCACGGTTGGGGCATGTCTGTCCAATTTCTGGTTTTGTGCACCGATAGCTGTGGGAAATGGCACTTCCCAGCCAAAAGATGGATTATGACATGTGGCACAGCTCATATTCTGTCCACCCGATAAACGCTGATCAAAAAACAGCATTTTCCCGAGCGTTGCCTTTTCCAAAGTGTAGGGGTTAGATTTTGGAAAGGGGATTACACTTGGTCTTCTATAATCATTTTTGATTTTTTCAGAATCATATGATCCATATTCATTTTCATCCGTAAAATGAATAGAGTGTCCCTGAATACTGATTAATAAAACAAAAAATATACTTGCAAATACGTGCGTTAACCGTGGCATTTTATAGTCCAAAACGATGCTCGTTCCCCAACGCGCATTCGAAGTAATTACACAGAAATAATAATAAAAGGTTTACGGAAAAAGGTTATTTTCTCTTTGTTTTCAATATATTAGCAATGGTTTATTTTTTTAATAATAAACCTATTAAGGGATTTAAATACCTCTTTATACGGCATTGATGAAACATTTTTGCGGTACAAAGATATGGGTGCAATCAAGTATAGAAACTGTATGTTTTAAAGATTGTATTTTTTTAAAGCTTTCAGGAATGAAAAAAATAATTTGAGGAAATTTTTATTTATTTCCATTCCGAATGAATAGCACTTCCGGAAATCCTGATTGCCCCCGTGATAGTTGATGGTCCGCATTGGTTGGTGCCAAGAATCGTCTATATCATCAGTAAATTGAAGAATTAATGCCTTGTATTATTTACATTGTTCGTATACGAACTAAATAAATTTTATACGGGATACAATGTTAAAGCTTTTTCACAGAATCCATTTAGCGCACAGGGCGCTATTTCGTACTGCTGATCGCGAACTGACAGATCGGTATGGGATTACCACGGCTCAGCATGGGGTCTTGTTGTTTCTTGAGCGAAATTCCGGTGCCTCCGCGATCGAGCTTGCGGAAGCTGTGGGCCTGCGGCGGGCAGCAACATCGGGATTGCTAGAGCGGATGGAAGCTAAGGGCCTCATTATACGTGTTCCATCCTCGAAGGATAAACGATCACTTGCACTATCATTAAGTGCGAAGGGTGAAGATATTTTAGCAGAGACAAAGCCGCTCATTAAACAGGCCAACAAAGAATTGCTGGCAGGCTTTAACGGGGATGAACAAGCCGTTATGGAAAGAGTACTGAAAGCAATTGAAACCAGAGCCAACGCTGGCAGTTTATTTGATAAAGATACGGCTTCAGATCAGGCACTATATTCATCATCAGAATCAAATCATAAACAGAGGATATCGGTATGACAGATTTAATTTTAACTGAAATTGACGGCCGGGTTCTAAAGCTAACGTTTAATCGACCTGATAAGAAAAATGCCATCACGCATGAAATGTATACGGCCTTGGCTGATGGATTGCAGCGTGCGCGTGAAGACGATGATATCCGCACGGTTTATATTACAGGCAACGGCGATAGCTTCACTGCCGGTAATGACCTCGCTGATTTCCGTGATAATCCGCCATTGGGCGGTGAAGCACCAGTTAACAGGTTTCTGGGTGAACTTGTAAAGGCAACAAAGCCGATTGTGGTTGCTGTTAATGGCATTGCCGTTGGGGTGGGGCTTACGATGCTTTTGCACAGTGATGTGGTGATTGCGGGCGAAAGTGCAGTGCTGTCTGCCCCGTTTGTTGATCTGGCATTGGTACCAGAGGCGGCGTCTTCGCTTCTTTTGCCGCGCGTTGTTGGTGCGGCGAATGCCGCGGATATTTTCTTTACCGGAAGGCGCGTTACCGCGAATGAAGCGCTCACGATGGGGCTGGTATCCCGCGTTATGCCCGACGCAGATTTAAAAGAAGGTGTTCTAGAGATTGCTCATTCTGTTGCAGCTAAGGCACCACAGGCTGTAAAACTAACAAAGGCTTTGATGCGGAAAGATAAAGACGTAATTGCAGCTCGGATGCAGGAAGAAGGCGGACACTTTAATACGCAACTTCAATCTGCTGAGGTCTTGGAAGCCATCACAGCTTTCATGCAAAAGCGTGCACCAAACTTTGGCTAGATTAATCGGCCTACACGACAAATGATCTTCACTGTGTTTTGACTGAAACTGGCATTTTGTTAGTTCTGAAGTTGACTTAGCAACATTAGATTATTGATCCTGTTAGCAACATTTATGCGAATAGGGTCAATAATGCGGATCATTTCTAATCTGGTATATTTTGCAATTGGGGTGTTTCTCGTTTTCTTCGTAACCTCATTTGTTTCGCAATCTTTTTCTGATTTATTTGCAATCAGATTTAAACAGAATTTTGCAATAGAGAATGCTCACGTTATCGACGCGAATACTTCGAATGACAGCTTTAATGATCAGCTAGTGTTTTTGTCAGGAAAGGTTTATGCACCGGAACCTTTAACTGATCAGGAATTTTCTGTATCTTCAGAGGGGATTATTCTGTTAAGGCGAGTGGAGGTTTTCCAGTGGGAGGAAGATATTGATCGATCTAACGCTTCCACTTCGTATACTTATGAACATGTATGGTCGGACGAGTTAATCGATTCTACTCGATTTCGTAAAGACGGTTATGATAATCCCAGTCAAAAGCCATATGCTTCCAAATATTTCATAAATACCTCAGTGACTGTTGGCCCACACAAGGTGGATCAGTCATTGTTGGAAACCCTCATCGGCTCTCAAAATTTTCAATCAGCGTTATCCGATGACGAACTTGATTTGATTATTGAAACAAAGCTTCAAAACTATACCCGATCCCATGGCTTTTTGTGGTCAGGTAACCCGGAGGCCCCAGAAGTGGGCGATGTCAGGATCAGTTTTGGTCGGATAATGGCTGACGCCTTAACTATTGTCGCAAAAAAATCGGATAATGAATTTTTGCCCTTTGAAACAAAAAAGGGTCCAATCTTTATAGCGCAACAAGGAATTGTTGATTTGGAGCATGTATTTGATCAACGATATCGCCAGGCATTTGGAAGTGCTGTCATTATTGTGGTGACGGGTTACTTGTTCATTTGGGTTGGAATTGTCGTTATGCTAGAACCTTTAAGAGGGTTCCCTATCACTAAAAGTCCAAGTCGAGGGCTCAATAAAATGGCATTTAAAAGTATGCTAGCGGTATCCCCTTTAGCTATCGGGTATATATGCCTATTGTTTATTATAGCATATTTTTAGTCTGAGCTCAGTGGAGCTATTGCAGCCTTTATGCAAAAGCGCGCACCAAACTTTGGCTAGATTTTTACATAAACCACAAATTGTGTTATCTTCTCTTTGATTGACCTCTGATAAGCATGTGATGTGCGCCTGTTTTTTACCCTAGTGATATGGACTTTTTGGTATAGGAATGTCGAAGAGAGGCTGAATGAAGCAAGAGTATAATCTATCTGAAAAGCAGCAATTCTTACTCGATTTCTGGCATGATAAAGCATCACCAGAAGGATGGGTTGATAAATCGCATGTTTGCCTTCAGGCGCTTAGTAAAATTTCCCCTAATCTTATTCTTTTGAAATCCGTTGGTAACGATGCGTGGGAATTTACTCTTGTTGGTACTGGGATCGTCGAGGAATACTGCCAGGATTTTACGGGGTGCTTGATCGACGATATTCCGTTTGACCAATGTAAAACCCTCTATCAGGAGACTATGAACCATTCACGAAGGGCAGTTGTTCCTCATATTATTCAGGGTGATTTCTGCTATGATAAGAATGGTTTTCTGCAGGCTAATGAAGTCTCAATACCGGTTTCAGATAACGGCGAAGGCGTCACTCATGTTTTGATCGTTTGTGACATTAAAAGAGGGCAGGAAATCCGCTCACTTTATGTGCCTGATAAACCAAACGAATTTAGTTATGAGATCTCGCCTTATAGGTGTTAAAACTTGGTTTAGTAATATGTTTAGGTGCCTTCATCTAACTGTTTTAAAACCAACATGAAAGCTTCGCATTTCGGTAACAATAGTGTCACCAACTCTCTTTAATGCCTCGCATTATCTTATATTCAGGGAGTTGAGCATGAAAAAAGCACTATTGTTATCACAGGCCAGCATGTTAGCGCTGGCAATCGCGGGGACAACATTTGCACAGGATGCAAGCGTTGACGATAATGATCAGATTGAAACCATTACCGTAACGGCGCAGTTCCGTGAGCAGAAGTCTACCGATGTGCCGCTTGCGATTACGGCCTATGACGGAAACTTTCTTGATCAGATTGGTGTCGCAGAATTTGATGAACTTTCGGCTTTTACACCGGGTTTTGTCGTTCAGGAACAAAGCGTAAATAACCCGGGCTTCGTGCTTCGCGGTATCACATCAGATAGTGGTGCTTCCAATATTGAGCCCCGCGTTTCTGTCTTCCAGAACGGTGTTTCTATCGCGCGTTCGCGGGCGTCAATCGTGCAGTTGTTTGATGTTGAGCGTGTTGAGGTTCTCAAAGGCCCGCAAGGAACGCTTTTTGGTCGTTCAGCGCAAATTGGTGCGGTTCATGTCATTACTAATAAGCCCAAGTTTGAATTTGAAGGCGGCGGTGAGGTTGAATTTGGTAACTTTGGTGGTCGCCGTCTGAATGGTTATGTCAACGTGCCACTAAGTGAAACGGTTGCGGTCCGTGCGGCGGCAGCCTATGAAACCCGCGATGGCTTCATCGATAATACTTTTGGCGGGGACCTGAATGGTACAGACACGTTTGCAAGTCGCCTCAGCCTTCGTTTTAGACCCAATGATGATTTCACCTTTGATTTGATTTCCCATTATTCAAAAGATACGCCTCCGGGCACATCCTTTAAGTCTGGTGTTATCCCGGCACTTGGTGGCTCTACCAATCCAAATGAAGCAGCGTCCTTGAACACGTTTGGTAATTTCCCTGGCCTCAGTGAACTGGGTATCAACCGTGAGATTTTTGACCTTACTGCAATTGCTGACTGGCAGATTAATGATAGCTGGCGCATGGTGACAACAGGTGCTTACCGTGAATTCGACTCGTTGGAAGTGTTTGACCCGGACGGGACAGCGATTGATATCTTTATCTTTGCCGAAGACGCTGAAGGTGAGCAATATAGCCTCGACACACGCTTTAGCTATGATGATGGTGGCCCTCTTCGCGGCTTTTTTGGCGGCGGTATTTTCTTTGAAGACGGCAGCCAAGGGGTTCCTCTCGGCCTGAATATTGGAAATACAGCGGCTATTTTTGGCTCACTCGCGGCGGTTGGTACACCAGACGCCAACGGTATCGCACCGTTTGGTGGCTCTGTTGCCTTGGCGCAGGCGTTCTTAAGCGGTGATCCGTCGGTGGTTGCTGCGGTAACGGCTGCGGGGGGTATTCCGCAAAATGTGACGCAATTGGAAGAGTTTACCAATTTCTCTGATAATTCATCTTTCGATATTTTCGCTGAAGTTGAATATGATATCACCGACCGACTGACCTTAACGCTTGGTGGTCGCTACACAATCGATAACAAAGAAACACTATTCTCATCAGAAATTGTTCAAGCAAACCCGCTGACACCTTTGATTGTTGGGACACCGGGTTTGTTTGTTGGTAACTCCGGTGGGATTATTTCGTCTGATGATGCGGGTATTGATAATTCGTTTGACGGTTTCTCATGGCGTGCTGTTCTTCGCTATGCAGTTTCTGATAATGCCAATGTTTATTTCAACTATTCACGAGGTCGCCGTCCACAAGTTATCCAGGACGATGGAAACGCACAGCCGGACGGCAGTGCAACAGTTGATTTCAATATTATTCCCGCGGAAACAGTGGATAGCTATGAGGTTGGTGCCAAGGGCTCTTTCCTTGATAGTAAATTGAACCTTGATGCAGCGTTTTATTATTATGATTATACAAACTTCCAGACGTCAATCACAGTTGATGCCGGGCCGGGCTTGCCGCCACAATTTGTGACAGTGAACGGCGGAACAGCGGACTCGTTTGGTGTGGAAGTTGGCATGGACGCGCGCTTGACAGATAACCTTAATTTGTTTGCAACATATGCCTATAACCGTGGACGTTTTAATGAAACAGACGACGAAGGCAACCCACAGCAATTCGGTGGGAACCAGTTCCGTCTGTCGCCAGATCATTCATTCTCTATCGGGCTTGGTTTTGAACAGCCAACGGATTATGGAACATGGTTCATTACCCCGACATACACATGGAAATCATCTGTATTTTTCGAGGACGAGAACACGGGGCCTGTTACGGTTGTTGATCCGGCAACAGGAAACACCTTGTTCACAGTTCCAGGGGTAAGCCAAGATTCGTTTGGTCTTGCCAACATCCGTGCGGGTGTCAAACTTTGGGAAGATCAGGTTCGCATTCAAGTGTATGTGGAGAACCTGTTTGATAAAGAATTTATCATTGATGGTGGTAACACAGGCGGGGCACTTGGTATCCCAACCTTTATCGGTGGTGCACCGCGCTTCTACGGTGCAAGCGTTGCGTTCAAGTTCTAACCTAGCCAATGGTAGCTAAAATAACAAAGGCCAGCCCGGATTTCGGGACTGGCCTTTTTCTATGGTGGACGCAAAACTTTAGATTACTCAGATTGCTTGATCGGATACCCGAGTGGTGTTCCCGATGGCCTTGGTTCAACGAGTAACCAGTAGAGAAGGTTATCAATAAACACCTTTGATTGCGTCAGGCCGATATGATCAAACGGCAGGATAACAACGCCGTCAAAATCAATGGGTGAACGAAGCCGCGGTGTCCAGATTTCGTCATTGCCGTCTGCGCGCTCGTCCATCAGGGCTGAGTAGCGTGGAACTGTCCCATCGCCTGGTGCTTTTTTAACCGTATCGAATTTCTTCTTCTGCGGGTCATATTCAAGAACGCGGTCGGTTGGGTCTGCGTCACCAAGCACCAAATTGAAAATAAGCCGTGATGGGGGTGCAACCGGAATATCAAGGGCTGCGTTAAAACGCTTGGCATTATCAAGGTGTGTTTTAAGGGTATGGTGAACGACGGCTTTTAATTCCTCAGGATCCTCAATTTCAGGGAAGAGGCGCTTGAAGGTTTTTTCCATCTTCGGGTTCATCAACCCCCACTCATGCTTTTCCCATGTTTCAATATCGTATAGGGAGCCAACTTCGCCGCCGTCTTTCATGACAACGGTATTGTGACGGTCACGCGGCAAAAGCTGATATAGGGATGCAAACGAACCAAGCACCGCCTGATTATAGAAAGGAAGGATCGGCCAGCCGTAATTTTTGCCTTCAACCAACTCATTCAGGGCTTGTGGTGCGCCCGCGTTTGGGGTGCCAACAAGGATAACACGTTCAACACCCAGACTTCCCGACCAATCGAGATTGGGTGCAGAACCGTCTTCGGGCAGGCCCTGATCGCCGTATCTCAACATATAGCGCGTGATCAACCCACCCATCGAATGGGCAACAATATCAACTTTAATATCTGCGTTTTCTATGCCGAATTTACGTTCATATTCCTTTGAAACGCGTTCCCGCACTTCTTGAACAAAATCATAAAGCTTGGCCGCATTATCAGCGTTTGAAAGGCGCCAGTCATAATCAAACTGATAGGCGGTATAATGATCATCGCCGTAGAGGTCTCCATTGGCTTCACCGATTTGCTGTTCTCGGAAGCCACCAGCCCCGAGCGCATCAATCAATTGGGCGTAGGCTGCGACCTTAAGCGGGATGCCAAGGAGTTGTAGTTTTACCTCCGTCAAGGCGCCGTCAGGGACAACATGGCTCCAGTTCGTAAGCGACCCATCCGGATATATATAAGGTGCTGTGATAAGCTTAAGACCCTCATCGGTCTGCGGATCAGCGGCGCCCGCGACAAATGCCCCCCAAACGGATTGATCGGTTCTTATGTCCTTGAGTTTTGAACCCAATATTCCCGGAATTACGATCACAGGGTTTCTGTAGGGGCTTTCTGCTGCGGCAATGCGGTTATAGGTAAGCGCAATATCAGGGTCCTTTGGACCGCTCGCGCAAGCGGCTAAAAAAGTCAGTAGAAAAAATGATACAATAGACTTATTTGTTTTCATTGCCCTGATCCCAGTTCATTGTGATGAACATAAAATATCTGTTTTCGTGTTAGCCATTTTTGAATTCTGACTATTGCAGATTACCATGTTGAATTACATCAAAAATTTGCCTGCACGGAGGGGCATCCGTGCAGGCTATTCTGATGATCCATACACATGCTGTTAGGGGAGGGGCAGGGAGTGTATGGGTATTATCATCAGTATTCTGTCTTCTTACAAAACAGATATGGGGTGTTGTTTCTGTTGTTCAAGAGTATTTTGCTATCAAACAAATGTGATCACAGTCTTGCTTTGTTTGTGCCGTGGAATGATCATACTTGTTCCCTCATTATGATTACCGTATGACAGAATAATTAGGCCTTATTGGCCGTGATTTTAGAGGCCCAGAGATAGTTATGGAAGCAATGCTTGCAGAAGAAAGAATGATTGATCTTGAAAAATTTGTTTCAAGATCCGGGTGGGAGCGCGCGGAATTGTTTCCTATGAAGGGTGATGCATCGTTTCGCAGGTATACACGCCTGGTTATGGACAATGAGAAAGCCCTTTTGATGGACGCCCCAAAGCCACAGGAAAATATCGATGCCTATCTTGATATGACCGAGCATTTGAAATCGCTTGGGTGTCGTGTCCCAAAAATTTATGCTGAAGACCGTGATCTTGGGTTCGCAATCATTGAGGATTTTGGCGACGATACATTCAAGCGCCTGTTAACTGACACAAACTATGATGAAACTGCCCTTTATTTAAAGGCTATCGACGTTTTAAAGCATATTCATGCGACGAAGGCGGCAACCAATATCAAATTACCGCTATATGATAGAGAGCTTCTTCTACGTGAGGTTATGTTGTTTGTTGAATGGTTCGTCCCGAAGGTAAGTGGAAGCACTTTGTCCGGCGAGGATAATGAACGTTACCGTGCAGTATGGCTGGATGTTCTTGATCATGTTGCAGATGATAATAGTGTTTTGGTGCTGCGTGATTATTTTGTTGATAATTTGATGCTGGTTGAGGGCGAAGGTTCGCTAGACGAATGTGCATTGCTCGATTATCAGGATGCGGTATTGGGGTCACCTGCCTATGACCTGGTTTCTTTGATTGAAGATGCGAGGCGCGATATATCGCCAGATGTGCGGCGTGCTGTACTCGCACACTATTTTGACGGTAATCAGAATATCGACCGGTTGAAAATGTTGGAAGCGATCAGTATTTTGGGCGCGCAGCGACATGCAAAAGTTTTGGGTATTTTCACAAGGTTAAGCGAACGCGATCAGAAGCATGGGTATCTTATGCATTTACCGCGCGTACAAAAGCTTTTCGCGCGTTCTTTGGCTTCTCCAAAATTGGCAGCAGTTCGGGAAGTTGTGTTTGATTTGGTGCCAAATTTAGGTGAGATCGTCATCGCCCCACCAGAAGCTGATATGAATGCCCTGAAGCCCCCAGTTGCTTAATACCAGTTGCTTAATGTGGTTTGCTTATTGCCGCGGCAAAGCAATTTTCATAAGCGGCCAACATAGTATCAAAACTGAAGGTTTCTTGTGCTTTATTTCTATTCTTCGCGCCAATTTCTTTCCCAATGTCCGGGTTATCATACAGTAACTTTAAGTTCCGCGCGATTGCAGTTGCTGCATGCCCGGTGATGAGGCTTGAATTTTCGCTAGAAACCATGGAAGGGACATCCCCAACCTTTGTGGAAACAATGGGCAAGCCTGATGCCATTGCTTCTATCACCGAAATCGGCATTTGTTCCGTTTTTGAGGTAAGCGCATATAAATCGAAAGCTGCGAGAATGCGTTCAGGCCTATCGAGCATGCCTGTAAACACCACGTGGTTTTCAATATTCAGATCATGAGTGATTTGCTTTAACCGATCACGCTCATTTCCATTTCCGACGATAACCAGTTTTGCGGTTCTTTCGGTATCGGACGGTATGTTTTGTCTAAATATACTGAAGGCTTCGATCAATTTAGACAGGTTTTTTTCGGGGCGGAGGGCAGCGACGGTCCCGACAATGAAGTCTTGCTTGCTAAGGCCATACTGTTGCATGCATTCTGCGTCCGGAGCGGCTTGGAAACGGTCAGTATGGATACCATTCGGAATATATTTAGTTTTACTGGGCGTAATGAACCAAGACTTATCAGCAGTTTCATAAAGTGTTTTTGAGGGTACTATAACCGTGTTGCACTTCCTGTAGGCCTGTCTTCTGGTTCGTATTCGGCGTGATAGTTCCGTTTGTTGTTCTTCAACCCCAAAGCCATCTTGAATATGGATCATGGGGCAAACAGGCATTGCCATGTTGGCGAGGTTCCATTCTACGCTGCCCCAATTGTAAGTAACCAGTAAATCCGGTTGAATGGCTTTCAAATGTTTTCGAGCCTGAAATCCGGCCTTGATCATATTCGATTTTGGAAATTCAAGGTCAGTGAGGGCAAACACGTTCTGACGCGTCGAATTTATTAGCTCTATTGCCTCATAATTTTTATCGAGCGCTAATATTGAATGCCTGAATTCACTAAAACCACCATTTAAAAGCGCGGCGGTTCTTCGCTGGGCACCACCGATTTCGAAGGAGGGAAAAACATGCAGAATATGAGGGTCGTGTTGCATTGAATTTATTCGTTTTTCCTTGATGGCCCTGTCAATTACGACCCGTTAATAAAATCGCTGTAATTCATTACGCGAATATCATATGTTACATCAAACAATGAACACAGAGATGTGACAAGGCAAAACTAATTGTTCATCAAGCGTTCACTGAAAAATCATTAAGTGTGAAGCTATGTATAAGACAAGTTCAATATATAAAGTTCCTTCTGTGATTACCTTATTGGCCATGGTTATATTGTCGTCTGCGGTAAGTGCAAACAATGATGTAAACGGAATAGCTTTGGCCTATGACAGCCACGCATTTGATGATGATCATGATGATGCATTGAAGGCAATAAAACGCGGTGAAATTCTGTCGTATGACCGAATTAAATCTGTTGCGGAGCGCGAACTTGGAGGAAAAATGGTTGGCGAACGTCTTCGCCGTACGAACCAGGGTTGGGTTTATGAAGTGCGGGTAAGACGAAACGACGGCAAGGTTGTTTTTGCCATTATTAATGCAGGCAGTGGTAAGGTCATTTCCAAAAGGTAACCCGGTTTTGTGGGTGGAAATGATATCATTTGAACCAGATTTGAAGATTTAGAAAGTTATAAGACATGCGAGTCTTAATTGTTGAAGATGATGAAACATTGGCAAAGCAAATGATGCAGAGCCTCTCTGACGTTGGGTATGCCGTAGATCATGCTGCGGACGGAGAGGAAGGCCATTTTCTAGGTGAAACCGAACCTTATGACGCTGTGCTGCTTGACTTGGGCCTGCCGATTATGGACGGCGCAAGCATATTGAAGCGCTGGCGCCGGGAGGGCAAAACCATGCCGGTGTTGATCCTGACAGCGCGCGATAGCTGGACAGATAAGGTCGAAGGCCTCGATGCTGGCGCAGATGATTATCTAACAAAGCCTTTCATTATGGAAGAATTACTGGCACGCTTGCGGGCATTGATCCGCCGCTCTGCTGGGCAAACAAGCCCGGAGTTTACGTGTGGCCCTGTTTTGCTTGATAGCCGTAACGGCCGTGTAAGTGTGGACGGTAACCCAATCAAATTAACGGCTCAGGAATTTAAGTTGTTATCATATCTTATGCATCATGAAGGTAAGGTGATTTCCAGAACTGAGTTGACTGAACATATTTATGATCAGGATTTTGACCGGGATTCGAACACAATTGAGGTGTTTGTTAACAGGATCAGAAAAAAACTTGGTGTTTCAATCATTCATACGATCCGTGGCTTGGGATATCGACTTGAATGGAATGAATAAGCCTGCACTATAATTTGGCTGATGATATTGGCGAAGCAGAGCACCAAAGGGTAATAGGGTAGAGTTCTTGCGAGGTCATAGTTGATAAGAAATTTAATACATTTCTTAAGAACGGTAACGGGGCGATTGTTGCTGGTTGCGGTGATGGGGTCTGCTGTGGCTCTGTCCGTTGGCGGCATCACTTTGTCTCGCGCCTTTTCGGACTATCTATTATCTGACGTTGATGCACGTTTGGTGCGGCAATTGGATCTTTTGATTGGGGCCAGCCAGCTAAACCGCGACGGCACGCTCGAATTTGTTCGCCCGATTGTCGATGAGCAATTTACCAAGCCATATTCCGGGCTTTACTGGCAGATATCTTCTGTAAGTAAACGCCCAAAGCGTTCCCGCTCGCTTTGGGATTTTGAGCTGTCTCCCGATATGTCCAGCCAGGTGTTTGTCCCTGTTTACGCTGAAATTATCGGCCCGAATGATCAGCAGTTACGGACAATAGAAGTTGATATTATTCTGCCTGAGGATACGGAAAGTAATATTTACCGGTACACCGTTGCGATTAATATGGCAGACCTTAAGGTTGCTTCTGTCCGGTTTAATCAGCTTTTGCTGGTGGCGCTTGGTGCGATCATGCTTTTTGTGGTTGCGACCTATATTTTCCAGATCGCGTACGGGCTTTTACCGCTTCGCCGCCTCAGTAAGGCCCTTAGCGATGTAACGGCTGGCGATAAACTTTATCTGGAAGGCGAATGGCCGGAAGACCTGGACCCTATCGCAGAAGAAGTAAACACATTGATCGATAAGAACCAAAAGCTGGTTGATCGGGCACGTACCCATGTGGGTAATCTGGCGCATGCGCTTAAAACACCGCTGAGTGTTATTCAAAACGAAGTTGCGGGGGATACATCCGAACAGGCGAAGGTGATCATTAATAATACCCGCATTATCCGCGATCATGTGGATCATCATCTCAAGCGTGCGCGGATCGCTGGCGCTATGGGTGGCCCTGGCGTTGATATCAAAGAACGGATTGAAAAACTGATCCGTGCTATTTCAACCATGTATGAAAGCAAGCTTCTTGATTTCTCTTTTGAATGTGCGGACGGCCTAAGGTTTGACGGCGAACGCGAAGACTTTGATGAAGTGATGGGGAATATCATCGAAAATGCGGGCAAGTGGGCGCACTCATGTGTGAAGGTTACTGTCACACCTGTTCAAACTGCGCGCCGTAACCGTAAAACGATTGAAATCAAAATCGAAGACGACGGCCCGGGCGTTCCGAAAGAGAAAATGCAAAGCATTTTCGAACGTGGTAAACGGCTTGATGAACAGGTGCCGGGCACTGGGCTTGGCTTATCTATTGTGCGTGATATTGCGGAAATGTATGAAGGGCATGCCTCCCTCGATACATCAAACATGGGCGGCCTCGCCGTTATCCTCCGCCTTCCTTACAAAGAAATGATCGGATAAGCAGGAAACTATTGTCTGCGTCCTGCCTGAATACCCGCAAACACAAGGCAAAACCATCCGACCATAAGGAATAGTCCGCCAATTGGTGTGATCCAGTGAAAGGGACCAAGGCTGCCTTCACCCATGAAAACTCGCCAATAGAGACTGCATGAAAACCCGAGAATACCAGCTTGATAAAAAATTGCGGCCCATTTCGCGGATGCTTGATCACTTACTTTGAGAAACAGTGCTGCACCAAGCATTGCAAGGGCATGAAACATATGGAAATTTGTTGCTGTGTCGAAAAAACTTTGACTTGCGTCGCTAATATCAGCGGGAAGGGCATGGGCGCCAACCGCGCTTAAGGCAGTGGCGATAAGGCCATTAAACGCCGATAGTGCGATCAAATAGTCAGCAACTGGCTTTTGCACGTTAACTTACTCCAAAATGGTGTTCACAAAAATGTTAGGGTGTAGCTTTTTACCCCTAACAGCTTGATCCTGTTATCACCCTAAGGTTAGGTTGTTTTCAAGATATTTTGTCAGATATGAAGGGGTAGGGGTATGAAGAACATAATTACAAATATCAAACATTCTGTTTCGGTGGCGGTGCTGTTGGTCGCGGTTACGGCCTGTGGTGACGTGAATAATACAGGTGAAACGTCATCAGATAATTCAACGCTTCAGGATGCTGGATCAGTTGATCAAAGCCGCTTGTCTGAAATTAAGGCGCAACTGCGTGAAGACAATCGAGGCGATAGGGTCACAGGCAACCTTTGGGCAACCCGAAGTGCTGTGCACGGTGTGAACGGCATGGCGGCTACGTCGCACCCGCTCGCAAGCCAGATCGCGATCGATGTTTTAAAAGGCGGCGGTAATGCCGTGGATGCTGCTATTGCGGCGAATGCGGCCCTCGGCTTGATGGAGCCAACAGGTAACGGCATTGGCGGCGATTTGTTTGCAATCGTTTGGGACCCCAAAACTGAAAAACTATACGGGCTTAATGCGTCTGGTAGGTCAGCAGCAGGTCGTGATCTTGATCAGATGAAAGCAGCAATCAAGGCGAAGGTTGAAAATGGTCAGGTAACAAATGGCGAAGAAATCCCGAGTTGGGGATCGCTTCCGATTTCTGTGCCGGGTGCGGTTGATGGCTGGTTTATGCTTCATGAACGTTTTGGTGCCCAATCCATGGCTGACAACCTTGCCCCAACGATCAGATACGCCCGTGAAGGGCACCCTGTTGGTCAAACCATCGCCTTCTATATGGAAGGGTACCGCGCGCGTTATGAACGCCACGCTAAAACGGGTTTAATCGAAGAATTGGATAATTATCGCAGTACCTATTTAATCGATGGGAAAGCGCCCGTTGAAGGCCAGCTTTTCAAAAATCCTGATCTTGCTAACACGTTAGAGAAAATTGCAAAGGGTGGCCGTGATGTTTTCTATAAGGGCGAAATTGCAGATACAATCGACGCCTATTTTAAACGTATTGGCGGCGACCTGCGGAAAACCGACTTTGAAAATCATAAAGGGAACTGGATCGAGCCAGTTTCTGTGAATTACCGTGGGTATGATGTTTGGGAATTACCGCCAAACGGGCAGGGCATTGCGGCCCTTCAGATGCTGAATATTCTTGAGGGATATGACATCGCCTCAATGGGATCAAATTCTGCGGATTATCTTCATGTATCCACCGAAGCCAAAAAGCTGGCGTTTGAGGACCGAGCACGTTTTTACGCGGACCCTGATTATCAAACGATCGATCTGGATTATATTCTGTCTGATGAATATGCGGACAAGCGCCGTGAGCTGATCAGCATGGAAACGGCGATGGAACAGGTCGAACACGGTGATCCGAAATTGATCGAAGGGGACACCATTTATATGACGGTTGCCGATAAGGACGGCATGATGGTTTCGCTCATTCAGTCAAATTACCGGGGAATGGGGTCTGGTCTTGTTGCTGATGGCCTTGGATTTATTTTTCAGGATCGCGGTGCCCAATATTCACTGACCGAAGGGCATCCAAACGTTTATGCACCGAACAAGCGCCCGTTCCACACCATTATACCAGCCTTTATGACAAAAGACGGCGAACCCATTATGAGTTTTGGCCTGATGGGCGGCGCTATGCAGCCACAGGGGCACACGCAGATCGTTGTGAACCTTGTTGATTTTGGTATGACCGTTCAGGATGCGGGTGATGTAGCGCGCTATCACCATAAGGGGTCTACCGCTGTTACGTGGCAGGGACGCATGCAGGACGGCGGAACTCTGGAACTTGAAAGCGGCGTAAGGGGTGATGTGGTGGAAGAGCTTATGCGCCGCGGCCATAAGATTGAGATTACATCAGGACCGTTTGGGGGATATCAGGCGATTTGGCGCGACCCAAAAACAGGCGTTTATTGGGGCGCTTCTGAAATGCGTAAGGACGGCATGGCCATCGGTTATTAGAATATTTTACTGGGGGGAATATGAAAATTGTAACTGAATATGGAAAGGTCAACCACGGCCTTTCCAAATCCTTGTTAGTAATAGCATTAGTTTATCTAGCCATAACCGTTCTTGTACCGTTTTTTGGTCCATTCGTACCGATAGCTATTCACAGTATTATCTGTGTCCTATTGCTTTTACTACGGTTTTATTTCGTAAAATCACCGTATTCAGAGTCCCGAATTAATTCGTTGTCCTTGATCATAATTGATGCAATTGGGCTTTGGATAATATCGGTTATAACCATCATTGTAACTGGTGAAATGGTTCTCAGGTTTCATTCAGATAATTGGCTGTTTCTTTGCTTTCTTCCTATCCTCTTTGTAACGTGGTGGTCCGCAACCCAAAAAGAAAAATATACAGATGCTATTACTGCCAAGAATGAGGAGGAGCAGGCTTGCTGGGAGGATGAGTATAGCGAAGGTGACTATTTATCTGAGGTTTCTAAACAAAACATAGCGGCCGAGTTCAAAGGAGCATTTACAACTGCAAAATACACTTTCTTGTATGTGTTTTTGCTTATGGCGATCATCGTCATTTCATTCAGATACTATTATTACATCCGCGCAGCGATCATTGATATGGATGTTTGGTCGATCACGAAATTCTTCTTCTTTGTCTTTGATGTTAAAAGTGAAGTCACTATTCGTCTTATCGTGACACCAATCATTTTGGCGACGATTTACTTTCTTTGGCAAATTTGTCGTACCGTTAGAAGTTGGTGGATTGTTCGAAGCGAAATTGATGTAAATCGTGAACTATCATCGATTGAAGTTAAGTTTATTGATGAGTGTTATTGTAAGATTGAAGAGTATCTCTCAAACAAGAAGTATCCAAGTTATACAAACTGGTTATTTATACCATGGGTGATAATATACGCTTTGTTGGCAGGAAGCGTTATTTACTTAGGATTCTATGAGGGTAGTTTTGGCCGTGCATTTTTTAGAGGCATGCGCACTGTAGAATATACTTGGTCAATATATTTGGATGATGTAGGTGTGTTTGAATTATTTTCCGTTTTTGCGGGCATATTCATTTCGACATCAATTTGCTGGATCTTTGCGAGGAAATATAACGATATACATGAAAAAAGCATCCTTGATACAATCACGAATAATGGCACTGAGGAAGAATGGCTGATTGCGATTGGAAATCGAATTGCGTTGGATGTAAGACGAAAAAGATTGAATATCGGTATGGAATTTTCGCCGAGCGGTTATATCCAATCTCAGTCCAGCAGGTACCGAAAGTTTTTTGATACGATTTCGGTGATTTGTGTTTTAGTTTCGCTGGTGTTTTGGGCAATGGACCGCAGGAGCTATAGTTTATTCACTCCTGACTTTTATCGGACTGTATCCTATTGGACAGGTGAAGTTTACGAAGGTAAATATACTGATATTGTAGAAGCTCGGGTCGAATGCCGAATTGGCAAAAAGAATAAATTTACAATTGAATACAGCTTGTTTGACCTGAACGGTAAAGAATTTTCAGTTATTAATTACTCCACACCTAGAGAAATGAAATCAGGGTTGAAAAACACCTTGCCCAATCTCATAAAATTAGATCAGTTGTTAGCCCAGATGCAAATTCCCAAAGCCGTATATTTTTCAGACAAAACAGAATGCGCCAAAAAAATGCGAGGATCTGTAGCCGGGTCTTATTACAGATTTTTTGAAGTCAAAGAGTAAGTCTGCAGGGATGGAAAAATTACCATCCCCGCAGTTATCAAATAAAAAGGTGTTGGTACCACGTAGTGCCCAAGGGGAGATCGAACACCATGTACAAGGATCGTTTTAACAAGCGATATCTTCAGGGAAGAGACTCGAATATCGCTTAACGAACGTTGCTAAGGCACCAACACAATCGGTATGCCCACTGTGTGAGCCAGGCTGTTGGATACGCTTCCAAGCACAAGGTCACTGATGCGCGAGCGACCACGGCGGCCAGCGAAGAACATATCCGCCTTATCTTTCTTGATCTGTTCACGAATAACTTCGACAGGGTGACCCCAATAATATTCACCAACAATCGGTACACCGCTATCATTAAAGCGAGCGATTACAGGAGCGAGGATATCATCCTTGGCTTCGCGTTCCTGTTCTTTGCGCATTTCGGGAATATAGTCGTATTCCATCGCATTCACGAACTGAAATCCTGAATAGGATATTACGGTCATAAATTTTACAGATGCGCCAGTCTGTTTCGCAAGCTTAACAGCCCATTCTGCGGCACGGTCACTCCACTCACTACCGTCAAGGGCGACCATATAAATCGGTTTTTTCATCGCTTAATCTCCCTACTGTCTTGATAGGAGATTTATAAAACAACTCGTTTCTTATTTTTTTGACTCTTGTCAAAAAGTTGAATGACAAAGTGTCACAGGTTGCATTTTGATCAAGAGAAGGAGAAACCTATTTCGGATGCAGCCAGCATTCTGCGACATGGTCATTTACCATGCCAGTGGCTTGCATAAAGGCATAGATGATCGTTGATCCGACAAAGGTCATACCCCGTTTTTTCAGGTCTTTCGAAAGGGCATCGCTGATCTCGGTGTTAACGGGCACTTCTTCAAAGCTTTGCCATTTATTGATGATGGGGTTGCCGTCCACGAAGGCCCACAGATATTTGCTGAAGCTTCCAAATTCTTCCTGAATTTTTATGAAAGCAATGGCATTTTTACGCGTGCCATAGATTTTCAACTTGTTTCTGATAATCGCCGGATTTTCACGCAGGGCTTCAAGCTCATTATCGCTCATTTCGGCAACACGCTGAACATCAAAGCCATGAAAAGCAGCGCGGTATCCTTCCCGTTTTCTAAGCACAGTTTCCCAGCTCAGGCCTGCCTGCGCGCCCTCTAAGATTAGCATCTCAAAAAGCTGTTGGTCATCATAAACGGGTATGGCCCATTCCCTGTCGTGATAATCGGCGTAAAATTCCTGTCCCGGTTTGTTGCCGAAACATCGTTTTTTACCATCAGAACCAGTTGATAGGGGCATGCATACTTCCGTATAGAAACAAGGGTACTCTTATGGGCTATTTTTTACTGCGTTCATAATAGTGATTAAGTTCTATGATTTCCATATTCTTTGCTTCAGAGCGCTTATAAATAACATGAATAAGATCACTTTTCGTGTAAAATAGCGGTGTTGTTGCCCATAGCCAATTATACTTTAGTTTCCAGTCGTTAGCTCCTTTTTTAGCAGAGCCTGACCATGTCAATTGTTTCCAGCCTTCCTTTGCAGGGACTGTCCGCCCGACAGCTGCGGTTGAGCCCGCGCGGCCAAATTTTCTGGTTAATTCTCTTCTGGTTCTAAACCCATCTACACCGCTGGTAATGATGGTACACTTAGTACCTGATGGCTTCGAGGGTTTATTGGAAACAAAATTGGATATAGTCAAAACAATCAACTCGCCAGCATATCGGTTCTGAAGGGCATAGGCCCGTGTATCCGATGATAAATTGAGGGCTGATTTTTCTCCGACACTTAAAGTATGCCAATTTTTGCTATCAATGGGTTCTAATGGCCTTTGGTTTTTTGCACTGGCGTCAAAGCAATATTTGCTAAAAATATAGGTGGGGCTTGGTAGCGATGATATCTCTATCTCTTCACCTTGCGCGGATGCAGCAACGGTGCATAGTGATACGACTAGAAATTTGGTTATGATTAATCGCAAAATATCTTGCATCTTTCCCTCAAATTTAAACACAAATTACTAAATAAAAAGAGAAAAATACAATCAATTAAGTGTGTTAGGTGCCGTAATTTCCTTGCTGCATCAAATGGCTGTTGCAAACCTTACAATCACTGCTGCCAAATCCTTTGATTGGAAACGATAGGCTTTTGTCTGTGGATAGGATGCTGATTAAATCACATTCATTGCCGTTCGGTACCGCCAGTGCGGAAATCGAGTGTGCTTTTGTTGTTAAATGGTCGATATGCCAATGAACTTTCTTCGTTGCTGCTAAGTGGCGTTTGAGGCGTGATTTTATCCCGCCGCTGCCATAGGCATTCCCGACATAATAATAAACGCCAGCTGGCAATTCATTGGTTTTCAGACTTTGAATATCAAGATTTATCGGCTGTTTAACCTCAATCACTAGAATATAAGCGCCTTTTTCTGTGCCGAGGGTGTCAAGCGTATCCAAGGTAACAAAGGTGCTTTCGATACCTTGGGTTTTGAATATATCCTTGGTGAGCGCGTGAAAATTAAACGACGTATCAGTGCTTCTCATATTCTAGTAGGCGGCCTTGATCATATCAGCGCATTTCTCAGCCACCATAATCGTTGGTGCATTCGTGTTTCCACCGATCAGGCGTGGCATTACGCTCGCATCTGCAACACGCAGGCCCTTAACGCCAATAACCTTGAGTTCAGGGTCTAGAACACTATTTTGATTATCGGTTGGCCCCATAGAGCAGGTGCCGACAGGGTGATAAATCGTTTCTGACGCCTCGCGGATACGGGCATGGAGCGCTTCGTCATCGTCGATATCCATATCATTCCAAGGCGACTTCTCATGCGAAATATAGGCCTGAAGCGCAGGGGCTGCAAACATTCGCCGAGCAACCTTCACCCCTTCTGAAAGGACACGAATATCCTCTGGGCTTTCCAGGTAATTGGGGTCAATTTTCGCGGACTCAAGTGGATCACTGCTATGAAGCGAAATAGTGCCGCGGCTGTGGGGGCGAAGCTGACAAATATGAATGCCCATCCCGTGTTCATGACTGTCTTCAAACCCGTGCGGTGCGTCTGCCATACCGAGCAGGATATGGAATTGAATATCAGGTCGCTCTAACGCCGGGTCCGTTTTGATAAACGCCCCTGTGGGCAATACCACATCAGAAAGGATACCCGGTTTTTTCAGGAACCATTTTGCCATTTCCATCAGACCGCGATGGGGGGCTTGGTACCGCAATAATGATATTGGGTCCTTCAGGTGTGCTGATACCAGAACATCCAGATGGTCCTGCATGTTTTTCCCAACACCTTTCAGGCTATGCACCATATCAATACCAACACTGGTGATATCATCAGGGTCGCCAATTCCCGATAGCTGCAAAAGCTGCGGGCTGTTGATCGCACCGCCAGAGAGGATAATTTCGTTATTCACATTCAGGGTTTTGATCTGGCCTTTTTGTTCCACCTCAAGGCCTGTAACTGTCTTGCCGTCAAACAGTACCTTCCTCGCCATGGTTTCGGCGAGAACCGTCAGGTTCGGGCGATTAAGGGCTTCGGACAAATAGGTGAAGGCGGTTGATTGGCGCCGTCCGTCACGAATGGTTTGGTCATACCACCCCACGCCTTCTTGGGTTTCTCCGTTGAAATCGTAGGTGAACGGCAGGCCAATTTCATCGCCTGCTTTTAAAAAGGCATCGTTTAATTCATGCGTTGATGTGCGCTCGGTCACCTTCAAAGGGCCGCTGGCGCCGTGATATTCACTGTCGCCCCGGGTGTTGCCTTCCGATTTTTTGAAATAGGGCAGCACGTCGTCATAGGACCAGCCTGTGCATCCAAGCTGCGCCCATTCGTCGTAATCACGTGCGTGGCCCCGAATATAGATCATGCCGTTGATCGAACTTGATCCGCCCATCACCTTACCGCGCGGCCAATAAAGTTTGCGGTTATTAAGGTTCTTTTGGGGTTCGGTCCAATAATTCCAGTTCATCGGGTTTGGGGGAACGATTTTTGAAATCAGGCCCGGCATATCAACCTTTAGCCCGCCTTTTTTCTTACCCGCTTCAATCAGCGCAACCTTATAGTCACTTCGTTCGCTTAATCTTGCCGCGAGCGCACAACCCGCTGATCCGCCGCCAACAACGATAAAATCAAAAGTATCCATACTCATTCACAGTACCCTTATTTTATGGATTAGCTATCAAGCTTACGCAGCTTAACAGGAAGGCCGTCTATCGGTTTGATAATCGGCATGAGCTGAAATTTGCTGGTATAGCCAACGGGCATTTCAATCGCATAATGCGGTAGAAGGTGCGCAAGGATTACCTTGGTTTGCATGTAGGCGAAATGAAGGCCAAGGCACATATGCGCGCCGCCGCCGAACGGTATCCAGGCATAGCGATGGCGGCCCTTGCTGTTTTCGGGGCTAAAGCGCATGGGATCGAAATCTTCCGGGCTATCCCAATGATCGCTGCTGCGGTGGGTATAGACCGTGCTGATGCCGATTGTTGTCCCCTTCGGGATGATATGACCTTTTACCTCTACGTCGCGTACAGTTTCCCGCGCGATCGAGGGAACAGGCGGGTTCATCCGTAAGGCCTCTTTGAACGCATACTCAAGGATCGTGAGGTCATTCATTTTATCATAGGGCAGGCGATCATCATTCAGGTTCAGGTTTTTGATCTCATCCCTGATTTTATCCTGCCAGTCGGTATGGCGGCCAATCTCATAAACCAGCGTTGTCATGGAACTGGTGATGGTATCATGGGCGGCCATCCACAGGAATATCATATGGTCGATGATTTCCTGATCGGTGAACCTATTGCCTTCATCGTCTTCTGCGATACAAAGCTGCGTGAAAATATCATCGCCGTCTGATTTACGGCGCTCCTCGATCTGACTACCGAGAAATTCAATCATATATTTGCGGCCTTTGACGCCTTTATACATCAAACTACCGGGGATCGGAACGCGGACAAGGCCAACACTGGCGGCAACCATGTCCGAGAGCGCGGTATTAATTCTCTCACGCTCAGGGTGGTCCGCGCCGAGGCCTAGGAAAACACTCGATGCCATATCAAGCGTGAGTTGCTTGATCGCTGGGTAGAAGGCAAAACTACCTTTCTCACCCCACGCCTTTATGCGTTCGGGCATTTCATCGTTCAGGCGCTCCATATAGCCGCGCATAGGGCCGGTTTTAAAGGCAGCCGCCATTATATGACGATGGGCTTTATGATGATCGAAATCCATCAACATAAGGCCATTGGGGAACAACCGTGCAAGCCACGGGGCCCAGCCTTTCTCGCTCGAGAAATTCTTGCCCTTATCCATCAGAACAAGTTCGTTATATTCCGGGCCCATCATTTGAACAATGTCGCGGAAAAAGCTGTTGGTGCGATAGAGCGTGCCATATTTGGCAATCATGGATTTTGAAAATTTGCTAGAATTTTTTAAAATCGACAGTGTATGCCCAAAAAATGGCAGGCCGGATTCACCGGGTAAATTGCTAAGGTTTGCACTCGCTTTCAGCTGTGGTGGTTCGATTGTATCAGCCATCGCTCACTCTCCCATAAGTTCCCATATGAATATCAACATAAGTAAACTCTTTAGTCCAGTAAATAGATGGCCTCTTCACTGATAAATGAAAGATATTTATGTATTTTCAAAGGCATAATGGCGATCAACGCGGGCGATACGTGTGATGTAGGCGCGGTACCATTTATTCCTGCCTGCTTTCTGGGCGGTCATGTGGTCTGCCTGTTGTTTCCATTTTTTGATCGAGGCTTCGTTTTCCCAGTAACTGACGGTAATGCCCGTACCGTCACGGTCATGGGCACTTTCATAGCCGATATACCCGCTTTGCTCGGCGGCAAGGCGAACCATATCTTCTGCTGTTTGGCTATATCCATCAAGGGGGCCGTCATTTTGAATACTTGTAAAAATAACGGCCATATAGGGCGGCTCTGGGGCATGCGATAATCGTTTGTCAGATGGTGAAATCGTCATGCCTGTTTCCTTGTTCATACTTGCTTATAGTTTAGTTTTTGGTGCCATACCCACCGCCGCCCGGTGTTTTAATAAGCACGCAGTCACCAGCCTTTAAAACAGCATGGTCAGCGTACTTAAGATCGTCGATTTTGCCGTCTGTTCGAAGAACGCTGGTTTCGCCGGTTTTCCCGTCATTGCCCCCCGAAAGGCCGGGTGGTGCATAATCGCGGTGGTTAGAAAGAATGGTCATTTCCATCGCTTCCTTAAAGCGAACTTTTCGAACAACGCCGTTGCCGCCCGCGTATGCGCCTTTGCCGCCGCTGTTTTCGCGGACGCTGAAGTCTTCGAGGATAACAGGATAGCGCCATTCAAGAACCTCAACATCCGTGAGGCGGCTATTGGTCATATGGGATTGGATTGCGTCTGTGCCCGTAAAGCCGTTGCCTGCACCTGTGCCGCCTGCGATGGTTTCATAATACTGGTAGGTATCATTGCCGAAGGTGAAATTATTCATGGTGCCCTGTGACGCCGCAAGGGCTTTTGTCGCAATAAAGAGGGCGTTCGTAATGGCTTGGCTGGTTTCCACATTGCCTGCAACAACGGCGGCTGGTGGCGTGGGGTTTAACATACACCCTTCTGGCACGATAAGGTTAATCGGTTTCAGGCAGCCTGCGTTCAAGGGAATATCGTCGCCTGTCAAGACCCTGAAGACATAAAGGGTCGCGGCCTTCGTGACGGCAAGCGGTGCGTTATAATTATTATTTTGAATAGTGCTTGCGCCTGTGAAATCGACCGTTGCTGTGCGTGCCTTTTTGTCGACGGTGATTTTTACCTTGATTACCGCGCCGCAGTCCATCGGGTATTCGCATACACCGTCTTGCAATTTATCAATCACGCGCCTTACGGCTTCCTCAGCGTTATTTTGCACATGCCCCATGTAGGAACTTACAACGTCTGCACCGAAATCATCCACAAGGTGTTTAACCTGTGATACGCCGCGTTCGTTCGCTGCAATCTGTGCCTTCAGGTCAGCAATATTTTGCGTAACATTGCGCGTAGGATACGGGCCGGACTTGAGTGCGGTTTTAAGAGCATCCTCTTGGAATATACCCTCTTTCACCAATTCAAAATTGGTAAAACGAATACCTTCTTCTTCAATGCGGGTTGAATTTGAAGGCATGGACCCCGGTGTTGTACCGCCGATATCCGCGTGATGGCCCCGTGATGCCACATAATAGGCGGGGGTAGGGGCATCAAGAAATACGGGCGTTATAACCGTTATATCTGGTAGGTGCGTACCACCAGCATACGGATCATTTAGCATGTAAACGTCGCCCGGTTTGATCGAGTTTCTGTTTTCTTCAACAACGGCAGCAACGCTGTCTCCCATGCTGCCAAGGTGAACAGGCATATGGGGTGCGTTTGCAATCAGGTTTCCGTCTGCGTCAAACACAGCGCAGGAGAAATCAAGCCTTTCCTTCACATTCACCGAATGGGCGGTCTTGGCTAAGATGCCACCCATTTCTTCTGCGACTGACATGAAAAGATTATTGAAGACCTCAAGCATAATTGGATCAGCAGCATCCGCAGAAATATCTTGGCGTGACCGCGCTTCGTAGCGCGCGAGCTGAAGGGTATCCTTCTTGTCAACAACTGCATGCCAACCGGGTTCAACAATCGTCGTACCACCGTTTTCAGTGATAACCGCTGGTCCCTTAATGAAATGATTTGGTTTTAACGTATGGCGGTTATAAACCGCTGCACTAACATTTTCGCCGTTCATGAAGGTGCTTAGGTGCTGGCTTGCTTCTGTTTCATGGCCGTCTGCTGTTAGGCCCAAGGCATTTTGTGCACTGCCCCCGATGGTTTCCACTTCCATCGCTTCTGCGATTATGGTTTGGCCGCTTTCAATAAAGCCAAATTGCTTTTTATGCTGGGCCTCAAACGAGGTGATCATATCTGACAATTCACCAAACGGAATCGTAAGCGTTGTATCTGTGCCTTTGTATTTTGCGCGGATCGAGCGGTGAAGGGTCTGCCCGCTCAAGGGAACTCCTTGGGCTTCCAGGCCATTTGCAGCGTCATTTGATACCAATGCGCTCACGTCCGTTAGCGTATCCATAGCATCCAATGGGCATTCAAGCGCTTGTTCGCGAATGACGCGTTGGTCTGCAAGACCCATACCAAGGGCCGATAGGACGCCAGAAAATGGTGGTACAATAACTTTCGTCATACCAAGGGCATCAGCCACAAGGCATGCATGCTGACCACCAGCCCCGCCAAAGGTTAGGAGGGCATATTTCTTAATATCATGACCACGCTCAACGGATACACGTTTGATCGCGCGCGCCATATGTTCGATCGCAACAGACAGGAAACCCTCAGCAATTTCTTCAAGGCCAAGGGTGTTGCCCGTTTCATGCTGGATAGCCTGCTGTAGTTTTTCAAAACCTGCTTTTGTTGCTTCAAAATTCAGTTTTTCAGTGCCGGATTTTCCAAAAACGGCCGGAAAAAGGTCAGGATTGAGTTTGCCGAGCATGACATTACAATCCGTAACGGTTATTGGCCCACCGCGCCCATATGCTGCTGGGCCGGGGAATGCGCCCGCGGACGCAGGTCCAACCCGGAAGCGACCATCATGAAAATCACAAATGGAACCGCCCCCTGCGGCAACCGTGTGGATATCCATCATGGGAACTGTCATGCGCACCCCTGCAACCACAGTATCGGTAACGCGCTCATAGGTGCCGCCATAGTGGCTAACATCTGTGGAGGTTCCGCCCATATCAAAACCGATCAGCTTAAAGGTATCAGCGCGCTCGCCGGTTTTGGCAGCACCCACGATACCACCTGCGGGGCCAGAGAGTACGGCGTCCTTGCCTTCAAATGTATCCGCGTGTGCAAGGCCACCATTTGATTGCATGAAATACAAGGGCGTATCGCCAACATTTTCCTTAATCTGGTTAACATAGCGCCTAAGGATCGGTGAAAGGTATGCGTCCGCAACCGTTGTATCACCGCGTGGTACCAGCTTCATGAGGGGGCTAACTTTATGGCTGACGGATATTTGGGTAAAGCCGATCTCGCGAGCTAGCTCTGCCGCGCGTTCCTCGTGGTCTGTATGGCGGTAACCATGCACAAAGGCAATTGCCACGCTTTTGATGCCGGATGCGAAGGCGGACTTTAGGCTTTGACGGCATGCGCCCTCATCGAACGGGGTAATGATATCGCCGTCCATACCGACGCGTTCTGAAACCTCTTCAACGCGCGAATATAAAGGGGTTGGCCTTGTGGGTTTGAAGGCAAAAAGGTCATCACGGTGCTGTTGGGCAATTAGAAGTGCATCCTTGAACCCCTTTGTGACCAAAAGCAGCGTTGGTTCACCATTTCGCTCCAGAAGGGCATTGGTCGCGACAGTTGTTCCCATTTTGATGGCTTCAACCTGTTCGGAAGGAAAGGGTGAGTTATCATCGACCTGCATGATCTCGCGCATGGCGAAAACGGCAGCATCTTTGTAGCGCTCAGGATTTTCCGAGAGATATTTATAGCTTATCAACCGGCCGGATGGATGGCGTGCTATTACATCTGTGAAGGTTCCACCCCGATCAATCCAGAACTGCCATTTTTTATCCGTCATTTCTCATCCCGTTATCCTGATAGAAGTTGCTATGACCTTTGCAACATAAAATCGTCGGTATATTTCGATTTTGGCATTGTGCATTTACCAATGACTTTTATCGTGTTTGCAGGAAATTAATAGGAAAATTTATCTTTTTACGAGACTGTGATTGGCTGAAACACTCAGAATGATAGCGTTCTATATTCAATATGATGTTATCTAGGACAGTCCCTGAAATCGTTGTAATTTAATTTCATAAAGCCAGCGGTGTTTTGTTGCTTATTATTAGCTGTTCTTCGATAGAAATTCGCGCATTAAGATAGTAAAGTGACAAAAATTCACTCCATTCGTTTATTTATTTACTCAAATTTAAGTTTTTTTGAATGATGGTTTCCCATTGAATAGTGAAGTTACAAGCTCACGCGTATCTGTGCGTTTGATGATTTGGCAACTGAAAGCACGAAAGTCTTGGGGAAGATCAATGCTAAATAAATTTAAGAAAACTGGTGTTAGTGACGAGCGGGCGAAATTAAATGCCCTTGAAAAATCGCAAGCTGTGATTGAATTCAATGTAGATGGCATTATCCAGCATGCCAATGATAATTTCCTGAACGCGATGGGATACCGATTGAGTGAGATCGTGGGCCAGCATCACCGTATTTTTGTTGATGCTGATTATGGTAAGTCAACTGAATATAGCGATTTTTGGGCGAGTTTACGAAGCGGCGATCACAAAGTAGCAGAATTTAAACGTATTCATAAAAACGGTAAAGAAATCTGGATACAAGCAAGTTACAACCCCGTGCTTGACGGGAATGGTCGAGTGACCAAAATCATCAAATTTGCAACCGATATCACAAAAGAAAAGCTTATTGCCGCAGAGCATTCTGGGCAGATCAATGCCATTAATATGGCGCAGGCGGTTATCCATTTTACCTGCGAAGGGATCATAACGGATGCTAATGATAATTTTCTGAATGCTATGGGGTATGATTTGGATGAGATCAAGGGCCAGCACCATTCCATGTTTGTTGAGCCGGAGTATGCTCTAAGTGCTGAATATACCACTTTTTGGGAACGGTTGAATGCAGGGCAGTTTTATGTGGATGAATTCAAACGTATTGGAAAAAACAACAAAGAGGTCTGGATACAGGCATCCTACATTCCGATTACAGACGATAATGGGGCGGTCCTTAAAATTGTTAAATTTGCCACTGATGTGACCAAAAGAAAGCTGGAGCGCGCTGAGTTTGAAGGGCAGATCAACGCGATCAATAAGGCACAGGCCGTTATTCACTTCAATCTTGATGGTACAATCATCAAGGCCAATAGTAATTTCCTAAAGGCGATGGGATATAGTGCGGCAGAAATCAAAGGCAAGCATCATAGAATGTTTGTTGAAGATAACTATGCCAATAGCCAGGAATATTCTGATTTCTGGGATGAACTTGCCGCCGGGCATATGAAAGAGGATGAATTTAAACGGCTTGGTAAAGACCGTAAGGAAGTTTGGATCCATGCAACCTATAATCCTATTTATGATATGAATGGCAAGCCATTTAAGGTTATCAAATACGCAAGCGATATCACCGAGCAGGTGCAGGAACGGGATTTCAAAACAGAAGTTCAGCAAAAAATTGATGACGAGCTTTCGCATATCCGTGCGTCGATGGTGAATGCTTCGGATCAATCAAATAGTGCTGCAGAAGCGTCCAAGCAAACAACCGACAGCGTGCAGGCTGTTACCGCGAGCGTTGAAGAGATGGATACAGTTATCACGTCAATTTCTGACAGCATGCTACAGTCAAGGCATGCAACGGACGCTGCGTTCAAAAGCTCTGAAAATGCGGATGAGGCAACCAAGCGCTTGGTAGAAGCAACCCGTTCGATGACGGGTATTGTAGAGCTTATTCAAAATATTGCAGGTCAGATTAATCTGTTGTCCTTAAATGCAACGATCGAATCTGCCCGTGCTGGTGAAGCCGGCAAAGGCTTTGCTGTGGTCGCGAATGAAGTTAAGAATTTGGCGTCAAAAGCCGCGGATGCAACCGATAGAATTTCAAGCGAAATACAAGGGGTACAATCTGTATCCAATGAAGTTGCGGAAAACCTGACGGTGATACAAAAGTCTCTGGACAGTGTCCGTGAAATTGTTGTCGATACGTCAAGTGCCGTTGAACAGCAGTCAATCGCAACGCGTACCATGGTTGACAATATGAAGAATGCCGCAGGGGCAGTGAATTCCATCAACTCCAATATCAGTGATATTGCTATGGCGACCCAGCAGGCGGATTTCGCGACCTCGCGTGTATCAGAAATGTCGAGTACCATCGTGCAATAGAGTGTATGAATTTGCTGCGAGTATAGTGTGTGATTAAAGGGCCAAATGGTCCTTTATCGCCGCAATGTTACTAGGCCAGTGATCTTGTTTCTGCATTCTGAAATATATAATTTTTCACGAGCAGAATTTTATCACAGGATTTATTATCGGACGATAAGGGAAGAAACAGTACTGTTAGGTGCTTATAATCCTGGCTTGGTCCAACATAGGGCATGGCTTTGTATACAGGCTTTTGGCTGTCGCGCACTTCTATTAACGCGTTCCACAGTTCGCTTTCTGGGCCTTTCCCTTTGATGGTGCTAAGGGCCTGTCCGGTATAATCTTGATCAGAATTCGCCCGAACTGCTGTTCCAAATAGCCTGTATTGGAAGTCTGTCGGGTTTTTGGATATGTCGAACACAACGACATTTTTCATATGCACACCAAACTCGGCGGGATGAAAATCTGATCGTTGTGGTAGATAACGGTCTTGTCTTTCACAGTGGCTGAACCAATTCGCAAGAAACACCTCCTGAGCCTTGGAAAGGCCAGGAAAGTCGCTTTCAAATTCGAAAGGTTCCAGTTTTTTGTGATAAACACCCATTACCGCGCTCTTCACTAAAAATATTTGCCCCAAAGCTGCTTGAACTCGTAACTGGATGTGCTTGGCGACGTTAATCTGAGCCTGCTATATTGTATGAATACAACCTAGCTATCAAATTCTTGTTTTTCCGTTGGGTATGCGGTTTGTCTATGAGCTAATACATGGAGGATAAAAAATGACGCCCATAATTGGGCGCCATCTGAGCGCGATCGATCAATATTATTCACTGTGTTTGGTTTACACGGGCCTTCTGACGACAATAAAGCGTTTTCCGGATCTTTTGTAATAGATACCGTTTGAGACAAAATATCTTTGATTTTTTATTCGCACGACACGCGGTTTGGCCGGAAGCGCATTCACAGTGATCCCAATTGGAGCAGATACTATTCGGAAGCGCCCTTGGAAGGGTTGATAGAAAATACCACCATGCGCAAAATATGATGCACCCTGAAACCGTATTTTAGTCGCCCCAACGGGTAATGTTGTGACGACCCTGACCTTGCCAACAACAGGGGCATTCTGCGTTGCGGGCTGGAATGGGGTGTTTGAGTGTGTGCTTGTGGGTGCACTTGTAGATGCGCTTGTGGATGCAAAGGCACCAAGGCTAAGGCTTAAAATGAATGTAGCGGTGATTGCATATAGTCGGTTTTGTTTCATGTCTAAACTCGCTTATTAATTATCATACTGTGATAATGATACGCACCTTCGACAGAAAACCCTTCGTTTGCACTAACAGGCGATGATGAGTGTTTATATCAATTGCTTAACGGCTTCCAGAAAATCACTCAGCTGTTTGGTAATCGCACTGATGTCATCACGAACCTGACGGCTGGCCCGGTCCACATCAATTGCGGATGCGTTTGTGTGTGTGATTGCTGTTGTTATGGTGTCTACTTCACTGGCGACTGAGGTTGTACCTTCGGCGGCGCTGTGGGCATCCGCTGCGATGCTTTCTGCTGTCTCTTTCTGCCGATCCAGTGCTGCCCTGTTCTGATTTGCGAGGTCGCTCACAACCGAAATGCCCTCGTGAATTTCGTCAACATTTTTTGTAACGGTTTGTGCGGCGTCAAAAATAGCCTCTACACGCGCACCGATCCGCTCCGTTTGCTCGGAGGTTGCTTTTGAAAGCTCCTGAACTTCGCGGGCAACAACCGCGAATGCCTGGCCGGCGGTCCCACCAGCCCGCGCGGCCTCGATGCTGGCATTCAGGGATAACATATGCGTTTGCTTCGCCAATTTTTCGATTTCAACACGAACCGAGCCAATATCGCTCGCGGTCTTCAAAAGGGTATCAATGCTGTTTTTTGCGTTAAGCGAACGACTTGACGCCTGTTCAACATTATCGGCTGTTTTTCGTGTGCTGTTATCCAATTCCTGAATGGCTGCATTCAAGTCTGTTGTTGCCTCCGCGACAGAGGAAACATCTGCTGATGTTTGCTTGGCAGTCGTTGAAATGGCAGTAACGCTAGAGCCCGCATTATCAGAAGACGCGCGCATTTCAGTTGCCATTTTTGCAAGGGAGCCAGTGGCGCTGTTAACCTCATTTATGATGCTGAGAACGTCAGTTTCAAAACGTTCGACCAAGCTGTCGATTGCTTTTGTACGCTGGTTTCGCTCAAAAACCCGTGCCATTTGGCTGGCGGCTGTTAGCATCAAACCCATAAGCATTTCGCTCGCTTCTGCTTCTTCCTCTGCAAAAAATTCTGCTACGGCAATCGTGTCTTTACCGATTTTGATCGGAACTGCAAATGCCCCGCGAACGCCGAGGTTTTTGGCTTGTTTATTTCGCGGGAAATTACTGTCTTCCATCACATTCTTAATGAAAAGCGGTTTACCGCTTTCAACCACGCGCCCGGGAAGGCCAAGCCCCACCTTAAAGCTCGCTTGCTCTGAAACCTCTACGAATGCTTCAAAAGAAGAACCGGGTTTTAAGTACCAATTTCTTGACGATAGCAACTGTTCGCTGAATTTATCCCAGATATAGGCGTGACCCACAGGCCACCCGCTGTATTCGCATACCGATTTCAGGAAAGCTTGTAACCCTTCGTCTATATCAGTGGTCAGGTTTGCCATATCGTTCAAGCCTTCTAGGAAGGCTGTGATTGATTTGCCAGTACCTGCTGATGTGTTGGATTGTTGATTAGGAGTTAAAGACCGTGGATCGGACATGGGTACGCTTTCTGTCTACTTACTAATTACTTGCTGCTGTTCGGCCATTGGGTGAACGCAGAGATAAGCTTGTTTAGATGGTCAAGAGTAAAGACTTTATGAAATTTAAGACGTGAATTACATCACAAGGTTGTGAAATATTATTTCACAAATCGGAAACGAGCTTACTGATCGACGACCCAGGAGATATCTAGTGGCTGCAGTGCATCCAAATACTCATTGAGTGTCAAAAGACCAACACAAGGCATTGCCCCTGTTTGCGGAACGGTTTCGGCCGCGAGTTTGCGCGCAAGGATGATTGCAGGCATGCAGGGAATATAGGGGCCATCACCGCTCTTTGCTGTTAGGTCAAAAGTAATTTTTTTGCTCAAACCATCATTATCCTGGCCTTTCATCGTGATGAAGAAGCCGCTGTTATCTGTCCCAAAAATATCAAATACACGCGATAATTTGAGAAGGTAGGGGGCGAGTTTATCGAGTGATGGTAGAAGCTTTATTCGCCTGAGCCATGTCATGCACCAAAGGCCTAAATGCACCACAGGGATTTCTAGGCCTGCATAAAACCGTATTGTTTTTATATTAGGGTAGCGTTCAGGAAATATAGCAAGGTCAGGAATGTCACAGTTGCCAAGTAGGCGCGTACCAAGCCCTTTAAATCTATGCCTGTGAAGGCCTTGCCAGCCATAGATATTTTGCGTGGAACCATCAATTAATGTCTGAAATTCCTGCCCGGCATAGGACAGAACAGCCTGTGTGGTTGCGAGGCCGCGGTTGGTGTGCTGGGCCGTTGTTATGCCGTATTCAACATGGGTTAGGTGCTGGAACTGAAGGCCATAATGATCCAAAAGGCATGATGACAGGCAAGGTACCGAGCTTGCACCGCTGACAATAAGAAGGTTTTTCTTGATGGCTTGAGAGTTCAAAAGATTAATCTTGCTAACGAATTCACGACCATCGGCAAGGTCAATGTAATGGCAACCATAATCGATGCAGGCTTGTGCAACAAAACTATCCTGCCACTGAAAGGGGCCCGATGTGTGAATAACAATATCTGGTTTTGCTCTCTTTAGCGATTTTAGAATATCGTCGTTGATATCCATTTCAAAGGGAGTTGCGGGGTTGATAGCACTCAGGTCTTTGCACAATCTCACGGCCTTTGAAAGCGAACGACCAGCAATGATTAATTCTATGTTTGGGTCAGACGCCAGGTTTTTGGCAATGTAGCTGCCAAAATTTCCGTAACCTCCAATGATTAAAACACGTTTAGATATCATTTGGCCTCGCCGATTTTGCGGGACTGAGGTCGTCGTCTATGCCCGCAGTTTCCATGGTAAATTCGCCTCGATATTCATAAAGCTTTCCAAATAGCCAATGGTTTATTTCGACAAACATTTTAAAACCTATCTCGCTTGTGGCTTCTTCTTCTGCGTGGATATGCCCGATCAACCAAGTAAGGGGTAGGGAAATCAAACGGCCAAACAATTTCACCGCATAACCGTTATGCGCTAGAATAACCTTATTGTTTTGCCATTTGAATTTGGACTGCCAGCAAAGCCCCATTTTCATGACCTCGGTGATCTTATTATCACCCGTTGGGATCATTTCAGAATGGAATATATATGGCTTTCTGTCGCGCATTTGAAAAGTCCGCACAAAATGGAGATGATCATCAAAGGGTGTGCTTTTAAATATAACCTTCACAGGAATATCTGATTGATTTGCGATCGGGATGCCGCCCAGCATATGGGATAAAGGGGCAAATAAACGCATGAGAATATGCGCTTTCACGTCCATTTTACCAACACAGGAATAAGTGTCATTGGTAAATGGGCGGTTGGTATAATGCTTATGCATCACACTTGGGAGGTGCTCCCAATCTTTGCCAAAAACTGATTTGAAAATTGGGTCAGTGGTCATGATGGTTTCGTGACCATAAGATAGAATATACCCACAAGCCCGATAAAGGCAGGCCAACCAAGCCAAAACCAGATTTTGAACATACGGTGATAGCGTATAGGAAGCGGTGAATTGGTGCGGTCACATTCAATCAGGATGTTTTTTAATTGTATCTGAATCCAGACGACAGGAAGCCAGCATATGAGCGCTATAATATAAAGCGCATAGGTCAATATTAGCCAGAATTCAAACGGGCTGTACCCCAAATTCCAAATCAGCCAAAAACCTGTCATTGGCTGAATGATACCTGCGGGTAACGTGAAAATATAGTCTGCAAGCACGGTGTTGCGCACCGCGTATAATTTTTCATGCATGTTATCTGTGAACATGGAACGGAACATAAAAAAGGCAGTTCCCATTCCGGTACCAAAGAGAATGGTTGCACTGATGATGTGTAAAGTTTTGATGCCGCTGTATAAATCCATAAGTTGTATAGTGATGGTGATGGCAATAGCTGTCAAAAGAAATAAAAGGGTATTGCTCAAAAGCGCTTATTTGCCACACCTAATGTCTTATCGAATGTGGTTTTGGCTTTTGTATCGATGTTATTCAGGCTAAGAAATACGGATAGTCCAAGACGCTAGAAACAGGATATAGCGAACATATGCAGATATTCATTGATGCCGATGCGTGCCCCGTTAAGGAGGAGGCACTTGCAGTAGCCTATCGCTACAATGTTAAGCTTTTTCTGGTGTCGAACCAGTGGCTCAGGCTGCCTGTTGGTGACAATGTTGAAAAAATCGTTGTGAATGATGGATTTGATGCCGCCGATGATTGGATCGTTGAAAATGCGGGTGCGGGCGATGTGGTGGTAACAGGTGATATTCTTCTGGCATCCCGATGCCTTGAGAATGGTTCAAACGTTATCGGCCATAACGGAAAACCGTTCACGAGCGATAATATAGGAATGGCAGTTGCCATGCGTGAATTGAAATCTCAGCTTCGGGATATGGGGGAAGATAAGGGATATAATAAGTCCTTTACCAAGGATGACAGGTCCCGTTTTTCAAGCGCGCTAAACCTGATTGTAGAAAAGGCTGTTCGGTAACTCAGATCGAGGATTATATGGAATACAAAATGCCAAATGCTATACTGCTTTTTATTGTCGGGTTTATATTAATAAATATCCTCAATGGTTCACAAGCTCAGGAAATCCCGTCTGAATTCGTTGATAACAGGGTTGTTGTAACGCCTGTCTTGCCAGACGGTAAAACACTGCGTTTTTACACAGATACTGGTGGTGGCTGGAATGCATTATCGCGTGATATTGTAACGAGTTATGGTTGGCCGATTGAAACAATTAAAGGCGATAATGGAAGCACGTTTGATTTGGTTAAAATGCCAAAATGGATGGATGGTAAGGCAATTCCGGATGCGGGCAGGAATAATGTATTGAATAATCGTCTTATTGTTGCCCCCAGTGCGGCTATTGCAGGTGGTCAAGGTGGTCTCGATGGCTTTTTAGGGGGAAGGTGGCACGCAGAGAAAATTATCGAATGGGATTATTTTGAGAAGTTGATGGTGCTTCATACGGATTTCGATGCCGTTGAAAAAAGCAATATGGCACCCATTGATGCCCCTGTACGAAAAAATGTAGATGGAAATTATGAGCTATCGTTTCCCAGAATAGAAATCGAGGTGGATGACGTTGTTCATCAGGTTTTATTTGATACTGGTGCAACAATGAATGTATCGGCGACAACACAGTCAATCATGAAGACTGATGGCAGATTGGTTGGCAGTTCATTCATGATCGCATCTGTTTTCGATCAGTGGAGAGAAAATCATCCAGATTGGCGCTATATAGAAGACGGCGATTATTCTTTTGAAACACCTGTTCCTATTATTCAAGTGCCTAAAGTCAGTGTTGCGGGGCTAGAGGTTGGGCCTGTATGGTTTGCCCGGCGTCCTGATAATAGCTTTTTAAAGGGGATGGCACCTTTTATGGATCAACCAATCGTTGGTGCAGTTGGAGGATCACTTTTTCAATATTTCAGAATTATAATGGATTACCCGTCGGAGAAAGCCTATTTTGAAGTTAAATAGGCTTTCTCTCTGATGGAATTATGACTTCAATAATGAACACACATTATTGGTTAACAAAGGCGCGTTTGTTTATAGCACTTGAGCCATAATCATACCGATTCCGATCAGGCTTGCGAACCAGGCCAGCGGGCGAATTTTTGGAACAGCGGTTAGATAAAGAATGGCGTGCACGACACGGGCAATAAAGAAAATCCAGGCCCCCATCACCGTATAATCATTTGAAACACCGGCTGCGTTTGCAACCAAAATAGTTGGCGCAAAAAACATCATATTCTCCAGCATGTTATCCTTCAGGCGTGTCGCCCGCTTTCTAAACACACTTGGTTCCGGCAGGTCGTCACGCGGTCCTGCTTGTGCTTCAGCGCCGTTTTCCCGTATCCCGCGCGCTGCCGGAATTAACACCAAAACGAATGTCAGAATAACGCTATAGAGTAAAATATTCAGTTCAGTCGTCATCGACCCAATCAACGATCCCAGATTCATGTTTTTCCCCTTTTCTTTAGCTCCCAATCATCACTGAGCTTAAGATATCTTGGGATCAATGGAAAGGCCGTAAATTTTGCTGGACGTGTCACGAATTTTTCTTCAAAGAGAAATAGGGTTGCCTGATAAAACAGGCCAACTTGGGTCGGTGTTTAGGGGAATTTATCATGGCGGAATACAAAGATAGTGGCGTAGTTGGCATTGATGTCGGATGGGAAGAATGGGTTGCGCTCAAGCAGCTTGGCTTGCCAGCACTGAAGGCCAAGGTGGATACAGGGGCCAGAACATCAGCACTGCATGCGTTCACCATTCAGCCGTTTGGAAGTGAGGATAATCCCAAGGTTCGTTTTGGTATCCATCCCATTCCGGATCGGCCTGATTTTGAAGTGTATTGCTCCGCATCGGTTGTCGACAGGCGTGAGGTAACATCATCAAACGGGCAGGTAGAACTTCGGTATGTTATTGAAACGCCGATCACCATAGGCGGGAAAACATGGCCGGTGCAAATGACGCTGACCAACCGTGAAAATATGGCCTTTAAAATGCTGCTCGGTCGTCAGGCGATGGAAGAGGATGTGGCGGGCGAGGTAGTGTCGGTTCGCCCTGACGCCGCTAACCTGCAGGGTGAATTATCCTATGATCTCTATAAAACGCTGAAGAAGGCAAAACCGATCAGCAGACCGCTGCATATCGCTATTTTAACGCGGGAGCCCAATAATTATTCGAGCCAACGCATGAAAGAGGCTGCGGAGGCACGAGGCCATACTGTGGCACTTGTGGATACCAAACGATGTTACTTGAATATTCAAAGCCACGCGCCCGAAGTTCATTATGACGGCGCACCGCTTCCTGCCTTTGACGCAGTAATTCCAAGGATCGGTGCTTCGCTTACATTTTACGGAATGGCGGTTATGCGCCAGTTTGAAGCCATGGGGGCTTACTGTGTCAATACAGCCGCCGCGATTGGCGCATCGCGCGATAAATTGCAGGCGCATCAACTGCTGGCACTGCACCGCATTCCGATGCCGACAACCGCGTTTGCGAACCTGCCCAAAGATACGGATAGCCTAATTGAGCTTGTCGGCGGTGCGCCGCTTGTGGTGAAATTGCTTCAAAGTACGCAAGGGCGGGGGGTCGTGTTAGGCGAAACCAAGAAAGCGGCTGAGGCGGTAATAGGCGCTTTCCAGGGGTTAGACGCCAACTTTCTCGTGCAGGAGTTTGTGAAGGAAGCCGCGGGCGAGGATTTACGTTGTTTTGTGATTGGTAAACGCGTTGTCGCATCGATGATCCGTAAGGGAGAGGAGGGCGAATATCGCTCGAATCTTCACCGCGGTGGTGCTGCGAAGGCGGTGCGTATCACAAAGGCCGAGCGCGAAGTTGCGGTAAAGGCTGCGAAGGTCATGGGCCTTCGAGTTGCCGGTGTTGATATTCTTCGTACTAACGACGGACCTGCGGTTTTGGAAGTGAACAGTTCACCGGGGCTTGAGGGTATTGAAAAAGCATCGAAGAAAAATGTGGCTGATTTGATTGTCGATCATATTGAAAATAACGTGCGACCCGTTGTTGGTAAATTGACAACAAGCCGCCGTAAAAAGCCGTGATCGCAGTCATCGCTTTGTGATGTTGGGCATTGATTGATGTATGTCTATCGATCAATCAGTTTTATTTCGAAGGCAGCCAAGTGCTGAGGAACTTTATGCTGTTTCCCCCCATAATCTTGCGAATATCATCAGGGTCAATGCCGAGTGCAATCAGCTCAGTGGTTATGACCGCCAAATCATCGGCTGCGATACTTTCGGTTGATCCATCCCAGTCAGACCCCAAGGCGATATGATCGCTACCGACAAGGTCAATCCCATATTTAATCATCCCGGCGATTGATTGTGGGGACGGGTCGCATACCGCGCCGTCCCAGTAACCGAGTGCGATTAAGCCGCCCTTAGAAGCGATTTCCTTCATTAAATCATCAGGATAGTTTCGCGGGCTATCACAAAACCCTTTGAGCCCTGTATGGGAGATCACGACGGGGCGTGTGCTTAGGGCAAGGACATCACGTGCCATTGCTTCTGAGGCGTGAGCGAGGTCGATGATTATTTCTTTTTCATCCAGTTGCTGGATCACCTGTTTGCCAAAGTCGCTGAGGCCAAGACCATTTTTACCGTGAAGGGAACCCCCGAGCTCGTTATCAAAAAAGTGCGTTAAGCCAACCATACGAAAACCAGCGTCATACATGCGGGTAATATTGTCGATATTCCCTTCAAGCGGATGCGCGCCCTCGGTGCCCAATAAGGCACCAATGGGTTTGACCTGAGAGGTAGATCGATGGCGGCTGATCAGGAATTGCTGCAGGTCTTCTTTGGATTTGATCCAGATAAGCCCGCCATTTGAAGCAGTGATCAGGTTATCCAACTTCTGGGCCTGATAAAGCGCGCGTTCAAGGAGGCTGTTCCAGGTGCGGGTGGGCCAGCCCTGCACGATTGTAAGGGCGGTTATGCGGTCGCTATCGGCGCTGTTTTCCTCGTAATTTTGACCTTCAGGGGATTTTGTAACCGTTGTAAACATTTGAACGGCGATATTACCATCATTCAAACGGGGTAAATCCACATGGCCAAAATCATGACGGTTGAGGGCATTTCGGTCCCACAAAAGCGTGTCTGCATGCCAATCCATAATCAGCATGTCTTTATGAAGCGTTCGTGCCTCAATCGGTACTGTGAATGGTTCGTGGGGCCATATTTTGTTGGTGGTTTTGTCGATATATTCTGGCAGGAACAATCGCGTACCAACAATACCCGTTATCAGCAACGCAAGAATGATAAGTGGAATTTTCACAATCTTCGGCATTAAAGATGTTCCTGATAATCGACGGCAAACAAGTTAGAAAAAAATACGTTGTTGCTAACTTTAACCTGTTTCAGCGAGAATTAAAGACTTATTGCATTTCTGAAATTGTATGCCCCACTTTGTTCGCTAGGTAGACGCTCAACATTTTGACGTCGCTTTTTGTTTTTGTCTCATAACCAAATTCTTCGTAATCTTCTTTATCAAAATTGCCGAGAGTAATATTCAAATCCTTATCGTAAATGACTGTGTTTTCGGATGAAAATATTTTTAAATTTGCAATGAGGTGGCTTCGGTTGTTTGAGTGGGGAATTACATAGAAGGTATCATTGCGATAATGACCAATGTCGTTAGAGAAGAATGCGACAGGGTAACCATCAATCTTTATTTTTTTAATCTCGACCAAATATTTAGTTCTATTGATGCTGCGATTTTTTAAATTATGTTTGATAAGTAGATCTATAATCCTGGATAATTCGAATCTTTCAACATTGTTAAAGATTTCATGATCTAGAAATGGAAGTTTTTTATATCTTAGCCGTCGATGATTTTCTTTGATATTTAAACTTTGAACCCGCTGGCTAAGCTTTTTTGAATAAATTACGCTTTTTGATAAAGATACTGAGCTTTCAGCTATCGCTCCGTTATAATTAGACCCCAGGAAAAAAGTAACTAAAATTATAACTGTAATAGTTTGAAGTTTTGCCAAGAAATAATACATCATAATCCCCCCGTGATTATTTTTGCACGAATATACTGCGTCGTAGCAGTTGGTGCAACAATGACCGCGTCCCATCTATTTACCGCGAAGCCAACCTTCTCGGTATTATAACGTCTTTCTTGGGTTTCTTATAGTTTGAGTATGATTGTTCTTTTCGATAAATGCGCTGACCTCATTGGAAAATATCGAGGTAAGTTGCTTTACCTTGCTTTTGGTTTGACGTTGATATCCATGAATTTGATAATCGCTTTTATCGTAATTCTGGATATCCACTTTAATGTCATGCGTTGAAATTGCCCCACTAATCTTGTTAGTTAACTTCAGCTTGCCCTTTATATGAGGAGGCTCGGCATGAGTTCCAAAAAAGGTGTCAAATGGTCCTGAAAAGAAGGCGATGCTGTATTGATTGATTTTGATTTCTTCCAATTCTAGCGAGAGGTCTATGTCTCTAAGATCAATTCCTCTGGATTTCAGGTTGTGGCCTAAAAGCTGTTCGATAACTGTGGCCAATTCGAAACGTTCGATGTCATCAAAAATCGGGTCCTGAAGAAACGAATGCTTTTTGGACGTGTTTTTACGCTTATTCTCAAATGTGTTTAGGCTTCCAATTCGACGGGCAATTTTATCGCTATATGCCACTTTGATGGCTTGGAAGTTATTGTTTTTGTGGGGGCGACTTTCCGTGATTGTCTCGTTGGGATAAGTACTAGCAATTTTGTGAGCAACAGTATTTGCCAGCATTGTAAGGATGGATTTTAATCCCGTATCATCCCGAAAACCTATATAGCCGTATTTATGGTATTGGTTTATTCTAAAGTCATCTGGGTCGGTTTCAAGCTCAACAGTATCAATGATACTGCCATTGGGTGAAGTTATTTCCAAGGTTGCAGTTATTTGCTTTGGTTCACGATTCTCCGCTGAAATGTTTGTTTGCTGAGTTATGATATCCGCTTGGATTGAGGGGTAACCGTGCAGTCTGATAGCATTGATTTTGAGTGAATATTCAAAATCATAAACCCTGCGCTGCCTAAGTCCATGCCTTATAAGCGTTTCCAATACTTCATCAATTTCAAAGCGGCTTTTGCCAGCGAAGAGAGAGTGAGAAAGGAAGTTTCCGCCATTCACTGTTTCAGTCTGATTGATGACTGGGATATAGGGTTTTAAGGCATTTGAGAACTTTATATTAGAGCCATATGCTTCATGCTTCACTGCCTCATAGTATTCTTTATGATTTGTTTGTTTGTTCAATGAATATCGAGGGTGCGCATTTTCGTTCTTCAGCGCTTCCTGTATCGCTTCCGCTGCACGGTAACTGAAAACAGTGATCAGGCTTTTCATGCCTAAGACATCAATATAATCGCCTGGTTCTGAATTAAGATTCTTTAATTCTTGTGCAAGGTTGATATTTATTTTTTTCTTTGAGAGGACCTGCTCTTCATTGCCTAAAACTTCTAAACGTGCTGACAATGTTATTGATAAAAATCCATTATCAAAACAATCTGATGAACATGAAGACAAATTGTTGATTACTGCAATGCCATAACCCGGGACATTGATTCCCTTGATGTGCAAATTATATGAAACATCGTCAATACCACCGTCCCTCAGGTGATGTTCGATTAGCCTGGGGATAATTTCCGTTATGTCGAAGTCTGTAACGCCCTCAAATATGGGGAAGTCATAGTATGGATTGGCTTCAAGTTTCCTTTTTTGCATGGGTCTGGCGTCAAGTCGTGCTTCTTGTTTCGCTATGCTTCTTAGGTATCTTCTTAGACGGCTACTGAAGGTGATGTTGTAATTGATAGTGCTAAGGTTTTCGTTTTCCACCCCATCAGAGGCGGTTGCTATTGAATATTGCTCGAAGGTCGGTGTGATTGACGTGTCGGGCGTGGACGGCGAAAGCGGAAAATGTTCCGCGGATATTTGTTTTACCAACCCGTCTTTGATATCAAAACTCAAGTCAGCTGTTGGAACCGTATTTTCTGCCTGATAAATGCTTCGCTCAACATGCCAGTCATTTTCCTCGCTTTCTGGCGGTGTGGGCTGTGTTGAAGTGTTTGCAAAATTCTGATTGTTATCAGTTTCAAATTGGGTTTGAACCTTTTCAATAATCGTGTCCGAAGCGTCTGCAACAAAGGTGATATTGGGAACCGTTAGTGCGATTACCAGTATGACGCCAGCGGTCGACATAGATTTCATGACCTCTACCTGATCTAATCTTTGGCGTTTTGCCTTCAGCAGGGTTTTAATCCTATTGGGTAGCAAAGAGTTATTGCTGGCCATCATGGCGTGCAGATTACGTTCGCGCGTGCTGGATATATTTTGTGCACAAACATAGAGTGTTTCAGCAAGGTTTGTTGGTTCATTGGTATGTGCAATTGCCCATTGATCAGCATCAAATTCGGCAAGTTCTACCAATCGATTTCTCGCCAATAGAAAGAGGGGCTGGAAGAAACATAGTTTGTTCACAAACATAGTCGTCAGCAGCATTATAGGGTCGTTATTTGCGATATGGCCAAGCTCATGCGCCAATAAGCTTTCAAGCTGAACGGTTGGTAATTCGTCCTCAATCGCCCAAATAGGCAGGCAAATTTCGTGGTTTGATACGCAAACAGGGCTCTGTATATCGTGTGAGTATGTCAGGCGAATATGGCTTGTCAGGCCTGTTTTCGCCATCATGTTGTTGACAATATCATTTGCAATGTGGCTTGGCGGCACCTGCTTACGTTCGCCGAGCGCTCTATGGCTTTGGATATAGCTTATCAGGAAATACAGTATTCCGCCGCCAGTGATGAACATCCAAAGGGCCGTGATGAAATCAGCATAACTATATCTTGGCGAGGAATAGGGTGCAGATGGAATAGTAAGCGAGGCAGGCGTGTTGGGTAATTCGATATCCTGCCTCGCTCCCCCAATCAAGCTTTCACTGTCGAAAGCAGATTGAACCGGGTGGGGTTCAGTTGGTTTGTTTAATGACGGAATGAAACTGGTAGTTTTGAGGGCTTGAAAAACTGGTTCGGCTGCTTCTTTCTTAATTTCGATCGCTGATTCTGAAGTGAATGAAATTGGCAGAGTGGCGATGAAGCATGCCATGTATGCCGTTTTCCAGGCCAGCTTTCTTAGAGCCGTTGACTTTAGAATTTTTGTTTTTTCCGCGACCCATACACAACTAAAAACAATTGTACTGGTCAGTAGGAATTTAAAAAAGATTGCAAGAAAGGCCGTATTTGTGACTATGTCTATATTGATTGTATCCAGCATTTTTATTCCCCTTGATTTTTATTGTTATCAAGAAGAGAGCGGATTTCCTCCAGATCGTCGTCGCTGAATTCATTCTCACGAACGAGGTGTGCCAAAAGACTTGAAGCATTTCCCTTAAATAGGGTGGAAACAAGCGAAGAAACCATGTTTTGCTGAATATCTTCTTCGCTTACAATAGCTTTGAAAATACGTTGTCGCCCACGCGGCTCGGATACAAGTACTCCCTTTTTCTCCAGCCTTGTTAAAATGGTTCCAACGGTTGTATGCGCCAGATTGAGCTCTTTGATATGGTGTTGCACATCTTTTGCAGACCCTTCGCCGAGTTCCCATAGGGCGCGAACGATCTGATACTGCTGATCACTAAGCTTGATGTTTTTGGACATAGAACACTCCCAATCGCTACATGTGTAGTAGAGATTGCTACACATGTAGTAGATAGTCAAGGATTAAATGTCTATGCAATTATTTTGATACTTTTAAGTGTATGCTAGGTTGCTGACTTGAATAGGATAAATGAAAAAGCCCGCAGAAATATTCTGCGAGCTTTCATGAAATACAACAAAGTGTTCAGTTGTTTTAAAGTCGATCTATTGTTTTTCCACAATCAGACTACCGATGGAATAGCCCGCACCAAACGAGCAGATGATCCCGCGGTCGCCGCTTTTAAGGTCGTCACGATTTTTGTGGAAGGAAAGAATGGAACCAGCACCCGCTGTGTTTCCAAACGTATCTAAAACTGTCGGCGCTTCGTGTGCTTCAGGTTCCCGGCCTAATAGTTTCTTAGCGGCATACATATTCATATTGATGTTCGCCTGATGCAACCACATACGCGAAAGGTTTTCGACGGTGAAATTCATGCCTTTTAATTGACGTGTGATAAAATCGGTTACAAGCGGCAAAAGTTCTTTGAACACTTTACGCCCTTCCTGAACGAAGAACATATCATCTCGCAGCATGCTATCATCATCAAGGCGTGTCATCGGGCCATAATTGGAGCGAATATTATTAGAATATTGGGTTTCCGCCATAGTATCCAAAATCAACCAGCTCTCACGGCCTTCTTTTACAAGGTCAGCACGCTCAAGGACGACGGCAGTTGCCACATCACCGAAAATAAAGTGACTGTCGCGGTCACGGTAATTCACCATTGTAGAGAAAATTTCCGGATTGATCATCAGAACACGGTTCGCGATCCCGCTCTTGATCGCGTTCACTGCATTAATGATGCCGTATGTCGCTGACGAGCACCCCATGACCATGTCAAATGCAGAACCCTTGGTGCCAAGATGGTGTTGAATTTCAATGCCAATTGCGGGGAAGGCGCGCTGCATTACGGCGCTTGAGCACACAATCTGATCAATTTCGCCGGCGTCCAATCCTGCCTGCGAAAGTGCAGCCTTAGCCGCTTCAATACCCATATGGGCCTGTAGGCATGGATCTTCAGTTGTGCCATGTCCGCCCTCGGGCATTTTTGACATCATGCGATTAAGGTCCATTACGCCGTCAACATCGACAAGATTTCTGGATTTAATCCCTGACGCTTTTTCAACGAAGGCAGCGCTTGAATATTGTTTTGCAGTAATACGGCCCGCATCAATATCGGCTTTATGTTCTTCGTTAAATTGATCTACATGAGCATTGAAGGCTTCAACAAGCTCTTCGTTAGTGATTTTGTTTTCAGGTACAAAGATACCCGTACCTGTGATCGCTACATCAACCATTTATCCGACATCCCTTATTTTATCATGTCATCGGGTTATACGTAATCGCCTTAAACCACCCATCAAGCTTACTGGAGTTAGTGCGAACGCATAGCTATATAGGCTTTTTAATCTTAGTCCAACCCCCGTTTGACGGATTTATGAAACTTTGTTGAATGTGATGATGTTTGTAAAAAATAGGCTGTGATCGAAAAAAAGACTGTGCTATCAAGCCATTATGTCTGTTTGGGGTAAAATAATTGGCACAACAGCCGGAATTGCACTTGGAGGCCCTTTGGGGGCTTTGCTCGGGCTTACGCTTGGGGCTGCGGTGGATGCTGGGATCGAGAAAACTGTAGAGGACGATTCTACAGGGACCCGTAACATTACCTTTACCATCGGGGTTATTGCGCTGGCTGCTAAAATGGCGAAGGCGGATGGCCGTGTGACCCGCGATGAGGTTGATGCCTTTAAAGCCATTTTCCGAGTGCCGGCTGAGGAAATGAAGAATGTTGGCCGTGTGTTTGATATGGCGCGCCAGCATACAGCAGGGTTTGAAGCCTATGCCCGTCAGGTGGAAAAAACCATGCGCGGCAATAAAGGCGTGCTTACTGACCTGCTGGACTCTTTGTTTTATATTGCTAAAGCTGATGGGCATGTGCACCCGAAAGAGTTGGAATATATAGAGGTAGTCGCCGGCATTTTTGGCCTCACGGGGATCGAAATTCGCTCGCTCCTTGATCGTCATGTTGGGCCCGATCCGGATAGCCCTTATACGATATTGGGTGTTTCCGCTGATATTAGTGACGAAGACTTGAAAAAGCGATACCGTCAACTTGTTCGTGAAACACACCCGGACCGCATGATCGCAGAGGGTGTTCCAAGCGATTTTATCGCCGTTGCAACACGCCGTGCGGCAGAGATTAACACGGCCTATGATAAAATTATGGCGGAAAGGTCAAAATCCTGAGATAAGGAGTTTCATGTTTTGCGTGTTGGCTCCGCATTGTTCACTTCACCGTCTTTTGCTTAATCATTCTTGAAAGAATAAAATCATGGCGCTGCGCGATATTATATTGGTGATTATTGTTAATATCGCATGGGGGCTTAATTTTATCGCGGTTTTGTTCGCGGTTGATGGGTTCCCGCCGTTGCTTGCAAATACTATTCGTTTCGTAAGCGTTGTCGTATTTTTGCTGCCGTTTTTGAAAATCATTCCCGGCAGAATGAAGGATATGATGACGATTGCCTTTGTCATGGGTGTTGTTCATTTCGGCGCGATCTTTATTGGCATGAGCAAAACAGAGGAAGTCAGCACAATCGCGATTGTTGGTCAGCTTAGTGTGCCATTTGCAACCCTGATGTCTGTTTTGATGCTGGGGGAAAGCGTTGGGTGGAAGCGGGCGGCGGCTATCGTTCTAAGTTTCGCGGGGGTTATTATCCTTGGGTTTGATCCCAAAGTTTTTGGCTATATTGATGCTGTGCTTTGGATTGTTTTTTCGAGCTTTATATACGGTGTGTCAACGGTTCTCATGCGACGCCTTAAGGACGTTCGGGCCACGACAACACAGGCATGGATCGCTGTTGGCGGTATTATCGGTTCGCTTATTCTATCATTACTTTGGGAAAGTGATCACATCAGGGTTATCCAAGCCGCTAGCCTGAGCGCTTGGGGCGGTGTGCTCTATAGTGCTATTGGCTCATCGATTATTGGGCATGGGGGCGTTAATTATCTTCTTCGTAAATATGAAGTGTCGGTTGTTGCACCTTATTTGCTGATGACTCCCTTTTTCGCCATATTAGGGGGTATAGTCTTCCTTGGTGAGGCGCTTACGTGGCGGGTTATCGTTGGCGGCGCCATGACGCTATTGGGTGTTTTAATCGTAACACTAAGGAACAAGGCACGCGTTGAAGAAGAATTGGATGCAGAGGGCCTCAATAACGAAACATCGCATCAGGTACGTTGAAGAAAAATCATGACAATACGGCCTTACCCATCGCCAAATTATAATGATCGCCCCGGCAACTGTCAGCCTGATATGGTTGTGCTGCATTATACCGGAATGGAAACAGGGCAGGGCGCATTGGAGCGACTATGTGACCCAAAGGCAGAAGTTTCCGCGCATTATCTGATCGAAGAAAGCGGGGAAACTTATCAGTTAGTTGAACCGGATAAACGTGCGTGGCACGCAGGAATTTCCCATTGGCAGGGGCGTGATAATTTAAATCATTATTCCATCGGCATTGAATTGGTGAACCCTGGCCACGAATTTGGCTATCGTTCCTTTCCCGAGACACAGATTGCGTGTTTGCTTGAATTGCTGCAAACGCTTAAGCAGCGTTACGGGATAAAAAAGCATATGTATGTGGGGCACAGCGATATCGCCCCCGACCGTAAAGAAGATCCCGGTGAGAAATTTCCTTGGCAACAGCTTGCAAGTGAAGGTTTCGGCATTTGGTCGGAGGTGAACGGGAATAGCCAGCAAGCGTTACTTGACGATAGCGCCGCAGTCAGCCAGCGGGAAATGATTATCGTGTTGCAGGAAAAGCTGAGGTCAATTGGATATGGAATAGAGATTTCCGGTGTTTATGACAAGCTTACAACGGCGTGTGTTCGTGCATTTCAGCGGCGATGGCGTCAAAAACATGTGACTGGTGAATATGATGCTGGTACAGACCGTATAGTTAATGATATAATATATCAATATAGTCAGTTTTGAAGATGAAATTGCAGGGAAGGTTACGCCTCATTTTTATATTGGCGATCTTTTCTAATTTGGCAGGATAAGAAAAATGAGAAAAATAATTTTGACAGCGATCGCAGGCACAAGCTTGTTGGCAACAACCGCCCTCAGCGCTAAAAATACGGGCCAAAATACGGGGCAGAATGGCGGGCAAAATGGTGTCGCATCTAGTCATAAGCCCAATGAATATACAACAGCCTGCCTGGAAGCATTGTCGCGGGATTGTGCGATTTCATCTGCAATGCAAACCGTTATTGCTGAAGAGTTAGGGCTCGAGCGGGCCAAGGTTTTGGTTGGCGTTGCTCGGTCCTTGATCGCGCTGGGTGATAACGACCGGGCAATCCAAACGCTTAAGTTAGCCCTTGAGGAGGCCCGCAGTGTCCGCCTCACCTTGATCACGCAGGAAAAAATCAAAGAAATTGCCCCCTTGCTGGCAAAGGCCGGAGATTTGGATGAAGCGTTAAAATTAAGTGCAGAACTTCAGATTGATTCTGTACGTGATAAAACGCTTGCTGCAATTGCCAAAGAGACTGTCAAACTTGGCAGCCTTGCCGACGTTAAGCGGGCAACCAGTCAGATGAAGAATAGGGTAAGAGCGTTCTGGGAAGATGCAGAATCTTATGTGTTTGCGCCTGCTGATCAACTCTCTTTGGGTGAAGTGGCGTCGTTAGAACAGGAAATTCGTCTGCTGGATAAGGCGGAAACAAAATACCGTGGTATTGTTTACCTTGCGATCATTGCCGGGAAAATGGGCAATACAGAGCGCCGCGATGCCTTAATGTTGGAAGCACAGGATATTTTCTCCGCAATTACCGGACTTAGTCAGCGTGGTCGCGCGGCGGTGCAGCGCCTTGAGGCAATGGTAAAAGCGGGAGTAAGTGATGAATTTATTCAGGCTTCTTACGAATTTGCGAAACTGCACGGATCTCGGCTTCGCGGCGGCGATGTTACAGACTTTTCAAAAGCAATAGGCGCTGTTGAAGCCAAGCTTGGTTTGATGGATGTTGCCCTAAACAGGGTGCCTGTTTTTCCGACGCCCGAGCAAAGAGTGTCCTATTTGTCTGGTTTGGTAAATGATAACGCTGCGGGCGGCCCGCTTGCTTTGGCGTATGCGTCAATACTTGACGAAATTAGCGAAATTGAAGGCGTTTACGAGCGCGATATTGCCAGGGTCATGCTGCTTGAAGGCGCCGTTTCTAGTAAATCGGTTGACCTGTCACTGCCAGTTATTAGGGCGCTTGAAGATGATGATAATCAGGCACTTGGGCTCGCGCTTTTGGCATCAATTATCGAATAAATCTATACTGCTTGCTGCTCAAAGGGCTTTGACGTTTTCGCGGGCTTCGGCCTGTCGGCACCGCTACCTCGTGGTGCTGAAACCGGACGTTTGCGCGTTAGCCACAGGAATGCAGCCGGGGCAAAATAGAAACTAACAATCATCGATAGGAAAGCACCGCCGGCAATCGCAACTGCAAACGGTGGCCAGAAAGCGCCGCCCGCCAGGATAAGCGGCATAAACCCACCTACAGTTGTCAGTGTCGTTGAGAAGATATGACGGCCTGTTTTCATAACGCCGTGAACAACTGCGTCCGGGTCGCCCGCACGCGCGGCATCAATACCTCGAAGCTCAGATAATATAACGATAGCTGCATTGATCGCGAGGCCCACCAGCCCCATAAGGCCGAAGATCACAACAAAGCTAAGCGGGTAATTGAAGAACCAAAGGGAGAACAGCCCTAGTCCACCTGCCTGAACGGCGGCAGCGAAAGTGACAAGTGCCATCCGGAAACTGTTGAAGGTCAATACGATAGCGAGGATCATCATAATAACCAACATACCAGCAGTGCCGAACAGCTTCCCAACGGCTTCGTTGCGTTTTTCACTTTCGCCGCCAAACTGAATTTTATACCCGGGGGGCACGGTAAAGTTTCGTTCTGCGATGCGTTCCTGAAGGGCTTTGAAGCCAACTTCCGGCAGAACACCAAATTCAAGATAAGCCTGAACCTTGTTCATGCGCTCGTTATTATAGTGCGAAATTGAGCCGACCTTAGTGCCAAGTTCAACATCAGCGACCGCCGATACAGGAATATCAGCGAACGATTGATCTTGCTCAAGCTCCTGATTAACGCCGATCAGGTTCATATCTGCGATCGAAGAAATATCGCGGCGGCGCGCGCGTTCTGCGATCAATTTAATAGGAACCTGCTGCGTTTCTTCTATTAGGAATGAGGTTGTAATACCGTTTGTTAAGGCCTGTAGTTGGCTTTCCACATCGCTTAGTGTTAAACCTGTTGTGGATACATCATCCTCGCGTGCATTCACAGTGATCTGCGGACGCCCCGGTTTCAGGGATGTTCTTGTATTGGTAACGTCTGGGATCGTTGCGATAATGCTTCTGATTTCATCGCCCAATTCCTGTAATACCGCGAGGTCGGGACCGAGAACACGAACTTCAAGTGGCGCTTGGATAGGGGGGCCGCTTCCAAATTCGCGGACGATGATTGTCGCCTCTGGCACCAAAAGCGAAATGTCATTCTGAAGCTGCGGAATAAGATCTGGAATATCATTAAAGTGGCCAACCGTAACAATTGCCTCAGCAGCGCTGACAACGCGGTCATTGCTAGCAATCATGCTATAATAAAATTTGGCTGGCCGTGTTCCCATGAACCAATGGGCGCTTTCAATAACCGGATAGTTATCGAGTGTTGCATGTATCCGCTCAACAGCGCCGCGCGTTTCCTCAATAGACGCCTGTGCGGGCATTGAAACCTGAATACGGAACTGATTTCTGTCGCTTACAGGGAAAAACTGTTCGGTCAATTGCCCTGCAAGGGCAAACCCCATCAACGGAATGCCCATGGCAACTACGATCGACCTCAAGGGGCGCCTTACGGACCATTGAAGCGAGGCTTCAAACCATTTTGCGAGGTATCCCCCCTGAATGCCATCACGCCACCATACGCGCTCTTCGGCTGTGTTAGCCGTTGCCGCAGTTTCTGGCTTGCGACCTTCCACCACACGGCCCGCGACTGCGGAAATGATGGTGAAGGCGATAACATAGGACGCAACAAGGGATGCGATCACCGCCGCCGGCACACCGATCAAAAAGTCACCAGCATTACCCGGCATCAGAATAAGCGGCATAAAGGCGATAATCGTGGTTAGTGTACTTCCAAGAAGGGGAAGCCAAAGTTTTTGAACTGTCATCGCAACAGACTTTGAGCGCCCTATGCCTTTTAGGCGAAGCTGCTGGATTTCATCTGTGATCACAATGGCATTATCCACCATGATGCCAAGGGCAACAATCAAACCAGTAACCAACACTTGTTCGATCCGCATGCCAAACAGGTTGGTGATTGCAAGCGCGGCTAAAAGCGTGAGGGGCAGGATAGACGCTGATACAATTGACGCGCGCCAGCCCAGTGAGACAAAAAGCACAACCAAAACCACAAGGGCACCAACAGCCAGGTTGGACATCAGGTTATTTAACCGCTCGTCCGCATAAAGACGCTGGTCAAAGATACGTTCCAATTTAATCGATGCTGGAAGGGTTTCCCGTGTTGCTTCTAGAAGTTCGCCAACATCCTCTGACCATGCATCAATACGTGAATTTTCAAACATCCTCGCGGCGACAATCACACCGTATGTACCGTTCACATAGGCAAGGTTGCTTGGTGGGTTTTCAAACGAACGTTCAACCTTGGCAACGTCGCCAAGCCTTAGGCTGGCCCCTTCAGGGTCAAGACCAAGGGGAATACGTCTGATACGAGCAAGGCTATCGAGCGCGCCGGACACTTCTACGACAAGGCGGTTATTGGCACCAGTTACAACCCCCGCAGACCCACGAGCGTCAGAACCTCTGATGCGGGCGGCGACATCCGCCATAGTGAGGCCGCTAGACGCCAGCTCGCGGTCATCGACTGATATGCGGATTTCCTCGTTTGGCAAGCCGAGTACGTCAACAAAGTCAGTGCCGCTGAGGTTCCGCATTTTACTTTCGAGTTCAGAGGCATGGCGGCCAAGGATAGCATAATTAATCGGGCTATCGCTTTCCCATGTTAGGGCGATAATTGCGGAGTGAGCATAGATTTGTGTGTCCGAAAGGTCAGGGGCAGACGTGCCAGCCGGAAGGTCCGTGACCTCGGAAATCTTATCACGTAAGCGCGCAGTGATTGGTTTTGCGTTATTGACCCGGTCCTCAAGCTCAATCGTTACCACGGAAATGCCAGCGGATGATGTGCTGTTAACCTCTTTGACTTCTGGGATTTCGCGAACTTTGCGTTCCAGTTTTTCTGTGATTTCTGCTTCCACGCGCTCTGCTGATGCACCGGGGTAAAAAGTTTTTACCTGAACGACACGGCTCTCCATGTGCGGGTCTTCAAGGCGCGGCATTGTGGTAAAGGCGTTGAAGCCAGCAATGATGATCAAGAGAAGTAAAAGCCAAACCGCGCGTGGGTGATTATATAGCGAACCTTTCATGATGGTGGCTCCTATCCGCGCGGTGATACGGTTTCAACAGATTGCACGCGTTGACCGGGCGCAAGTTTGTCGATGCCGTCTGCGATTACAATATCGCCTTCCTTAATTGTTCCAGAAACAAAAACGCTGTTGCCGTCGCTATATTGAATTTGAACATTTTCAAACCTGACTTTAGGGCCATCAGGGCCATCAAAGACCTTATAGACACGCCACAAGCCTCGAACATCAGCGGAAAGCGCCCGAAGCGGAAGCCATGCGCCGCTGGTTTCCTGCCAGTCATCAACGACGGCATTGATCAATTCCCCGCGTGATGTGCTATCACTCGGTAGGTCGAACGAGACCATCATTGTCCGCGTGGTGCCTGTAATCACAGGAACGACCGACCGCATTGTTGCATTTCTGATAGCTTTTCTATCACCGTTGCGCAGCGAAAATTTAGCACCGTTCTTAATTGCCTGCGCAAACTCTGGTGGCATACCAATGCGTGCTTCCATACGGCTGTCTTCTGAAAGTTCCAGAACGGCAAGGCCAGCGTTTGCAATCGTGCCTTCATCCAGCATTCTTGCTGTGATCGTTCCTGAAAAGGGTGCCTTTATAGTCGCGCGGTTAATGTCAACATCAAGCGAATTTAAGGATGCATTCAATCGTGCAAGGCGAGCTTTGAGCGATATAGCGTTTGCTTCTGCTTCGTCAAGGCGCTGCGCTGAGGCATGACCCTGTTTGAAAGTGTCGCTAACACGTTTTAAGGTCCGGTTTGCAAGCTCAAGGTTTGCTGTAACCTCATCCTTTTCCGCTAATAATTCACCGCGGCGTGCATCAAGAACTGCTGTGTCCAGCTCGGCAAGGGTATCACCTTTCTGAACGCTACTACCCAAATCAACATACACATGCTTGAGTGTGCCATTCAGTTCAAAGGCGAGTGGGCTAACACGGCCAGCAACCGCGCGCCCTGTGAAGGTACGTTTAGCAAAATACCCATTTTCCATTTGGATATTGACCGTGCGCACTGGCAACTCTTTCGTTGTCGTGGAGAGAGGGGAGGACTGAGCTGTCAGGCGCACGGTCAGGGGAACGCTTATGGATGCAATTATGGCAATGAGCCCTGCCAATTTCAGGAACCGGGAGTTCTGCAACACACTTGAACCATTCCTTGATAAGAGCTTTCTCATATTTACCATCCTGGGGTCTCGCTATCGGTCATAAAACCGAACAAACTATTCATGTACAATTACTATTAATACGAGTGTCGTTATTTTTTTATTAATATTATCAGCCCCAATATTACCTATGATTTTTATATTATGGACTGTTACGTCTAATAAATAGGATTTTTTTGTGGACTGTCAAGTCTATTAAATGTAGAGAGTGAAAAAATTAATGAATGCAAGCTATTCATATTTGAAATCAAATCTTCTGATGATACGATATTTTGTGTTCATTGGATTTTTGTGAATATATGCGCTAGCATTTGATAGAGTTTAGAAAAGTCACCAGGGAATTCTGGTGGAATGGGGAAAAGGAAATTTGCGTGCCTGACAACGCTCTGACTTGTGACGATCAATCACCGCTTTGCAAACCCGCTCGTGGTAGGCCGAGAAGTGATGCCAAAAACCTTGCTATTATGGAAGCAGCAAGCCAGCTGTTCATGGAAAACGGTTTTGACGGCACGAGTATGGATGAGGTTGCCAAAAGGGCGGGTGTTTCAAAGCAAACGGTTTATAGCCACTTCGCGAATAAAGAGCAGCTTTTCAGTGCGGCAATCCGCGGTAAAATTGCTGAATATTTCCCGGATAGCCTGTTTCAGCATATGCCGGATCATACCCTTGAAGATGATTTCAGGATTGTTTGCCGAACTTTCTGTGCGCTTCTTGTTAGTGAAGATGCGATCGCAATGTTCAGAGTGCTGACTGGCGCTGCTGCGAAAAACTCAAACCTCGCAAAAATATTCTGGGACGCTGGACCAGAAGACATGCTGACAAAATTGATTGATTTTCTCCAGTCGTGGATCGATCGCGGCGAGCTAGAGATTAAAGATACCGAGCGTGCTGCCACGCAGCTGATTTCCCTTTTGAAAGGTAACCTGCATTTCCAATTGGCGATTGGCTTGGTTGAACAGGTTTCAAATGAAGAAATTGAGCATCATGTCAATGAGTGCATGTCGGCATTCCTGAAAATTTATCGCGCTTAACTTGTGCTCAGGTTATGCCATCGTTTAAGGCATCAACAATTTTGATAGCCTTGTCTTCTGATATTTTGTCAATTGCGCTCTTTTTGGGCATTGCTAACCCCTTTCTCGATTACGTTAGCGCAATAAGGATTAGTTATTGGCTTCCGTCCTCGGATTCCAGATTATTGCCTTTACGTTCTTCGGGTAGATATTGTGCATTTTCGCTATCACCAACAAGGCCTTCATCCAGTTCACGGATTTGAAGCTTGGTTTCTGGGCCCAGTGCGGTATCGAAAATTATTTCGTCGCCGTCGCCGCCACCAAATATGCTGCAAGCCCCTAACGATAAAAACAGCGGGGCTACTATTAACTTTTTCATTTTAAATCCTTAAACTACGTACAAAAAAACGGTACGTATCTTATATCATGATTATGTTATTGCCGCATAATCTTTAAACAATCAACTTGTAAACTGCTTTAAGCTGGTTATTGGCTTAATTTTAGATATTACTTATTAATTTGAGTGTCATATTCTTCAGCAATTTTTTTGCCTATTTTGTTTGCTAGGTAAGCGCACAATAATTTAGCGGCCTCATTTGTATCTTTATCATAACCATATTTTTCAAAGTCTTTCTTATCATAGCTCCGAAGCGTAACTTTTATTTTGCGATTGAATAAAATATCTCCGTTTTTGTCCAAGAGTTTTGCTTTTGCTTTTATGTAACTTGCACCGGAAATTCTAGCCATTCCAGGAAATTCAAACTCTGTTGAAAAACCACTTCCGCTAGAAAAATAGGCAACAGGGTAATGATCTATCATGATTTTCTTGATTTCTACGTGGTAATTGGCGAAAGCAATATTTCTTGCTTTTAGGTTTTCTTCAATGAGGCGATTGAGAACTATAGAAAATTCAAAGTCGTTTATATCATCAAATATTTCATGATTAAGATAAGATATCTTTTTATAATTTTTATTATATTTTTTATTTTCTAAAGTATTTAAACTATTAATGTTTTTGAGAATTTTTTTACTGTATGTGACTGTACCTTTAATTTCTGAGTTTATTTCAATCGCTACATCATTGCTTTTTACAGGTGAAGCAAATGCGGTAAAAATCATAATAAAGTTTATGAACACTATTTCTGTGAAAGATAATTTCATGGCCCCCCATCCTTTATCTAAAAGCATAAATATACACTTATAAGTTATATGGATATATTTTAAGAGAGGTTAATGTCAAACTCCGTGATGAAGCTAGTTAAAAACAACGAGGATAAATAATCATCATTGCTAAATAATATCGTATTGACCTAGATGGCTTTAGATGCTTGAAAGGGCGCGCAGATGGCTGGATGGTCGCCGCTCTAGAGAAGAGGGGAGGAAAGTCCGGGCTTTATGGAAACACGGTGCCAGTTAATGGCTGGCGAGGGTGACCTCAGGGAAAGTGCCACAGAAAGCAAACCGCCAGCTATAGGCTGGTAAGGATGAAAGGGTGCGGTAAGAGCGCACCGCGTCGCTGGTAACAGGGATGGCAGGGTAAACCCCACCGAAAGCAAAACCAATAGGGATGGTTGCCTTTAATGGCAGGCGGGTTTCCACGCTATCGTCCGGGTAGGTTGCTTGAGTTTGCTGGCGACAGCAAATCTAGATGAATGATCATCGAAATGTTGAAATGGAAACATGGAACAGGACCCGGCTTATAGGCCATCTGCCCTATACTTTAGCTGTTATGATCCATTCGTTCTTTTCAGATAGGCTTCGTTCTCTGTAACCAGTGAACCCGTTTCGTTAACGTGCAGCCCAAGTCGATCAATCATTGTGCGTTTAAAATCGGTTATGCGCTCTGGCAAGTTTGTGATTTCTTCATAGGGGGTGTTGTATGATGGGATGGTTATCTTTTTCGGCATCTGGGTTTCGAGAAACTGTGCCAAACCTTTGAGTACATTTTCAGGCGCGTCACGGAATTCTTCTAGCGTAACCATTTTAACAGTTGGGTTGTCTCTGAAGAATAATTCTACCCTTGCCTCTGTATCCATTATTTCCAGCATTGTACGCCACGCGGTTTCATTATTAACCTTGCGGTTTTTGGAAAATATATTTTTTTGGTGCGGTGGCATATGCCAGATGGAACGCATGTGATGGTCTTCCATCAAGGCCTGCACGGCGGTCTGTGCTATTTTATCGCGGCGATAAAAGTAGATAACATTGATACCGGCCTTCAGAATGTGATTATAGAATTGCTTAAAGGTGAAACGGCTTCTGAACAAGATTTGATTGAGCACATCGGTTTGCAGATGAATAAAGCTATTCTCTCCGCCGTTTGTGATCTGATCATGGTATGTCTGAACGGCTTTTAGAAACCGTGCGATCTGAAAATGCTCTGTATATTCAATCGTATGGCGAAAAGGCTTGTTAAAAATATGCGGCGCCTTGCCAAACCCATTATCTTCAAGTGTTTTCAGGAAATATTCGCAGTCGCTTCCAGGTGAGGAAACAACAAGCGTTATCTTTTTAAATGTGTCAGCAATTGGTGTCTCTGTATAATCAGTTTTTATGTCCGCCGGCAGTTCAAAAGGGTGCCATAATTTGCTCGGAATAATATCATAGAGGGTGGAATAAACCTTGGCGTCCGGAAACTGTTTCCGTAACTCCCTAACAAATCGTGCTTCGTCTTTCTTGACGAGGACGATAATGCAGTCAAACCCCTTTTCCTTAATTTCGTCAAAGGCATCACTGCGCTCAATATAAGGTATCTTAAGGTCTTTAATTTCCCGTTTCATCAGGCCTATAAAATCATTTTCAGATACAAAGCACGCATTCGCACCCGCACGCTCTAGCAGGCGACCCCAGCTCCAGAAACGAAGGGATTGCAATAATTTCTTTGACTGTTTTGCAGGTTCCACAGTTTCGATAAGCTGTCGTGTCAAGTTTGTCATATCTGCTACGTTTCTTAAATAAATGAAATTTACGGGTTCATATAAACAGGATTGCCGCTGCATGAAAATATAAAATTTATCGTGCTGTCACCCCATTGAGTTGCTGTGCGTAATTACATTTCAAAGGCCGCGATGGGTGTACGCCATGTTTCACCGTATCTTGCAAGAAGCACAGCCTCCGGATCTTTTGGTCCAAGAAAGACTCTATCCTTAAATTCCATTTCCTTGAGCGGCAGGAAGATATCTGAGGGGGCTTGATCCATTTTCATATATGATGTGGGCCAATGAATGATACCGTCAATGTTGCCCAGAACAAATAAATCAACTGTAATGCCTTCCATTCGGCAGTGAAGCAATGGTGCGCTGGTGCGGGCGAGGTTACAATTCACGCCCATATCGCGCAGCACATCGACGAGTTGATTGGCTTTATCAAACAAATCTTCAACGGAAGTTGCGTTTATAATGGTGGCGAGGTCAATATCATCGTCATGTTCGATGAAATCTTTTTCCCGGATTGCCCCGAGAAGCGTTCCATACATCAAAAATGCGTCAACACCGGCTTCTTTGAAGTTATCAATAAGGGTATGTAAAACACGCATGATTTTATTCTGGTTTTGATATTTTACCGGAACCTGCAGGCCATGCTTCGTTAGGCGTAAAGGCGGGGCGTGTTTAATAAGAGGCAGGGCATCTAGTGTCCCTTTTTCAAATGCGCTGAGTGTATCCTCATCCTTTTTAACCAACCCGCTGATTTGCGTGATAGGGCCTGTTTGCCTGTATAAAGTGAAAAGTTTGCCGATGATTTTAGCGTATTCAGGATGCCATAATCTATCATTCATAATGTCACTTAGGCGTAGGGCCTTCATCATATTTAGATAGAGGTCACCGCTATCATGCACGGTTTGCCAGTTTTCATTATCTTCGCTCAGCATAATTTTATGGAACACCGAAGTTCCATTATAACGACGATCTTTGTTCCATAATAAAATGCGTTCCACAGGCATAAGTTCGCCGAGATCAACGGTTTCCCCGTGCCAGGGCGTGGTCAGTCCATATTGATAATGTTCGCTATTTTCGTAACTTGGCTTAAAGTTTTTAAGCTTCCGATCACTTAGCCAGAATGTTTTTTGCTCACGGGCGTTGTTCTCTGCTTCATTGCTGTTTGGCGCCTCTAGTTGGATGCCACCTATGTCAGAGGCAAACTTTCCGTACAATTCTATCCGGGCAAAGCGTGCATTGGTTATCGGAATTGTAACATCGCAGGCAGTTGGTCTTGTGCCGCCAAAATCAGGACTTTCATCAATGAAGCTAAATAACATCTGCAAATAGCTAGTATGAAGCGTGGCAAACGTTTGTGTGCCACCGTCGTTCGTTAAATACGTTTGCAGTTCATCCAGCCAATTTTCTATCTGACTTTTCTGCATGTCATCCGCGCGGTCATGAAAATAAGTAAGGCCGGATTTAAAATGGAACAGCGTTTCTTCAAGAAAGCTTTGTTTGTTGGCATCGCTTTGTGCGTCGTAGATTAAATCTTCCTCGCCAAATGCAGTGATGCCATACACATGTAACCGGTTTGATCGATAACCGGCTTCGTCAAGCCTGTTGTAGAAATAGATCTGATTAACCAGGCAGTTATTCGGAAAACTTGCTTGCCACCATGGTTTTATTTCTGGTGCTGTATGAATATTGGTAGAATGACGCGCACCTTTGATACCAGCATGGGGGTCGCAGAATGCGTCACTCGAATAGGAACTTTGGGTGCAGTTTGCATGCTCATTCAATAGCCTGCTGGTTGATGTATTTTTATGATAACCGGCAAAAACGATGAATGAGAAATTCAAAACTTCAGGGGCGGTATTGTTCAGTTGGAATTTGAAACGTGAATACTTCTTCGTAACTGGGATATGTACCGGTCGTAATTGGCCGGTTATTCTTGAAAATAAATCAGGAAAAAGCTGGGTTCTGAGGTTTTTGTCGACAAGTCGCTCGCGAAGCAAGGCTGTTGTCTTGATGAATAAATCATTTTCATTCAAAGTCATAAACAAGATCTATCTGAAAAATAATGGGTTCGTCCAGCTTTTCAATTGTTAAAGCTTATATAAACCGATAAACACGTTACAAATTTTATAGAGGCTTCAGGCCATAGGTTCAATTTCAATCTTCGCAAATTGATCCTGAATGACGCATTTATAATATGATCATGAAAAATACTGATATCTAGATCATTCTAGTGAGAGTTAAAATGAAACGTATAATTACTTTTGGTACTTACGACCTGCTTCATGTTGGTCACATCAGAATCTTGGAACGGGCGGCCAAGCTTGGCGATTATTTGATCGTCGGCGTTTCCAGCGATGAGTTGAATATTTCAAAAAAGGGTCGGGCGCCGGTTTATTCAACGGCTGACAGGGTTGAAATCATCGAGAGTATCAGATGTGTGGACGAAGTTTTTGTCGAACATTCGCTCGAGGAAAAAGGCCAATATATCAAAGATGCCAAAGCTGACATTCTTGTGATGGGGGATGACTGGGCTGGTAAGTTTGATGAATTTAATGATATCTGTGAAGTTGTATATTTACCGCGCACTGAAGGGATATCGACAACGCATTATATCGCGGAAATAAGCGAGCGCTAAGTCATCATTTTAGGTGCTAACGAGGGGATAAATGATCATGAAGATCGGGAATTTTTTAATGGGGATGGCCGCAACGGCAGGATTACTGTTGTCGGCGGTAGCTAATGCGGATTTTGCAGAAGCTGTAAAGGGTCTGGATAAACGCAGTGGCCTTATTGAAACCTACGTAGATACTTCAAAGTCCCGTATCCTTTTGAATTTGGATGCGCCGAATGAAAATGGTGTTGCTGGGCGCTATATATACGCCGGCTATTTAACCGGTGGTTTGGGCTCTAACCCTGTTGGTCTTGATCGAAGCGTTCCAGGCGGTAGCGAAATCATTGTTTTCAAACGTGTTGGCGATAAGGTTATGGCCTTCTTTGAAAACACAGCCTTCCGGGCTAGTGCTGATAATCCAAGTGAAAAGCGTGCAGTTGAAACCAGCTTTGCTCAGTCGATTGTCTGGTCTGCACCTATCATGGAAACCAGCGACGATGGTAAATTGCTTGTGGACGCAACCAAGCTTTTCATGCGGGATGCAATTGGTGTTTCAGCGCGGCTTGCATCGCGAGGGCAGGGTAACTTCAGCATCGCTGCTGATCGCTCTTATGTAGATACTACGGAAACGCATGTTTTCCCGATCAATATGGAAGTTGATGCATATCTGACTTTTTCAGGTCGTAATCCGGGCGGTGAAGTTCGTACAACAACACCTGTTCCAAATAGCGTGACATTGATTGCTCATACAACATTGATGAAGCTGCCAGAAGACGGCTATGAAATCAGAATGAATGATGACCGCGCGGGTGTTATCAATACGCCGTTTGTTGATATGTCAGCGCCGCTTGACGGGAATACGGTTGTCAGTTTTGCAAGGCGCTTCCGGTTGCAAAAAGATCAAAACGGCAAGGTTATTAAGCCTATTGTTTTCTATGTAGATAATGGTGCGCCCGAGCCAATCAGGAGCGCGCTTGTAGAGGGCGGTAACTGGTGGGCGACGGCCTTTGAAAAAGCAGGCTTTCCCGGTGGATACCGTGTCGAAGTGTTGCCTGAAGGTGTTCATCCCTTGGATGCACGGTATAATGTTGTGAACTGGGTGCACCGCGCCACACGCGGTTGGTCTTACGGTGCTGCACTTCATGATCCACGCACGGGTGAAACTCTCCGCGGTGTTGTGCTTTTGGGCTCATTGAGGGTGCGCCAGGATATCAAGATATTTGAAGCGCTTGCAGGTGCAGCGAAAACCGGATCGGGCGGCGCCGATGATCCGGTCCAGATGGCGCTTGCACGCATCAGGCAGCTTTCAGCGCACGAAATTGGTCATGCGCTTGGATTTTCACATAATATGGCGGCCAGCACATACGGCGACCGCGCCAGTGTGATGGATTATCCAGCACCGCATGTGATTGCAGGCCGCGATGGTTCGCTTGATTTCTCCGATGTTTACGGTGTCGGCGTTGGTGCATGGGATGACTGGGTAACCAATTTTCTTTACGGCGATTATGAAGGTGACGAAGCCGAGTATCAGGCTAAACTGATCCGCGAAGCTGACGAAAAGGGCTTGCTGTTTGTTTCCGATCCGGATTCTCGTTCCGTAGGGTCAGGGCACCCTAAAGGGGCTGTTTGGGATAATGGTACTGACCCGATCGCTAGCTTGCGTAACGTTCTTGAAGTGCGCCGTGTTGCCTTGGAAAAGTTTGGTGCTGCAAACCTGCGTGCGGGTGAGAGCTATCAGGCGCTGCAAACCAAATTTGTTCCGCTCTATCTCTATCATCGCTACCAGTTGGCTGCTGCTGTCAAATCGCTGGGTGGTGTAGATTTTGAGTATCGTCATCAAGGTGATGGCCGCGCTGACCCGCAATATGTTGCCGTTGAAAAGCAGCTGGAGGCACTTGATGTTCTTCTGTCGGCAATCGCGCCGGAAGCGCTCGAAATTCGTGACGAGACAATCAGGGTATTGTCGCCGCTTGGTTTTGCAAATGGCGATCCTCAGTTTAACCGCGAAGTGTTCAGAGGGCGTGCGGGCCCGCAGTTCGACGCGGTTAATGCGGTACGTGTCGCAAGCGATATGACGCTTGCTGCTATTCTTGATCCACGCCGTGCTGCGCGCTTGTTAGAGCAAGGGGTGCAGCAAAAAGGCCATCCGGGACTTCAGGGTGTTCTGGACCGTATGCTTGGCGTGTTCAAGGATCGCAATAAAACAAAGAACGAAGCGCATAAGCTTATCCAAAGCGTTGTCTACGAACGTTTCGCCGAGCGTTTGATTAGTTTGATGGACGACCCGGCTGGGACATTGCCGGTTCGTGATGTTGCCTTTAACACGCTCCGCGATATGAAGTCAGATTTGGTTTTCAAACGCCTGAGCTTTGGTGATGCGATCCAGAAACGCATTGATAATGCGCTTGCGCGTGCAAATACGCCTGCGCTCACGCCGCCGTCTGGTCCATCTGTGCCACCTGGAAGCCCGATTGGTGAGAGCTGTTGGCACTGTGATACTGCTGAGCTGTTTAACGTAAAGTAGGCACTATGCATTAATAGAGCCTGTCAGGCCCGTATCTGAGTCGTGAAAAATGACTCGATTTGGGAAAATATGGGAAAAAATGGAAAAAGAGGGCATTTCGCCCTCTTTTTTGCATTTTTGGGCGTTAGTTTTCGAAAATGGCGGTGAAATATTGTGAAATCATATGAAGGAGAACAAAGAAAAAACAAATGATCATAACTATATGATTTATAGAGATAAATTGTATGAAATTGGGGAGGTTTTAGGGTTGAGTTAAGATTCTATTTACCATACAAAACCATTGTATCCCATAAATAACCATGTTATCCCAAGTGTGTTCAGGCGACGGTCTGAATGCCCTTTCGCGAGTCAAAAAGATCAATCGATCAAAACTTGTGGGGCAGGGAACAAGAATTCTTGGGGAACATGGTCGTGGCGACATTTTTGTCCACATCTACAAATAAAGTTGATCGGAAGGGTCGGGTTTCCGTGCCTGCATCATTCCGTAATGCGGCCGCTACCCCAGCTTTCAATGGTATTGTTGTCCGTATCCCCTTGGACGATAAGCCATATATTGAAGGCGAAGATATTACCTACACCGAAGCTTTCGCAAACGACCTTCATGACAATTTTGATCTCGATGACGAAGAACAGATGGCTATGGCGACCGAGTATCTCGCGAGCGCCGAGCAGCTACAATTTGACCCAGAAGGTCGTGTAACACTGCCTGCTTATTTGCGGGAATATGCAGGGATTGAGAGCCACGCCGTTTTTGTGGGTCTTGGTAAAACATTCCAGATTTGGGAGCCAAAGGCTTTTGAAGATCATAAGGCAAGCCAGCGCAGTCTTGCCCGCGAAGCTAAGGCTAAGATGAAATCGATGCGTCGCCCCCGTGGTGGCCTCAAGATGAATGCTGGTGGTAATTCTGAGGGGGGCTCTGATGGTCCTCCTGGAAGTGGGGAGCGGTCATGAGCGCGCCCCTGAATGCACCAGAGAATACAAGCAAACATATCCCCGTTCTTTTGAATGAAGTTGTCATGGCCATGTCGCCTAAAGACGGCGAGGTGTATGTGGATGGAACCTTTGGTGCTGGTGGGTATACGCGGGCTGTTTTAATGGCTGCTAATTGTACGGTCATTGCAATTGACCGTGATCCTGATGCGATCAAGCGGGCTGAGGCGTTGAAGGATGAATTCGGTGACCGCTTCATCATTCTTGAAGGCTGCTTCGGCGATATGGAACGATTGCTCGCTGAGGCTGGTATTAGCCAGGTTGACGGGATTATGCTCGATATCGGCGTTTCCAGTTTCCAGCTTGATGAAGCCGAGCGCGGTTTTTCTTTTCAGAAAGATGGTCCTTTAGATATGACGATGACCCAGTCTGGTGAGAACGCAGCCGACGTGGTTAACGCATACCCTGAAGCAGAAATCGCAGACATTATCTATAAATATGGTGACGAGCCTAAATCACGTCATATTGCAAGGGCAATCGTTGAACGCCGTGCAGAAAAACCCTTTGAGCGCACGCTGGAACTTGCGGACCTGATTGAAAATGTTGTGGGTAGGCCGCGCCCTAAAAAAGGCAAGAAAGTAACTCATCCGGCAACGAAAAGCTTTCAGGCGCTGCGTGTTTTTGTAAATGATGAGTTAGGCGAATTAGAACGTGCCCTTGGTTCAAGCGAGCGATTGCTATGTACTGGAGGCCGTTTGGTTGTGGTTTCATTCCATTCCCTAGAGGATGGAATGGTAAAGCAATTTATGGCTGAGAAAAGTGGTCGAGTTGCAGGTGGTAGTCGACATGCGCCAATCCAGTTGGAAAGCGCTGCGCCGTCGACATTTATGTTAAAGAAAAAAAGCGCGATCAAACCATCTAAAGAAGAGATGGAGCGCAATATAAGGGCAAGGTCTTCAAGGCTTAGGCTTGCTGTGCGGACTGATGTTCCATCGTCAGGCAAGGGGGGTGTGCTATGAGACGGTATATCCCACTTGTTGCAGCGGGTGTTGCATTGCTGTCTGGTGCTGCGGTTTTGCAGCTGAAGTATGCGGTGCAGGAACAATCCTCAAAGGTTAAGGCGATTGCCCGTCAAATTCACCGGGACGAAGAGGCGATTAGGGTGTTGAAGGCCGAATGGTCATATAAAACAACGCCAGCAGTTTTGCAGGATCGCTCACTCCGATTTTTGGCATTAATGCCGCCGCACTCAGATCAAATCATCGTCAGCCCGCAGGTTATCCCGTTCAGAATTAATGTGGACGCCGAGGTTGACCCTGATCCTGGGGTGCTTTTGAGCGAACATAGCAACAGGAAAAAGAAAAACAGGTCTGATCGCTCGAATTCAAAACGAGGTTTCAGGCTTCAGATCAGTGAAAAAATTAAACAGGATATTCAAGCAAAACCCCAGCGAGAAGAGGCGCTATGACAATGTTGTCCACATCGTTGATGAAAGCACCAGCTGGTAATTCAGCGAATAATCCCGCGCGACCTGGTTCATATTGCCTTGAAAACGCAGATGTTTGCGACAAGGCGATGTCGAAAGCGCGATCACGTTTGCTGGTTGGTGTGGCTGTTTTCTTCTGTTCATTTGCGCTTATGGGGGTGCGAACTATTGAGCTTGGGTTTTCAGAGCCGATGGCAGAGCGCCCTGTTGCGCATAAGGTTGTTGTGCAACCCGTTGAGTTTGGTCGCGCGGATATACTGGATCGTAACGGTGAGATTCTTGCGACAAACCTTGAAACATCGTCTCTCTATGCAAACCCGTCAATGATTGAAGATGCGGCTGAGGCAACACGCAAGCTTATTGAAGTATTGCCCGAGCTTTCAGAGGCCGACATCCAAAGTAAGCTCTCGAGTAGTCGCAAATTTGTTTGGCTGAAACGGAAGTTAACCCCGCGTGAAAAATGGGAAGTGAATGCCCTTGGTATTCCGGGTTTTCAGTTCCAGCGTGAAGAAGAGCGGATTTACCCGCATGGCCGCTTGGCATCGCATGTTCTTGGGTATGTTGATGTGGATGGTAATGGCCTTGGGGGTGTAGAACATTTCTTCGATTATCGGTTGAATGAAAAATCGCGTCGTAATGAACCAATTCAGCTATCCCTCGATATCCGCGTACAATATGCATTGGCTGATGAATTGGAAGCTGCCATGCGTGCCCATGAGGCAAAGGGCGCGGCAGGGCTTGTTCTGGATGTGAACACTGGTGAAGTGGTCGCGATGGCATCATTGCCTGATTATGACCCAAACAATATGCGCGGTGTAGGTGGTCAGGAACGGTTTAACCGCGTAACCCAGGGTGTTTATGAACTTGGTTCTACTTTCAAAACCTTCACCTTCGCGGCGGCGATGGATAACAACATCATCGATTTTGAAGACGAATATGATGCAACCAAACCCCTTCGGGTGTCGCGCTTCTGGATCAGGGATGATCATCCTAAAGCTCGGGTTTTAACTGTGCCTGAAGTGTTCGCGTTTTCCTCAAATATTGGAACAGCGCAGATCGCCCTTGATTTGGGGACGGACCAGCAAAAAGAATTCCTGAGTGAACTTGGCCTTTTGGAGCCAAGCAATCTTGAGCTGACAGAGGTTGGGGCGCCACTTTATCCTTCTAATTGGCGCAAGGTTTCTACGATGACAATTTCGTATGGCCACGGCATTGCGGTTAGTCCTGTTCAGCTTGCTAGTGGAATTGCCACAATGGTGAACGGAGGTAGGCATATTCCTGCCACACTCATCCATAAAAACGAAGACTGGGCAGATGGAAGACAGGTGATCAAGCCTTCCACCAGTCAAAAGATCAGACAGCTTCTTCGCCTTGCTGTCATGAAAGGCACAGGCGGAAATGCAAATGCGGTTGGATACAGAGTTGGCGGAAAGACAGGAACTGCTGAAAAGGCGCAGGACGGTGGTTACAACCGTAAAGCCCTGATCTCTTCATTTATTGGGGCTTTCCCGATGGATAATCCGCAGTATGTGGTTTTTGCCTTGTTGGATGAGCCAAAAGGAACGCGCGAGACCCATGGGTTTGCCTCTGGTGGCTGGACAGCAGCCCCTGTGGTCAGAAATGTAATTATGCGGGCAGCCCCTTTGTTGGGTGTGTCGCCCGTTGAAGAGGATGAAGGTCTTTATCATCAAGCTGGTTTGTTGATTGAAGATAAAAAGAAACGATAAAAATGGTAACATTGGGTGCATTGTTAGGGTTGAAAGGCGGACGTGCCGAGATCGCGATCTCGGGCATGACAGCTGACAGCCGTTCGGTTAAGTCCGGTGATATTTTTGCAGCTCTTCCAGGTGTTGATTTTGATGGTCGTGATTTTATTGACAGTGCGATCGCGAAAGGTGCCGTAGCCATTCTAACCACACCGGATCTGGATAAAGATTTTGGTGATATTCCTGTCATTGAGGACATCAACCCGCGGCGCAAATATGCAGAACTTGCTGCACGGTTTTATAAGAAACAGCCAAAAACACAAATTGCTGTCACCGGGACAAATGGAAAAACATCCGTCGCTGATTTTACGCGTCAAATCTGGTCGTATGCAGGGTTAAAAGCCGCAAGCGTTGGTACGGTTGGTGTTTTGTCTGATGTGTTATCATTGCCAGGTGGGCTTACGACGCCAGACCCGATGAAAATGCATGATGTGTTGAGCACGCTTAGCGAAAAGGGTGTTGACTATGCAGCCCTTGAAGCCTCCAGTCATGGATTGGAACAATACCGGGTGGACGGCGTTAAGCTGGATGCTGCTGCCTTTACAAACCTCACACGTGATCACCTTGATTATCACGGAACCGAACTGAATTATTTTTATGCCAAGGCAAGGCTTTTCGGTGATGTGCTGCGGCCCGGTTCAACGGCGGTTATTAATGTTGATGATAAATGGGGTCGTGTTCTTGAGGATATTGTCTGGGGGCGTGGCCTTAAGTGCATAACGGTTGGCCATGCTGAAGAAGCAACCATTCAGATTTCTGCTCATACGATTACTCAAAAAGGTCAGGCTGCAAAACTGCGATACAGCGATCAGGAATTTGAAGTTTCGCTGCCATTGATCGGATCATTTCAATTCGAGAATGCTATTCTTGCTGCGGGCTTGGCTATCGCGACCGGTGTAAAACCAACCATAGCTTTTGAAGCGCTTGATAGCTTGAAGGGTGTACCGGGGCGGATGGAATTCATTGGCGAGAATGAAAAAGGTGGAAGCGTTTTTGTGGATTATGCCCACACGCCAGACGGGTTAAAGACCGTTCTGGAGGCAGCGCGTGCACACAATCCAAACCATTTACATGTGGTTTTTGGCTGCGGCGGCGACCGCGATAAAGGCAAACGGCCACAAATGGGTAAAATTGCCGCCGATTATGCGGACTGTGTCTATGTGACAGATGATAATCCAAGAAGCGAGGACGCGGGCGTTATACGGAGCGAAATCCTAGCAGAATGCGCGGATGCAAAAGAATTTGACGACCGGGCACAGGCGATAGAGACCGCCATCAATAGTTTGCAACACGGTGACATGCTTGTGGTTGCAGGCAAAGGCCACGAAGAAGGCCAGATACTTAAAGATAAAACAATCGAATTTTCCGACATAGGGACGGTCAGGAATATTTTGGTGAGAGGGGAGCGCCATGTTGGTTGAAGAACCACTTTGGACATCAAGCGAATTAAGTGCGATCAGCGATGCGATTTGTAATCGACCATGGTTTGCCGATGCTGTTCAGGTTGATAGCCGGGAAGTTTTGCCTGGTGATCTCTTTATAGCACTCAGGGGAACAAACCTGGACGGTCATGATTATGTGACCGAAGCCCTTTCGCGCGGCGCGGCAGCTGTGATCGTGAGCGAAAGACCAAACGGGATATCCCAAGACGATCCTCGTCTGATTAAGGTCGATGACACTCTGGTTGTTTTGGCAGAGATGGCTCGTTATGCGAGAACGCGGGCGCCGATGAAAACAATTGCTGTTACCGGAAGTGCAGGAAAAACCAGCGTGGTACAGGCGCTGAGGAAAGCACTGTCGAAGGTCGGCCCCACGCATTCATCTATCAAAAGCTTCAATAACCATGTCGGGGTTCCCTTATCGCTTTCACGCATACCGCGTTCGACCCGTTATGGCATTTTTGAATTGGGAATGAACAGACCGGGTGAAATCGCGAACCGAAGCGCGCTTGTTCAGCCTGATGTGGCAATCATTACGAACGTTAGTTCTGCTCATCGTGGTAATTTCGATGTACTAGAGGATATCGCGCGCGAAAAGGCGTCTATTCTGGAGGGTGTTAAAGAGGGCGGTACAGCTGTTATCAATATTGACCATCCGCATGTTAAAATATTGAAAGCAGCGGCTTTCGACCTTGGTGTTGAGCTAGTGACCGTATCGCTTAACCCTGAAGCTGGTGCTGATATATACCCAATTCAAATGACAGAACGCTATGATTGCACCTGCATGACTGCACAGGTTGGTGACGCCACAATTACTTACAAGATTTCGCAGCCGGGACCAGAGTGGGCAATGAATAGTTTGCTGGTGCTCGCGGGCGCACGGGCAGTTGGTGCTGACCTTGGGGAAGCGGTTTTGGCGCTTGCATCACTGGAGGCAGAGCTGGGCCGTGGTCAAATGCATTTGATTGATATGGGTGACGGAAACTATAGCCTTATCGATGATAGCTATAATGCAAACGTTGCAAGCATGGAAGCCGCGTTTAAACGAACGTCGATGGTTCCTTTGGCACCGCAGTCGCGCCGTTTCGCAATCTTGGGTGATATGCGCGAATTGGGTCAGGAAAGCGAGATTATACATCTCTCCTTAGCTAAGCAATTGCGTAAAGCTGGCATTCATAAGGTTTTTGCCGTCGGGCCAATGATGGAAAAGCTTGCGCGCCATGCAGATATCGCGTGTGAAGCTTTTGATAATACCGATGGTTTGGCAGACCGTGTGATGACTAACTTGCAAGGCGGCGATGTTTTGCTCGTCAAGGGAGCGAATAGCGTTGGATTGGGTGAAACCGTTAGTCAACTGATCCGTATGGGTGCAGAAAGCTATGCCTTTCAGTCCTTTGGTCGTCCTTATGGTAGCTTGTTTGGCGAAAAGATGGTTGCAGAATAAAGGGTTATTAGAAGTATGCTTTACCATCTATTGTCGCCATATGCCTCTGAATACGGGATTTTTAATCTCTTCAACTACCTGACATTCCGTTCGGGCGGTGCTGTTATTACGGCATTACTGATATGTTTTGTGTTTGGTCCTTCGATTATTCGCTGGCTGAAGTCAAAACAGAAGAAAGGCCAGCCAATCCGTGAAGACGGGCCTGAAGGCCATATTATCGCGAAGGCAGGTACCCCGACGATGGGTGGGTTTATGATCCTCTTAGGGCTTGGCCTTTCAATCCTGTTATGGTCGGACCTTACAAATCCCTATATTTGGGCTGTGATTATTGTAACCATTTCCTTTGGTGCGATTGGTTTTGTTGATGATTATATGAAAGTCACGAAGGCGTCACCCAAGGGCGTGCCAGGTAAGGTGAAATTTATCATTGAATGGGGCGTCGCCGGTGTTGTTGCCTGGTGGCTCGGCGATTTAACGGGGCAAACCATTGCTTTGCCATTTTTGAAGCAGGTCGAGCTTAATATTGGCCTTTTCTATATCCCGTTCGCCGCCTTTGTAATGGTAGGCACCTCAAATTCCGTAAACCTAACCGATGGGCTGGACGGGCTTGCAATTGTACCGGTGATCATTGCGGTGAGCGCCTTTGGATTTATCGCCTATATGGTCGGGAACTCGGTCTACAGCGAATATCTGGGCGTTATTCCCGTGTCTGGTGCTGGTGAACTTGCCATTGTCGCTGGCGCCATGATCGGCGCAGGGCTTGGTTTTCTGTGGTTCAATGCACCGCCTGCAATGGTTTTTATGGGTGACACTGGTTCGCTCGCACTTGGCGGTACCCTCGGGACTATGGCGGTTATCACCAAGCATGAGATCGTCCTTGGTATCATTGGTGGCCTGTTCGCGCTTGAGACAATTTCCGTCATTGTTCAGGTCGCGAGCTTCAAACTAACGGGCAAACGCGTGTTTAGAATGGCACCTTTGCACCATCACTATGAGAAAAAAGGCTGGGCCGAGCCAACAATTGTAATTCGGTTTTGGATCATTGCTGTGATGCTGGCGCTTATTGGCCTTGCAACCTTGAAACTTCGATAGGAATTAAGGTTGATTGAAGCACGAACATATCAGGGGAAAACAATCGGCGTATTCGGGCTTGCACGCACAGGTGTCGCGGCGGCGGAGGCCTTGATTGCGTCTGGTGCTGAAGTTTGGGCGTGGGATGATAACACTGAACGCACTGCGTCAGCCCCCTTCGACACGGTCAACCTACATACTGCAAATTTTAATGACCTTGATGCATTGTTGCTGGCCCCCGGGGTGCCGCTTACGCACCCTGAACCGCACGCACTTGTTAAAAAAGCCCAAGAGGCTGATGTTAGGATTATAAGCGATTTTGATGTTTTTGAAGGTGGGCGGAAAGACCTGCCAGCGCATCAAACAGTTGCTATCACCGGGACGAATGGAAAATCCACAACAACAGCCCTGATAACCCATATGATCGCAGAATGCGGCAAGCCTTCTGTTATGGGCGGAAATATCGGTACGGGGGTTTTGACGCTTGACCCGATGCCAGAAGGCGGCGTGTATGTTTTTGAAATGTCTTCCTTTCAGCTTGATATCACAAGTGATTTTCGCCCTGATATATCAGTCCTTTTGAACATGACACCTGATCATCTTGACCGACACGGTGACATGGATGGTTACGCAAAAGCAAAAGGTCGGATTTTTGAAATTCAGGATAAAAACGCGAAAGCCGTTATCAGCGTGGATGACGAATATTCGCGCTCGTTTGCAAAACAGTATTCTGACCGAACTATTCCTGTGTCGGTTAAGGTTATCTTGGATAACGGTATATCCGTTCAAAATGGTGTTTTGCACGACAGGTTGGATGATAATCATCAAAACTACAACCTTCTGGATGCAAAAACCTTGGTAGGTGAACATAATCACCAGAATGCAGCAGCGACCTACGCGGTTGGAAGGCTATTGCGCTTCGATGGTGCTGCAATCGTCAATTCCTTTGCGTCCTTTCCTGGTTTAACCCACAGGCAGGAACTTGTGGCAGAATTGGATGGTGTTCGCTTCATTAATGATAGCAAGGGAACGAACCCTGACGCTGCTGCTCGTGCACTTGATGCATTTACTCATATCCATTGGATCGCCGGTGGGCGCGCAAAAGGGGCGTTGGGGAATTCCCTTAAGGATCATCTCTCGGCTGTTAAACATGCCTATTTGATCGGTGAAAGTGCGGATGAACTTGCAGGCCTTATTGGCGACAAGGTCCCTTGTGATATGTCGGGTACTTTAAAGGCCGCGATTGCGGCTGCAAAGGAAAATGCAGCTTCGGGTGATGTGATTTTGCTATCGCCCGCCTGTACTGCCTTTGACCAGTTTCAGAATTTTGAAGACCGCGGGGATGCCTTCAAGGCAATCGTGAAAGAGTATGGGGGGCAAAATCAATGATGACATTTTCACGCGCGGATAATTCACTTCTTTCCCGCTGGTGGTGGACAGTTGATCGCTGGATGCTGGCACTTGTGTTTATTCTGATCACGACGGGTATTTGGCTTACGCTAACGGCAAGCCCTGCGGTCGCAGAACGGATCGGCCTGGATGCCTTTCATTTCGTTAAACGACAAAGTTTTTTCCTGACACTCGCCCTTATAACGGTGGTTGGGGTTTCTGTGTTGCCGATCAAATGGGTGAAAAGAATGTCGCTGATTGGGCTTCCTGTTACCGTTTTGCTTCTAATTTTAACACTTGTGATCGGACCAGAGATTAAGGGAGCGACCCGCTGGTTACAGATTGGCAGTTTCACACTACAGCCAAGCGAATTTATGAAGCCGTTTTTCATCGTAAGTATGGCATGGATATTGTCCGCGGAATTTACGGGTAAACCGATCCCAGCGAAGAAAATTGCTACATGCATTTATGCGTTCATTGCTGGCCTTTTGGTCTTGCAACCTGATTTTGGCCAGACGGTCTTGATCAGCGGTGTCTTTTTTGCGCAAATGGCGCTTGCAGGCATGCCAATGACATGGATCGTTATGTCCGGCCTTGCGGGTGTTATGGGGCTCGGCCTCGCGTATTCATTATTGCCGCACGTAGCGAGCCGGATTGATCGGTTCATCAATCCCGCAAGCGGTGATACCTACCAAACAGATAAGGCGCTTGAAGCGTTTGAAAGCGGTGGTTTGTTGGGTAAAGGGCCGGGTGAAGGGTCAGTGAAACTTTATTTGCCTGACGCGCATGCGGATTATATTTTTGCTGTTGTTGGTGAAGAGTTCGGCGCCATTGCATGCGTTATGCTTCTTTTGTTGTTCGCGGGTATTGTTGTTCGCGGCCTTGCGCACTTGTTGGATGAAGCAAACCCGTTTCGCCTTCTCGCTGCCGCAGGCCTGATCATTCAGTTTGGTTTTCAGTCGCTTATCAATATTGGCGTTAACCTTGCCGTATTACCATCAAAGGGTATGACCCTTCCTTTCATATCTTATGGCGGGTCTTCCATGCTTGCGCTTGCAATCGGTATGGGCATGGTGCTTGCGCTTACGAAACGAAATCGTTTCATTGCACCCAACACAGACATGGTGGGCTGGAAGGCGGCTGAATAATGACCTCAAAGGCAAGGCATATTGTTTTAGCAGCAGGCGGCACAGGCGGGCATATGGTTCCGGCTGAAGCGCTTGCTGATGCCTTGAAGGCGCGCGGAGAAGCAGTATCCTTGGTAACCGACATGCGCGGTGATGCGTACCGGAACATTATGGTTGATATTGACCGCATGGTCCTTCGGGCAACCAGTCATATGCGTGGTGGTATCATCGGCAAGGTTGGTTCTGTATTTTCAATCATGACAAGCTTTTTTGCTGCTAGACGGTATTTAAAAAAGGTTGGTGCAACGCAGATAGTGGGATTTGGTGGGTATCCTTCCATGCCTGTAATCCTTGCAGCACGAAGCCTTGGAATACCCTTCGGTTTGCATGAGCAAAATGCCGTCTTGGGCAGGGTTAATCGCTGGATGGCGGAAAAAGCAAGCTGGGTGGCATTAAGCAATGCGAATACAACATTAGTTCCAGAAGGTGTTCAGCAAATTCATGTCGGCAATCCGGTTCGGTCAGCAGTACAGGCGATCGCGGGTAACCCCTATCAAGCGCCAGAGGCTGCATCTGTCATCCGGTTATTTATTCTTGGAGGTAGTCAGGGGGCACATATTCTGTCCCGTGAAATACCGAGCGCCCTTGTTGCATTACCTGAATATATTCGCATGCGGTTGATTATTACACATCAAGCGCGGACTGAAGATATCGACGCCGTGAAGCGCACTTACGGCGAAGCAGGGATTAGCGCCAATGTTCAAAGCTATTTCGATGATGTCGCGTCAATCTTAGACGATACCCATTTGGTGATCAGCAGGTCTGGTGCATCAACGCTTGCAGAATTAACAGCAACAGGAATGCCCGCGATTTTGGTACCCCTCGCGATTGCAGCGGATGATCATCAAAGCGCCAACGCCAAACCACTGGGAGCAAAGGGCGCTGCCATTGTGATGGCTGAGCCCGAGTTTCGCGCACCTGCGTTAACGGAAACGTTGGAGCACATCTTGGATAGTGATGATGCGCTTTCTGAGATGGCAAAAAATATGAAATCTTTTGCGCGCCTTGATGCGGCCGAACGCCTTGCCGACACAGTATTGAATGCAAATGAAGAAACCCCAAAAGCTAAAGAGATAACGCCGTGAAAAATATCCCCTTCGACATAGGAACAGTGCATTTTGTCGGGATCGGCGGGATCGGAATGTCTGGCATCGCGGAGGTCATGCATAACCTTGGCTATAGCGTCCAAGGTTCTGACATGAGCGAGAACGCAAATGTTACGCGCCTGAAGGGGCTTGGCATCAAGGTGATGATCGGTCAAAGAGCTGAAAACCTTGAGGACGCAAAGGTGATTGTTGTTTCAACAGCCATCAAAGCCGATAACCCGGAAATGGTCGAAGCTCGTGCTCGTCATATTCCGGTTGTGCGCCGCGCAGAAATGTTGGCTGAATTGATGCGCCTTAAATGGTGTGTATCGGTTGCTGGAACCCACGGTAAAACAACAACCACATCGATGGTTGCGACGGTATTGGAAGCCGCCGGAATTGACCCGACTGTCATTAATGGCGGCATTATTAATAGTTACGGCACCAACGCGCGCCTGGGCGAGGGCGATTGGATGGTTGTGGAAGCGGACGAAAGCGATGGAACATTTGTGAAGCTTCCTGCGACGATTGCTGTTGTTACCAATATGGACGCGGAGCATCTGGATTTTTACGGTACTTTCGAGGCAGAAAAAGAAGCGTTCAAAACCTTTCTGGAGCGCGTGCCCTTTTATGGTGCCGCGATACTTTGCATCGATCATCCTGAGGTTCAGGCGCTTATCCCGCAAATATCCGACCGCAAACTTGTAACCTACGGCACATCAGCGCAGGCCGATGTGAAGGCCCATAATATGCGGACGCATGAGGGTGAGGTTACCTTTGATGTCAGTTTAAAAAGCCGCGGCGGTGATGAGGCCCGTGAAATAACGGATATTCATTTGCCGATGCCGGGGCTTCATAATGTTCAGAATGCACTTGCAGCCATTGCCGTTGGCCTTGAAATGGGTGCAACTGACGACACGCTTCGTTCGGCCTTTAAGGGGTTCGGCGGGGTGAAGCGCCGTTTCACGAAAACAGGCGTGGGCGCAGGCATTACGGTTATTGATGATTATGGCCATCACCCTGTGGAGATTGCGGCCGTTCTGAAGGCCGCGCGCGATAGTTTTGATAATAAGGTTATCGCGGTGGTACAACCACACCGTTACACACGTGTGGAAAGCCTGTTTGAAGAATTTTGTACCTGTTTCAATGACGCCGATACGGTTCTGGTATCGCCTGTTTTTGAAGCAGGTGAAAGCCCCATAGAAGGTGCTGATCAAATCGCACTTGTTGAAGGTTTGCGGGCGCATGGTCACCGCGAAGTCGATACGGTTGCAGGTGATAGTGACCTCGCGGATCAGGTGCTCAATTACGCATCTGCTGGTGATGTGGTGATCTGTTTGGGCGCAGGATCAATAACAGTGTGGGCGAATGCCCTTCCTGACGCATTGAATGAGGCAGCGGGTTAATGGCGAATTTCAACATATCAGAATTTGTTGAAGGGATGCCCCATCTGAAAGGCCGCTTGGTTGAGGGGGCACCGCTCGCGCGCCTTAGCTGGTTCAGAACGGGTGGTCCGGCTGATTTATTGTTCGAACCTGCCGGTGAAGCAGATTTGATTACGTTCCTACGGCATCTGCCAGCATCTGTTCCCTTAACGGTAATTGGTGTTGGCTCGAACCTGTTGGTGCGTGACGGCGGTGTCGAAGGTGTGGTGATCAGACTTGGTCGATCATTTGCGAATATCGAAGCACGCGGCAATATCGTCAAAGCAGGTGCGGGCGCGATGGATGTCCATGTGGCACGGTTCTGCGCCGACAAAGGATTATCGGGGCTTGAGTTTCTGGTTGGTGTCCCGGGCACAATTGGCGGGGCTGTGAAAATGAATGCGGGTGCCTATGGGCGCGAAATTGCGGATGTGTTTGTTCACACGCATGCGGTTGATCGTTTGGGCCATATTCACGAGCTTGGGCCCGATGACCTCAAGTTTGCTTATCGGAAAAGTGCCGTCACGGATGATTATATCATTTTGGGAGCGGCTTTTAAAACATCACCTGATGATGCAGAAATAATCAAAGTCCGTATGAATGAGATTACAACAAACAGGCAGGACAGCCAGCCAATTGGCACACGCACGGGCGGCAGCACATTTAAAAACCCTGACGGTATGAAGGCATGGGAGCTTATTGATCAAGCGGGATGCCGTGGCATGCGTGTTGGCGACGCACAAATATCAGAAAAGCACTGCAATTTTCTGATTAATCATGGATCGGCCAGTGCGGCTGATATCGAAACATTGGGGGAAGCAGCCCGCGACGCGGTGCGCGAAAAAACAGGCGTTACTTTGGAATGGGAAGTGCGCATCATTGGCCGCGTTGCTGCTGATGTGAATGCCGCAGCTCAGCCAACTAAAAATATGCAGAAAAATGATAATCAGGCAAACAACGAGAGGGCAAGCGCATGACAGCAGTTCTATTGAAACACCGGAAAGCCGTTGGCACGGGCTTTATGGCGCTTCTAAGCAGTTTGATGTTGATCCTGTTCCTGATCGGGAAGTTAGAGGTGGGGGCATGGTTCATGAACACCACCCGTGATGCCGGTTTTGTCTTGAATGACCTGAAGGTTGAAGGGCAATTCAGAACATCAGACAATGCAATCCTCGCACAGTTGGATATCGAAGACGGTATGCCGTTATTTGCAATTAACCTTGGGCAGATCAAAGATCGCTTGATCGCGCTTCCTTGGGTTAAGGATGCGCAGGTTGTGCGCAAGTTCCCAACTGGTTTGGAGATTAAAATAACCGAGCGTGAGCCCTATGGCCTTTGGCAACATAAGGGTGAAGTATATATTATTGACATCACTGGAACTGTTGTGAAGGGTCAGGATGTCTCAAATTACGCCTACTTGCCTTGGGTGGTTGGGGACGGTGCAGCCGCTAACGCACGCGCGCTTTTTGATATGCTCAACCTTGCGCCTGAATTGTTCGCTAATGTGAAACAGGCTGTCCGGGTCGGTGACCGTCGCTGGGATATTATTTTTAATAACGGTATTCGGGTCAAATTACCGGAAACGGCCCTGAACCCAGAGACAGAATATGGTGCAGAGGCTTCATGGCTTAGGTTTGCGAAAATCCAGAATGAGCACAAGCTATTATCACGGGAATTAAATGTTATTGATATGCGTATTTCTGATCGGGTGATCATGCGTATCACCCCCGAAGGCGAGCGTGCAATCGAAGGCAAGGAATGGGCCGCATAAGGTAAAGTTAGATTATCTGATTTTTAAGAGAGAAAGGGCTTGAATGCCGAGGGGGACAATCGTAAAGGAAAGCGCAAACGTTTACCAAAATCGTTTCCCCTAAAATTTGGAAGTTTAGAGAAAACCACATGGCTGTTAATACAGAATCCTTAATTGCTGCGATTGATGTTGGATCATCAAAGGTTGCTTGTTTAATCGCGAGGATTTCGCCTTCAAATGAAATTAGGGTTTTGGGTGTTGGCAACCGACTATGTGAAGGTGTTGCAGGCGGCGTTGTGGTCGATATGGAAGCTGTAGAGCTTGCGATCCGCGCCTCTGTGGATCAGGCCGAGAAGATGGCTGGCCGCACAGTAAGCGAAGTGTTCCTGTCTTTCTCGGGCGGAGAGCCGAAAACCCACATTGTTGAAACTGAAATTGATATTAAGGGCGAAGCTGTTACCGAAGCCGATGTCGCGAAGGTTATTGATAAAGCAAAAGGCATGATTGACGCGGGCAATGAAGCCGTTTTGCACACATTTCCGGCCGCCCTTTCGGTTGATGGGACATTTGGTGTCACATCGCCAATTGGAATGTTTGGAAATAGCCTTGGTATCGCGCTTCTTGCTGTTACGGTTCAAAAAGGCCCTCTTAAAAACCTGGAAGCCTGTATTCGCCGTGCGCACTTGAATGTTGTGGATGTTGTTTTGTCACCCTATGCGGCAGGCCTGTCCGTTCTTGATGAAGACGAACTGAAGATGGGGGTCGCTTGCGTCGATATGGGTGGGGGTACAACGGGAATTTCCGTCTTTGCCCGCGGTGCTTTGGTGCATAGCGAAGTATTGCCGCTTGGTGGTGGTCAAATCACTGATGAAGTTGCGCGCAAGTTCCTGACACCCTTTGATCAGGCTGAGCGGCTAAAAACGTTTATGGGGTCTGCGATCACTGACAGCGCGGACGCAAGGTTAGAAATCGAAGTGACGCAGGTTGGGGAAGCGACTGGCAAAGAAAATATTGCACGCATGCCCAGAAGCGACTTAACGGATCTGGTTCAAAAGGAACTGGAACTTTTGTTTGCAACGGTTGGTGAACATTTGGATGCGTCCGGGTTTTCGGGTGTCGCCGGAAGACGCGTGGTTTTAACCGGTGGGGTGGCACAAACCGAAGGTATCAGAGATTTCGCCTCCCAGATTTTAGGGCGGCGTGTTCGGGTTGGTACACCAAAAATAATTAGCGGACTTCCACAGGCTGCGCAGGGGCCAGCCTTTGCAACTACTGTGGGATTATTGCTGCATGCAGCGTCGCTTCCAAGCGAGGAACGATCCCTGAGGGAACAGGCAAAACTTCAGGAAATGCAGAAAAAAGGCCTCTTGGGCCGATTGGGTTTATGGATGAAGGAAAACTTCTAAAGAATTCCTAAAAAAATCCATAAAATATTAACCTTTTGCTAGCATTCGCGACTCGGGCGAGGTACAAAAGGTAAAACGGAGGTAACGGGCAATGTCGATTGATTTCGAAAACACAGAACTTACAGAATTAACTCCTAAAATTGCGGTAATTGGTGTTGGCGGTGCAGGTGGGAATGCTGTCAATAATATGATCACATCCAACCTTCAGGGTGTTGATTTTGTTGTCGCAAATACGGACGCACAGGCGCTTTCGAAAAGCGGTGCTGACACCCGAATTCAATTGGGTGTTGAGATCACACAAGGCTTGGGCGCGGGCGCGCAGCCAAAGATTGGTGAAGCCGCAGCCGAAGAAGCGTTAGAACGTGTTGATGAAATTCTTGACGGTTGCCATATGGCCTTTATCACCGCAGGCATGGGCGGTGGAACGGGCACGGGTGCTGCGCCTGTTATCGCCCGCCGGGCACGTGAACGCGGTATCTTAACCGTTGGGGTTGTCACCAAGCCGTTCCAGTTTGAAGGCGGCCGCCGCATGAAAATTGCGGAAGCAGGCATTCAGGAACTTGCTGGGCACGTTGACACACTCATTATCGTTCCAAACCAGAATTTGTTCCGTGTCGCGAATGAGCGCACAACCTTTGCCGAAGCCTTCAATCTTGCGGATGAAGTTTTGCATTCTGGTGTTCGCGGCATTACCGACCTTATGGTCATGCCGGGCCTTATTAACCTCGATTTCGCTGATGTTCGCACTGTTATGTCTGAAATGGGTAAGGCCATGATGGGCACTGGTGAAGCTGACGGTGAAACCCGCGCGCAGGATGCGGCAGCAGCAGCAATTTCAAACCCACTTCTGGAGGAAGCATCGCTTCAGGGTGCAAAGGGCGTTATTATCAACGTAACGGGCGGCATGGATATGACGCTTTACGAAGTTGATGAAGCCGTGAATATGGTACGCGAGCAGGTTGATCCCGAAGCCCTTATCGTGTTCGGCTCTGCGTTTAATCAGGAACTTGATGGCAAGCTTCGTGTCTCTGTTGTGGCAACAGGCATTGAGGGCGGTAACGGCGAATATATCCCGCGCCCGAAAGTTGAGAAAAAGGTTGAGCCAGCTTCTGTTGTTGAGACAGAGGCAGCACCAGCGGCGACACCGGAAAAAGTCGATGACAGCGTAATGGCTGATATCGTGGCCACGGGCGCAACCGTCAATAATCAGGAAACAGTGCAACAAGACAACCCTGCTGACGGAAACGTCGAAGCCGCAGACCGCGAAGAGGATATGTTCACAGGCGAGCATGTGGATGAAACCACTGTTGAAGCAAAAGAAACATTTGAGGAAGCTGTAGAGTCTACGAAAACGGTTGATTTTGAAATGGGTCTTGAAGACCAAGATGGCCCATCCCTGAGCGGTAATATGATCAAACGCCCAAGTGAAGAGGCGCAGGCACAGTCTGCGTCGTTCAGCGAAGAGGAAGTGATGGAAGAGCGCGCGCTCGCAGAACAGGAAATGCAGGGCGCGTTTGTGGCCGATGCCCCCATGACGCCGAAGGTTGATCAGGGATATACACAGGGCCAAGCTAATATCTTTCAGGAAGCAGCTTATGCGAGCGGCGCGAAAGATAAGGAAACAGTTGTAGAAGATCATAGCGCTGACGAGGAACAGTATGAGGCTGTTGAGCCAGCAACTGTTCAACCTGCGGAACCAAAACCGGAAGCCAAACGTAGCCTCTTTCAGTTGATGACTGCGGGCCTGCGCGGTGGCAACGAAGCCGAAGCGAAAGAAGAACTGGAGCGCGCGCCGTCAAATGATCGTGGTAGTGTTCGGATGAATTCGATCGTCAAGAAAGAACCAACGGTTTCTTCAAACGCTGGTCAGGAGACTGGTCAGGCCTCTGCATCAGTTGGCGGTGTATCCGGCGAGGACCGGCCCGCTGCTGCACCAAAGCAAGCTAAAGACCAATTGGAAATCCCAAGCTTCTTAAAGCGGCAGCAGAATTAGATACGATCTAAATTTTAAATAGACTTTTATAAAGCCGGGGTTTCCCGGCTTTATTGTTTTGAACGCCTGTAAAGATCAACATCAGACGATTTATAGGTGTCAGAGCCGTACCTTTGGAACCCTAGGTTTAAGGCAACCTTTATTGATGCTGTATTTTCTTGGTCGATGATTGCGTTAACGGTTTTCGGGCTTGGTTGGGTATCCACCCAGCTTAAAATAGCAAGCATTGCTTCGGCGGCATATCCTTGACCGCGAACATCTGTTGAAGGGCGCCAAAAGGCCTCCGGGTATTGATCGAGTTGGTCGTTGATACCGCGCTTGAAATAGGCGGTTCCTGCTTCACCAATAATTGTATGGCTGTTTTTGGCAGTGATACAAAAAGCGCCAAAATTATAGCGATGCCAATGACCAATGAAGCGAAGATATCTGGACCATATTTCTTCTTGAGAAAGAAAGTTTATGGGGCCATCTGTTTGTTTTTTCCAAAACATTAAATATTCTGAAAAATCGCAGAGGTTTATACTTTTGATCGTAAGGCGATTGGTTTGAAGGGTAATATCCATATAAAATGAGATTACCAACGTTCAAGCGCGTCATCATCGCTTGATTTGGCGTCCACCCAGTTTTCACCTTTGTTGGTGGCTTCCTTTTTCCAGATGGTTGCGTTGGTTTTAAGGAAATCCATCAAAAATTCTGCGCTTTCAAAGGCCGCTTTGCGGTGCGGGGACGCCGTGATAACAAGTACAATATTATCACCGGGTTCCATCCGGCCAACCCGGTGGATGATCGTGCAATCAAGAATTGGCCAGCGCTCATACGCGGTCGCCGCGATACGCTCCAATTCCTTTTCCGTCATGCCCGGATAGTGCTCTAATGTCATGGAACTCAGGTCGCCAAGCGTATCGCGAACAGTACCTGTGAAACTAACAACCGCGCCGATATCTGTGCGGCTTTGCCGGATCAACTCAATCTCGGCACCGATATCAAAATCATCGTTTTGAACGGATATCTTGCTCATTATTGCTTATCCACCTGTTACAGGAGGGAAAAAGGCAATTTCATCGGTGTTTGTTATGGGGCTATCAAATTTTGCATGGGTTTGATTAACGGCGGCTCGAATGAAAATTGTACTTTCAAAAGCATGTTCAAATTCACCGCCGCGAGCGCGGAGCAGCATGGCTAAGTCCTGAACTGTTTTCAGGTCCTCAGTGATTTCAATCACTTCTTCACCAAGTCCCAAACGTTCCTTAAGGGCACCAAAATAAAGTATATTTGCCACGGGTCTATCCCTTTAAACCATGTGCTTAAGGCCAGCGCGGAGGTAATCATAGCCTGTATAAAGCGTTAGTGTCGCGGCGATCCAAAGTAAGACAATACCAACATCATTCGCCGGTAAGCCAAGCTGCGGCGCACCCTTTGACCACACAAGGGCACCGAGGGCGACCATTTGGACCGTGGTTTTCCATTTAGCGAGGAAGGTTACTGGCACGCTTACCTGAATGCCTGCGAGGAACTCCCTGAGGCCAGAGACCATGATTTCACGGCACATGATGATCACGGCCGCAACAACGTGAATGCCTTCAACCCACTTAAAGGCAACAACCATCAAAATAACGGCGGCAACCATCAATTTATCAGCGATAGGATCAAGAAACTGGCCGATCTTTGATACGCTGCCGGTGGCGCGCGCCAGATAGCCGTCAAAAAAGTCTGTAATACCTGCAAGCGCAAAAAGGACAAATGCCAGATGGCTGCCGAATGGTTGTTCCAAATAAAACGAGAGCACCAGCACGGGAATTACGAAAATTCGCGACATGGTTAATAGATTGGGTATTGTCCACATAATTAATTGCCCGGTGGTCTCAGTTCTAGTTACATGCCTGAACATACCCCCTCAGCTATTCAGGTCAACCATAGTTCTGAAATCATTTGGAATTACGATCTAAATATATTTGAGCCGGACGGATTAATCCTGAAAATGGTCATAGATATGCTGGGCCATGGCTTTTGAAATCCCTTCCACGCTCTCAAGGTCTTTTACGCTTGCACCAGCAACTGCCTTGGCTGATCCGAAATGATGAAGGAGGGCTTTTTTACGTTTGGGGCCAATACCGTCCACTTCATCAAGCGGTGATTTTTTAATATCTTTTGAACGTCGTGCGCGGTGACTTCCGATCGCAAATCGGTGTGCTTCATCGCGTAGTCGTTGAAGGTAATAAAGAACGGGATCATTGATCGGCAACATAAAGGTATCATGACCGACACGGTGGAATTGTTCGCGCCCTGCGTTTCGGTCTGGTCCTTTCGATATGGCAACAACAGCAACATCATCAGCAATACCCAGATCATTCATAACGTCCATAACGGACGATAGTTGCCCTTTGCCGCCGTCAATGAGTAGCAGGTCAGGCCACATGCCTCTGTCCTTGTCGCTGTCTTCTTTGATTAGGCGTGAAAAGCGACGATGGATAACCTCTCGCATCATTCCGAAATCATCACCGGGTGTTAGCTCTTCGGACTTGATATTGAATTTTCGGTAGCTGTTTTTCATGAAGCCATCGGGCCCGGCGACAATCATACCGCCAAGCGCATTGGTGCCCTGAATATGGCTGTTGTCATAAACCTCAATGCGTTCTGGTGGGCCATCGAGATCAAACAGTTTCGCAACACCGTCGAGTAGCCTTGCTTGCCCCGCACTTTCTGCCATTTTGCGCTCCAGGGCCTCTTTTGCGTTTCTAACGCTTTCTTTTACCAGATCGGCTTTATCGCCGCGTTTTGGTACTGTAATCGCGACCTTGAAGCCCATGCGCTCACTCAGGGCATCGGCAATAAGGGTGTTTTCGTTAAGAGCATGGGACGTCAGGATTAATTTAGGAGCGGGTTTATTATCGTAAAACTGGGTTACGAACGCGGTTAGCACATCAGCAGTATCGTCATTTTTATCGTGTTTGGGGAAATAGGCACGATGACCCCAGTTTTGACCTGTTCGAAAGAAAAAGACCTGTATCCCAACCTGTCCTGCAATATTGGCTGCCGCGATAACATCGGCCTCATCAACCATTGCATTCACCATGCTTTGATGGCTTTGAATATGGGTAAGGGCCTTCAGGCGATCGCGGTAAACGGCTGCCGCCTCAAAATCGAGTGTGTCGCTTGCGGCCTGCATCGCGTCTGCGAACCGTTTTTGAATGTTTGATGTCTTGCCAGATAGAAAGGACCGTGTTTCCTCCACCATATCGGCGTATTCACTGTCGGTGACTTTATCAACACACGGTGCGGAGCAGCGCTTTATCTGATGCAAAAGGCAGGCGCGGCTTCGGCTCTCGAGCGTTGTGTCAGAACATGATCTCAGTTGAAAAACCTTCTGTAGCGTGTTCAGTGTTTGGTTTACCGAACTAACACTCGCGAAGGGGCCAAAATACTGACCTTTATGTTTTCGCGCACCACGGTGCTTGGTAATTTGTGGCCATGTGTGGTCGGTTCGCAAGAGGATATAGGGGAAGGATTTATCGTCTTTTAAAAGGACATTGAAAGGGGGCTTAAAGCGTTTGATCAGAGACGCTTCTAAAAGCAGGGCTTCGGCCTCGGTGCGCGTTGTTACGAACACCATGGATACGGTCGCGCTGACCATTCTGAGTAATCGGTTGGTCAGTCTGTTTGGTTGAGTGTAAGACGTGATCCGCTTCTTAATATTCTTTGCTTTGCCCACATAAAGAACATCCTCGTTTTTATCGAGCATCCGATATACCCCGGGGGCGGTAGGCGCGGTTTTCAAATATCCTTTGATGATGTCGATACCGGATATTTCGATCGATATATTTTCTGCCTTATCGGACAAAGCGACTTCTTCCCTCACCATTCTTTATGGGCTTTGCATACAAAACTGGGACTTTTCCGTCAAAGAATCAATGATACTTTTATGACAGTAAAAGATATCCACGAAACCTGTGGATAACTTTGTGGGTAATATGGGGGATTGGACTGCAACTATACTGTAACACTAGGGTTTTATCATTTTGCCTATTTTTTGTGCAAAAAAACTAAGTGTTTGTTTTTATTGTATTTTATCGAAGTCAATGTGATAATTTTATAAAAAATAAAAACGTAATATTGCATCTATAGTGGGTTTATTGCAGTTGTTGATTCGATGTGCACAAACCGTATAACAAAATTGTTAGCTGGTAGCAGAAAAGCTTAAATGTTACCAATATGTTAACAGGATTTATGCCGTTCAATCTCTACACCAACGCTCAGTGCACCAACGACCGCTTCCAGTTTTTCGATTTTGACCCTGGCGCCAATCACTTGTGAATTTTCAAGCGACATATCCGCAATATTTTCAGCGAGTGTTTCCACCAGATTGATATGACCCTGAGCTAGAATATTTTTAATGTTTGTTACGATCTCATTGTAGCAAACAACATTATCAAGTTGATCATCATGATGCTCTATGTTTTCACGCACGGATAGATCGACATTGATCCGGATTTTCTGTGTCGACCCTTTTTCGTGATCCCAAACGCCGATTTCAGCATCGGTTTCAAAATCACGGATAAACACATGGCGCACACCGCGTGTCGCATCTGCATACGGTAGATGCATTACATTTGTTTCATGGGTGTTGTCATCATAAGCCATAGGTGGCTCCTTCCATACGTCTATTCGCTCGCGAACACATGGAGTAAAAAAATAGGTTAGTCAACTATATCTGGCGTTCGCCATGCAAGGTGCTGACCTCCATCAAGTGCGATCATCTGCCCGGTCATGGACGGCGTGCTTAAAATAAACTCTACTGTTTTCGCAATCTCATCAAGGGCAGGGCCTTTTTTCAAAAGCACATTGTCGGCTTCTGCCTGAAAGCTACCAGCGGTTTGATGAATGCTCTCTAACACTGGGCCCGGACCAATGGCGTTTACCCTGATATGGGGGGCCAGTGCCTGTGCAGTGGTTCGGGTAAGTGAATACAGCGCGGCTTTAGAGGCGGTGTATGTCATGAACTGAGGGTTTGGTTTCCATACCCGCTGATCGATGATGTTGATGATGTTACCGTTTTCACCGTTCGGCAGTAATTTTTCGAAAGCCTGCGTTAAAATAAGCGGCGCGAGGGTGTTTACCCCCATATGCATGTGCCACGCTTTCGCGTCAAAATCGCGGACGCTGTCATTCTCGAATACAGACGCATTATTGATGAGTGCATTGCACGGCATGTCAAATTGTTCGGCAGCTTTCGGGATCAACTCAGAAACCGCAGTTTCATCCTGTAGGTCGGTTTGAAATGTATACGCCTTGCCACCTTTTGCGCGGATTATATCTGCAACCTCTTCGGCATCTGCTTTTGAACCATTATAATGGATGCCAACAGCGAAACCTTTTTGGCCAAAATAGAGCGCAAGATGGCGGCCAACACGTTTCCCTGCACCTGTGATCATCATAAACCCGGTTTGTGATGTCATAAAGGCATCCCCATCGCAGACGCGCTCTCAGCAGAGTTAGCAAGATGATACATATATCCACTATATAGTATAATCATGACGAGGCCGCTTATTTTACCCACATGTTTTCTTGTTTTATAATAGGGAATAAGCAAAAGCGATGCGCCAAGCATGACCCAAAGATCAAATTCTATAAAGCTGTCAGGAACTGGAATGTCACCGAAAAGCGATGAAACGCCAATGATCCCAAGCGTGTTGAAAATATTGGAGCCTATAACGTTACCGACAGCGACATCGCAGTGACCGCGCACAGCCGCAACAATCGCGGTAACCAGTTCAGGCAGGCTTGTGCCGATCGCAACGAGCGTCAGGCCAATAACCGCCTCCGAAACACCGAGCGAGCGCGCGACGTTGACAGAGCCGCCAACCAATAGGTCAGCGCCGAATGAAAGCCCAACGAGCCCGGCAATGATCAAAAAAGATGCCTTGCCGTAGCTTACAGGTTCTTCCGCCAATTCCTCGTATTCTGCAATCAGTTCTGCGTCCCCCTTGCTTTTCTTGCCTTGGAGGGCTGAAAACAAAAGAAAGCAGAAAAGTAATAACAAAAGAACGAACCCGTTCCCCGATGTTATGGTGCCGGATGACGCCATAAAGAAAAATAGGGCGCCTGCCGCAATCATGATGATCATGTTCCTGCCCATTTTGGGGGCGTTACAAGCCATCGGGGCGATGAAGGCGGGAATACCAATCACTAAAAGGACGTTCGCAATATTTGACCCGACAACATTTCCAAGAGCCAGCGTCGGGGCACCAGTGACGACCGCATCTATACCAACAACCAGTTCTGGCGCAGAGGTACCGAACGCAATGATTGTCAGGCCAATTATCAGGGTTGGCACACCAAATCTCTGCGCTAGCGATACCGCTCCGCGAACAAGGAAATCACCGGCAAACAACAATAAAACCAAACCGATGACTATATTCACATAATCCATATGGCGTGTTCGTCCTTACTTCATGTTGGTACTGATTTGCTCTGAATGCAGGGCTAACAGCACACACTTTCAGCTTATATAGGTATTGTTATCAAGAAAGGGAAGTCAGTATCCGCGTTTTAGGTCGAGCACATTTTCGAGAGGTCGGCCATTTTTATAGTTTTCGATGTTTCTAAGTACATATTCAGCCGCGGTTTTAGGGCGGGTGACCGCAGCAATATGAGGGGTTATCAGAATTTTAGGGTGTTCCCACAAGGGGTGTGCTTTATCAACGGGTTCCTCCTCGAAAACATCCAAAATAGCGCCGCTTAAGTGTTTTAAATCCAACTGTTTGATCAAATCATCAATGACAATCAGGTTCCCACGCCCTGCGTTGATTATGGATGCACGTTTCGGAAGATTCTGAAGCGTTTCCATATTCAAAAGTCCAGTGGTCTCTTGTGTGTTCGGAAGAATCCCTACAAGGATATTGGTGTTTGCCAAAAAGTCTTCAAGGCCCGCCATACCTTGATAGTGGGTAACGCCATCTTCCGCAGCCTTCGGGGATGTTGACCAGCTGTTGATCTTGTACCCAAGGGGTTTGAGGGCAGCAGCACACTTTTGCCCAAGTGCGCCGTACCCCATAATGCCAACATTGATGCTTGACGCCGCGGGGGCAAATATGCGTGCCCAATGTTTGCGGCTTTGCGCGTCAATAAGGTCAACCATCCCGCGGTGTAGCATTAAGACACTCATGACTACAAATTCAGCCATCCCTTCCTTCAGGCCATCATCAGCCATCCGGACAATGGGAATATGATCAGGCAGATTTGGGTCACGCATGATATGGTCAATGCCTGCGCCAATGGAAAACGTAACCTTGCTACCGGAATATTCCTTCAACAACCCCGGCTTTGGTTGCCACACGAGACTGTATGTATCCTCCGTTGTATTCTCAGGATCGCCCCAATCCGGATAGCTTCTGAAATCAATAGTTGGATCAATCGCATGAAAGGCATCGCGCCAGATATCATGTGAATACTCTTCCAGATAAAAAAGGATACGTGTCATAACTTAAAACTCAAAGGTGGATTATGGTTACTGAACTTTCACGGCAAGTGTATCATGGTGGCCCACAATCAGTTCGCGGAGTAAGAAACTGATGTCTGCACGGTTTTTAAAGCCAGAAGCCTTGGCCGCAGCCTCCATTTCCGCAGGCGTCATGTCAGGACGCTTGGCATATTGCACGAGGTCACGGTAAAAACCGACTGTGAAGTTATCAACGTCACTGCCGTAAATTGTTTCAAAAATAACATTGGGTTTGATACCGATCCTTACCAGATAATCATTTTCCATCTGGCGTTCTTTCAATAGGGCTTCGTGCTTGCCTGCACCCGCCATGAACATTTCGATATGATAGAGGCCTGATGTTTCATTGAGTTTCTGAAGCTCGGTCCAGCTAACATCTGATTTCGCCGTAAAGCTTACTTCTGAATCGACCAATGTGTTAATCACGGTCTCATAGGCATCGTGGGCTTTCGAGCAGGCATCGGTTTCGCATGATGTTGAACCAGCCCCCAAAAGCATTAAATCCCAGTGATTGCCCTGGCTATGTCGCATCATGATAGGTTTATCAAAGCCAAGGGCTTTCCAGTCTGTTGCTTTTACAACATCAAGCAGTTCAGGGAACTTCCCTTGCGCTGCCCGGTACTGGGAAATCCAGTATTCATCGGCTACGGCATTTTGCTGGAACGCGAATAGTGTTGCGGCTGTAAGAATGAGTTTTTTAATCATTTTTTATTCCTAATAATAGCGAAGCGACTGGATTATCGAACAGGTCGGGCGTGCGCTGTGCCGCCGAAGATCGCGTTCATATAAATAAGGTTCAGACCGTCAAGATAGGCACGGGTTGTTGGTTCCTGTGTGAAACCAATCACCATGCCGCGGCCAAGGTTTTCGTGGATCAAAAACGGCTTGTAAGCAAGTTGTGCCTTGTTTTCTTCCCAGATATGACCGCTCGCGAGCAACTCATCCTTGCCTTTGAAATAGGCGACATTGGTGCCAGTGTTCAGATCAACAGGTGTGTAGATATCGCCGCCACGCACCAATACCTTCAATTCGTCTGCGACACCGTTGGCAAGCCAGTGATCCTTATCAACATCAGCGTTCACAATCACGCCGGGGATGCTGTCAGGCCCTTCCTTTGCGGGTTCGATCGCTTTGCGAAGGTCTGCATAATTTTCAAAATTACGGCCATCTGTGCGCCCACCATCGAGTTTAGCTTCCTTTACCTCTTCCTTGGCCTGGTTTTCGCGTTTGGCATTCAATAGACCAACTTTTTCGTCGCTCAGGAAACGAACAGCCGTTGAGTTGCCGATCAAAACACCGCCTCTTGATACCCAATCCTTAAGGTTCTTGGCACCACCTTCGCCAAGGGCGGTCATATAATTACTGCGGAAGCCCTGTGCTGGAAGGATAAGCACATCATAGCGCGATAGGTCAGCACGGCGCAGCGCTGGCGTGCGGATCACTGTCACGGGATAGCCAAATTGTTGCTCGATCACATAGCGGGTATTGCCGGCACTATACTGGCTTGTGGCTTCATCCCACGCCATCGCAATTTTGGGCGCGTGCATTCTGTTAACCGAACGGCTGCCGAAATCCATCCCACTTTCGATCCAGCTTGTGTCCACACCAACAACTTCAGCGCCTGTTTCTTTTGCAATATTTGCAAGTTCTTGGCCCACATTTGCTTCATTCGCTGCCACATCGATGATAAGAGACCCCGTGGGGTATGTGCGGCCATTTTGTGTAAACTCGCTGTCGTTCGATTTTACGGTAATACCAGCGCGAAGCGCCTTGGTCAGCAATCTGCCTGCTGCCATATCACCCCACGGCACAAGGTATGCAACCTTGGCGTCCGTTTTGTTGATACTGCCGGGGGTGTGCTCAAACGCGTCCACCAAGTCACCGGCCACATTCACTGGACGCCCGCAGCGGTTCATGTCCACATTATACATGATTGGGAGCGACCAACCTGTGACATCATAGATATCGTGATCCAGGTTCTTCTCCCGCCTGCGTTCCTGTTCTTTGACAAAATCAGCGTTCATATCTACCTGTGGGTCAAGCAGGCTTCTGACCATGCGTTTTCGTGGCTGCGCGAGGTCAATCACATAAGCACCAGCCTTATAGCTGACGTTACACGCTTTAAAGTCTGCGCTTGCCCGTGTGATTTCAACACCTTGGGCTGCCAAAACGCCTGCGAGTTTGTTGTTTGCCGCCTTGTCACGGGTTGCAGGGAAGATATAAGTGCGGTTCTGTCGGTCGTTAGAGCCTTCGCTGATCGCACTTACCTGATAATCATAAAAATTCTGAAGGAATGCCTTGCGGTTTTTGGCAACTGTTTCTGCGGTTGCGAGCGAGGTCAGGAAATGCCCTTTCACGGTATCGCGGTAATCAAATTCGCTGCCATCAGTGCGGCGATATTTTAGGCCGCGTGATGATGCCTGCTCATAGGTCATGGCAACAGCGCCGTAATAGGCGGGCCAGCTTGCGCCGTAACCGGGGTAAAAGGCGTCGAAAATATCACGCGTGAAATAGGGGCGGCCAAATGCGTCAAACCATTTGGCGTTATTCTGACCAAACAGAATCAAGCTACTGCGCTGGCTATCGGCCAAGTGCGGGTTATAGGGAATGGCCTCTGGCGCAAAATAATAGGTGCTGTCGCCGCCCATTTCGTGAAGGTCCACGAACGTAAGTGGATACCATTCCTGAAGCGCTTTGACTTGCTCCCTGATTTCGGGTTGCGTCAGGGAAATCCAGTCCCGGTTCATATCAAAAAGATAGTGGTTGGTACGCCCCGATGGCCACGGTTCGTTATGCTCTGCGGAAAGGCGGTCGCTATCAGCTTCCAATCCTTTTGCGCTTCTGAAACGGTGGATAAAGCGATCACGCCCATCCGGGTTTTGCATCGGATTGATAAAGACAATCGTGTTGTCGAGAATTTCGGGCGCACGTTCATCCCCCTTGGATGCGAGTAGATGATAGGCTGTCATAATACTGGCATCGGTGGAGGAAATTTCATTGCCGTGAACACCGTAGGATAACCAGACAGAGGAGGGCAGGGTATCAATCAGCCGCTCAGCCTCTGCCTGTGATGTTTTGCGCGGGTCCGCTAGCGCCTGAATGCCAGCTTTATGGTCATCAAGTTTCGCGATATTTTCTGCGCTTGAGATCGCAAGATAATAAAGCGACCGTCCTTCCCAGCTTTCGCCGTATTCAAACATGCGAACCTGATCCGGTTTTGCGGCAGCAAGGGCCTCAAAATATTTGCGGGTGTTGGCGTGCGTTGTGATCTTGTCACCGGATTTGTGCCCCACCACGCTCTCTAAGCTTGGGACATCATCCGTATATGCCGCGTTCGGCCAGTAGGTGAAATTGTCTTCTGCATTCAGTGCAGCTGTGCTCGTACCAAGGAGTGCAAGTGATAGCACTGCGGTGGTTATTGTTGATTTTCCAACTTTTAATAATGATGTCATGATCATGCCTCCCGTCAGGTTGCCCCGGATATTGATGTATCCCCAAAATATCTGATTAATACGGTTATATGGTTTTCATTGGATTTGGAAGGGGAATACGGCTGTTTCCTGAAAAATTGGGGGCAGGATCGATTTACGGACCAAGGTTGCTAATCACTATCGCAAGAAGGAGCACATAGAAGAAGATAGAATAAAGGCATTTAATAGCGATGGTTTTTTTGAAAAATCGCAGTATCAGATAGTTGGCAAAAATTCCAATGATGGATGTGATAGCAAAGGCTATGCCTGCTTTATGGTTTTCAGCGTACCAGATTTCTGGTGAACTAACGGTGTAGTTGGTTCGAAATCCGATAGGGCCGTTTGGCGGCACCAATTCCAAAATCATTGGAATGGATAGTAGGAGAATAAGAAGAGGGAAGCCATAGGAAGCCCAGACCAAAATGCGTTCGCCGAATGCATCATATTCCTGTTTCAGTGCCTGATAGTCATCTGTCATACACTAAATCTATTCCCTGGCTGAAATGCTGTCAAATCCGCTTTATATTTTGGTTACATTTGGCTTATACAAACACATGAATATGGCTCATGAATCTTTCGCTTGCATTTTTTAGGGCTACCCCTTATGTTTCGCGCCTCGAATCACAGGGTTTACAAATGGGTAGGCCCAAACAATAGCCTGACGGTCGCGATAGAGCATTTTAAAGCGAGCCGGGGCGTGCGAAAAGGTTAAGAAAATGGCAGTTCCAAAAAGTAAAGTAACCGGCTCCCGTCGTGGTATGCGCCGTTCACATGACGCCCTGAAGAATGTAAACTTTCAGGAAGACTCAAACACTGGCGAATACAAACTTCGCCACCACATCGACCTAAAAAGCGGTCAGTATCGTGGTAAGCAGATTCTTGAGCCAAAAGGCGATTTCTAAGAAATATTCCTTGGAAAACAAGTTTTGATAGAAACCGGTGTTGTTCATTCAGCACCGGTTTTTTCTTTGTCTTATCGACATCACCAAGCTTTCTTTTGCCATATTGCCCGATTATTTATATTCTGAATGTCATATTGTATCTGATTCCAATCATGAAGGGGGAACCTCATGCTTATTAAACGCGTTCTGCTTGGTGTTATACTGCTGTCACTTTCTGCCTGTGTCACAACAAATGAGGTTACGGGGCGGCGGCAATTGATTACAATTCCACCAAGTCAGGATATTGCGCTCGGCGCGTCCGCATTAAGCGAGGTGAAGAAAACAGCGCCCGTTGTGACAACAGGGCCGCAGGCAGAACGTATTAAGCGGATTGGACAGCGTATCGCCGCCATATCCCACGCGCCCAATATGGAATGGGAATTTATCATCATTGACGAGCCTGTGTTGAACGCATGGGCATTGCCGGGTGGCAAGATCGCAGTTTATTCAAAAATGGCTGAAACCTTCAATACGGACGCTGAAATTGCGGCTATCCTTGGTCATGAGGTTGCGCATGCGGTCCTCCGCCACGGCGCAGAGCAGGTTAGCCGCGGGCAACTTCAAAACCTTGCAATTGCGGGGCTTGGTGTGGCGGTCGGTGCAACCACCGAGGATGCAAAAACTGCGCAGCTTGCGGTCGCGCTTGGCTCAATGGCGGCACAGGGGTTTGTGCAATTGCCGCACAGCCGCGCGATGGAGCTGGAGGCTGATGATGTGGGAACATCCTATATGGCAAAAGCGGGTTTTGACCCGCGTGCATCCGTAAAATTGTGGCAGAAAATGAAATCGCTTAAGGACGGAAAACAGGCTCCATCCCCCTTCTTTTCAACCCATCCTGCGGATGATCAGCGTATCGCGCGCTTGCAAACGAAAATGGATGTGTATCTGGCGGAGTATAAAGGAGCCGTTCGGAGGTATTAGAGAAGAAGTTTTAAGTGTTTAAGCGTTTGTTTTGATACAGGAATGTTTTCGCGTATCCATATCTGAAGTTGATTAATGATTTTGTGATTTTCGTTAGATTGATCTATTTTATGATGATGTTGCAGAACGGTACGAATAGGTGATCCTCTAAATACTAAACCTCCAAAAGTTTGCTCATTTTGGTTGTGATCTTTAAAGAAAAATAGATTCATATTTTGAAAATAAAATCGAAGTTCTTTTGTGTGTCCGATACCTAAGCGATTTTCTGATAATTTTTCAAGTAGCATAGTTGTGTCGATCATCCACTCAGGGTAATCATTTTTTGGTTTCTTGGACGTATAAAAGGCTTCTTCAGTTGGGTCAAAAAGATCTAAAGCTAAAAAATTCTGATACCTGATCATCTTCCTAAAATACACTGCTAATTGATCAATTATGTGAATTTGTGGACCTATCAGGGCTGTGCCTAATATGTTATATCTATTATCTGGTGATCCGAAATAATTCAGATGGGCTATATATTCTTCTATTGTTTGTTCATGCCATTCATCGCTATGCAATGCATCTGTAGTAGGAATAGTGATTTTGTTTGGGATTATTTGTTTTTTATCTTGTATGCGAACATTGTTAAATAATTTATTTAAATCATGTTTGTAGGGTTTTACTGATTGATTCTGAAATAGTATTATCGCTTTTAAATACTTCTCTATTGCTTGTGCCGCACACCAGTAAAAGTTTTGAAATATTCCGTTGTGATAAGCCCATCGTGCGGTAATATAATCTTGATCCGCAGAGTCGATGTACAACCTTTTAATGATGTATGATTTACGCTTGTCTAGAGACATATCTATCGAATGTTGATGCATCTATTTAGCTTTAACAAGTTAAGGTTACTCAAATGAAAATATTAATTTCGTCTAAATCTAATTATAGTATCTCAATTGTAATATTTGTACTTATGATTTTTGCTGTAACTGGAAATATGTCTGCCCAAGACCTCCCTCCGGCGTCGGCGGAGCGGATGGAAGCGCGGATTGTGGCCTTGTCCGAATTCGGTAAAAACGCCGATGGCGGTGTGGACCGTGTTGCGTATTCGCAGGCGGATATTGATGGCCGTGCGTATATCATGGGGCTGATGCGCGAACAGGGCCTTCAGAATATTCGTATTGATGTTGGCGGTAATATTATTGGCCGCAGGGCTGGCACCGACGCAGGTGCCAAACCCATCATGATTGGTTCGCACACCGATAGCGTACCGGGCGGGGGTAACTATGACGGCGATGTCGGGGTGATATCAAACCTTGAAGTGATTGATCTGTTGAACGCGGCGAATATTCGGACGAGATCCCCGATTGATGTGGTTGTGTTCTCAAACGAGGAAGGCGGCCTTGTTGGTAGCCTTGCAATGACAGGGAAATTACAGCCAGGAACCCTTGATGTCATGAGCCATTCAGGCCTCACGATCGGGGAGGGTATTCGTGCCATTGGCGGTGACCCTGATAATATCACCCGCGATATTATCAAACCCGGCGTTTTGAAGGCTTTTGTTGAACTCCATATCGAACAGGGTGCGTTTCTGGACGAAGAAGATATAGATATCGGCGTGGTTCAGGGCATTGTCGGGATCAACTGGTGGGATATTACGATCGAGGGCACGGCAAACCACGGTGGCACCACACCGATGAACCGTCGGCAGGATGCGATGGTGGCCGCCGCGCACTTGACGCTCGCGGTCAATAAAATCGCAAACGAATTACCGGGCCGTCAGGTCGCAACCGTTGGCCGTATAGAGGCCTTTCCGGGTGCGCCAAATGTGATCCCCGGTAAGGTGATCATGAGCCTAGAAGTTCGCGACCTTGAGCAAAGCAAGATGGATCAGGTTTTTGCGCTCGTGCAGCAGGAAGCAAAAAAGATAGAGGCGGAAACAGGTACCAAAATCGGGTTTGAATTTATCGATGTGGCGTCACACCCTGCGCCAACGGATGAACGTATGCGAACCATCATTGCGGATGCCGCGAAGGACGCTGGTTATAGCTATAAATTGATGCCATCCGGCGCAGGACACGATGCACAGGATATGGTTTCCATTGCACCAACGGGTATGATTTTCGTGCCATCAAAGGGCGGGATCAGCCACAGCCCCCATGAATATACAAGCCCCGCTGAAATGGCGAAGGGTGCTGATGTTTTGCTGCGCACGATACTGGCGTTGGACGCAGAGTAAGCTTATTCGCGTAGTGTCATACCGTGACTTGATCACGGTATCCATTGAAGACATAGGTCGATAAATATTTATAATGGTGGACTCCGGGATCAAGTCCCGGAGTGACAATGTTCGGGATTGGCGTGCGCCCGGGTAGCTAAGCCGCCTTGGTCTTCATCAGCTTTCTTTCCCGAAGGAAACTATAGATACCCATTGTAACGACGATACCGCTGCCGATCAGAGTATAAGCATCGGGGTAGTCAGCGAAAACAAAGATACTGAGCGCCATCGCCCACACGAGGTACGTATAGCGAAACGGGGCAACAAACCCTACATCGCCCAAGCGCATCGCCATAACAGTACCGATATAGCCGAGAAAGATGAAAACAGCCGCACCCGCGAGCATAGCCATATGAACAAGTGTGATCACCTTCCACGGCTCAAAAACCGAGAGGATGGCCCCCATCAGCATTACAGCAAGGCTTGTATAAAAGGCGATGAACATGCTTGGGATATTGGGTGAAATTCTTCGGGTCGTCAGGTCACGCACCACCATGCAGGCGATGGTGCCAAAAAGCATAAGGAAATAGATATTAAATCCCCCGCCTTCTGCGCTACTGCCGTCCGGTTGGATGACAAGCATAACGCCAAAAAATCCGATTAAGATCGCAAGATAACGGCGCCAACCAACGGCCTCACGCATGAAAAGCGCGGCGGCAAGGGTAACCGCAAGCGGCATGACTTGTAATACAGCACTCGCGTCCGCCAAGGACACATGGACAAGTGCGGTTAGGAAAAAGATCGTACCGCCAAGTTCACACAACGTGCGCACAATGATATGGCGGTTAAAATGCTGGCGGCTGTTCTTTAGTGCGTCAGAGCGAACAGCGAGGATACCAAGAAACGCGGTCGCAAAAATACCGCGCACAAAAATCGACTGATAAAGATTAAGGTCAGCCAATACGAGCTTCATGAAGGCGTCGTTTACTGCAAACCCCATCATGCCCAGCATCATATAAAATGCGCTTTGAATATTTTCCGACTGCATCTGCCCAAACCTTACCCAGCGCACGGTGCGCAATACCCCATCAAGGCAAACAGCAATAGGGGAATATGATGTTTGGAGCAAACAAGAATTTAAAGGGTATCAGGTAAAATCTATATTTGTAGGTGTTTAACCCATATTTGACTGAAAAAGCCAACGACTAGCCCGGCTAATATGGAGAAACCTGTACCGTCAAGCGTCAGTGACTTTTCAAGAGCAAAAAGATAGCCAATTACCCCGCCTAGACCAGTACATAAATATACCATAAATCCCCATTTTTTAGGGTCGACCTCAATTGCAAATGTTAGAGCGATTAATGTACCTAGTAGAATTGATAATGTTGCCGATAGTCCTTTGTTAAAGAACAAGGAAGCAATCAGCGCAAGTAAGCCAAACCATAGGAAAATGGGGAGCCAATCAGTTCTAAGCGCCCAGTTACTATTCTGGCTTATTTTTATAGTTTTACGTTTTCTTCTTTTTTTGTTTTTCTGTTTTTTCATATCGTCCAAATACTTCGCGCTTGTCTATTGATATATATGTGGCACAGTTAATTTTGCAATGAATGAACACAAAGTAGCTCGTTTGTAATTTGACGATGAGAGGGATTGGGGATGCAGAAAACCTACAATTGCATAGTGTTGTTGTGTGTGCTGTTCATGTCTACTCATGCGGTTCTTGCCGAAAAATATACGTGCCAGTCGCCTGTGGATATGACCTCAGTTATTAATGCGATTGAGGATGAGAAGTTGATATTTATCGGCGAACTTCATGGCTCCAACGAAATGCCTGTTTTTTTGTCTGCTCTAGCATGCCATTATGCAATGGCGGGCGAACGGGTGTTGGTGGCGCTTGAGATGCCTGTGTATCAAAATGATGTTCTGACAGATTTTGTGCAAGCAGGAAATGATGTGGATGCTGCAACAGCCATCGATCGATTGACTACAAATGAGTTTTGGTTTCAGCACGGCGACGGTCGTCAAAGCAAGGCTATGTTAGGCATGATTAATGACCTCAGGCAGCTATCGAAAGGCTTTCAGCTCGATGTGGTAGCAGTTGATTTACCCCAGACTGAGCATGATAAGAGTGCGATTTCTGTCACACGCGATGAGTTTATGGCTGAAAACATTGATGGTTACATCAAAACAGGTATTTATGACCGTATCCTATTTTTTGGAGGAAATAATCATACACGACTTACAAAGCGACAAGGTGTTGACAAGCCAATCGCCTTGCACCTTAAGGCCATGAAACCTTTTTCAATCGTTTTATCTTTTAAAACAGGAGAAGTCTGGGCATGTATTAATAGCTGTGGGTTGAATAAGCTGGAGTATAATAAAGGCAATCCAGCACCTGAGAACGTTTTTCTAGAGAGAGCTTCAGATGATTTTGACGGGATTGTTTATTTTTCAAAAATAACAGCTTCCGAACCAGTTTTTATAAAGCCGTAGACTTTGACCTAACCGCCATAATCCAAACCAATGTCAACCGCGGGGGCAGATTGGGTCAGACGTCCGACAGAGATAAAATTGATGCCCGTTTCAGCGATCGCCCTAATGGTTTGAAGATTGACGCCGCCTGATGCTTCGCACGGTATTTTGCCGCCCACAATTTCAAGCGCCTGACGCAGTGTTTCGGGCGGCATGTTATCAAGAAGAAGGCTATTGGCACCAAACTTAAGGGCATCGGACACTTGGCTGAGCGTGTCGCACTCGACTTGAATATCCCGCCGTCCAGCAGCTTTCGCGCCCAAAATTGCCTTTTCAACCGAGCCCGCGACCGCGATATGATTGTCTTTAATCATCACTGCGTCAAAAAGGCCGATACGGTGGTTTTTGGCACCGCCCATTTTCGTCGCGTATTTGCCGAGCATCCTGAGCCCCGGAATGGTCTTTCGCGTATCGAGTAAGCGGGCGTTTGTGCCTTCGATCACATCAACATACTGGCGGGTGAGGGTCGCAATGCCGGATAAATGCTGTAGCGTATTGAGGGCCGTGCGCTCAGCGGACAAAAGCGCCCGCGCCTTACCGCTAATGGTCATGATTTTACTGCCGGGGCTAAGCCTTTCGCCGTCTTCGGCGAAAGTCTCTATCGTACAATCGGGGTCGAGGCGTTTGAAGATGGGGGTCATTAAGGGTAGGCCAGCGATGACCATATCTTCGCGTGCGTTCATCGTTGCGGATAATATTGCACCCTCAGGGATAACTGTTTCGCACGTTACATCACCCGCACCGATATCCTCTGCGAACGCCGTATCGATAAAATGGTCAATCTCTGCGCTAGAGAGTGGGAAATCCCCGTTTGCCACACTCATGGTTATTCACCAATCGCCGATACATCCTTCGATGGGCCTTTGGTTGGGCTGAGTTCCAGCATACGGCGAAGCGGCTTTTCCGCGAGCACGCGAGTTTCCTCATCAAGGTCAATTTCGGGGCCGAGATCGCGCAGGCATGTATAAAGCTTTTGCATGGTATTGAGCGCCATATAAGGGCAGGTGTTACAGTTACAATTGCCGTCCGCGCCCGGCGCGCCGATAAAGGTTTTATGGGGGGCCGCTTTTTCCATCTGGTGGATAATGCCTGGTTCTGTCGCGACAATGATTGTATCGGCATCCGATTTGATTGAAAAATCGAGGATCGAGCTTGTGGAACCCACATGGTCTGCATGCTGAACGATCTGATCAGGGCACTCGGGGTGCGCTGCAACCGGCGCGTCAGGGTGCTTTGCTTTCAGCTTGATCAGTTCTTTTTCACTAAAGAGTTCGTGGACGATACAGGTCCCTTGCCACAGTAGCATGTCACGGCCAAGTTTGCGTGACAGGTAACCGCCCAAATGCCTGTCAGGCGCGAAAATAATTTTCTGGTCTTCGGGTAATGAAGATACGATATGTTCGGCGTTGGAGCTGGTGACGATAATATCGGTCATTGATTTAATTGCCGCTGAACAATTGATGTAAGAGAGCACCATATGGTCAGGGTTGGCATCGATGAATTTTCTGAATTCGTCGGGTGGGCAGCTATCTTCCAAACTGCATCCGGCCTTCAGGTCTGGTAATACTACTGTTTTATTCGGGCTCAGTATTTTTGCCACTTCAGCCATAAACTTAACGCCGCAGAAGACGATAACATCAGCGTCTGTTTCAGCGGCCTTACGTGACAAATCAAGGCTGTCGCCGACAAAATCAGCGATATCCTGAATTTCGGCAGCCTGATAATAGTGGGCAAGGATAACAGCATTTTTCTCACGACGTAGGCGATTGATTTCCTCAACCAAGTCAAGGGTTGGATCAACTTCTGGGGTTGAAACAAGATTCATCAATCATCTCCCGTTTGCGGTAAAACAGACCGCATTCTTTTAAACTTCGATAAGCTGGTATCTATACAGTATCATACTGGCGCTGGATCATGGCCATTGCCGATAATCGAGCTTTGAGTTAACTCGGCAGTATAAATATAGTGCGCTGCACCGTTATGCAACGCTGGATTTCAGGAAATTCGTGATATTTTCTTATGTTACAGTCAAATTATTATGGCAGATAATATGAGGTTGTAAGCGATAAGGGGCCTTCGCAGGCAATACGATTTTCGTCATGGAGCGCGATAATATGCGCGAAAACCGAGCGCGCTGCCGCGCCGTGGAGGCGTTTGTCCACATCCTTATACATGCTTTTGACGATGTGAGGGATTGTGCAAGGACCGCCCTTAAGATGCTCTAATATCTGGCCTTCGCGCATTTTTCGGTGGATGATTACACCGCGGATAAAAGCATTGCCGTTTTCTATTGTAGGCCCGTGGGTGGGGTAAAGTGTGTCAGCTTTGAATGATTTTAGTTTCTCTATGCTTTTTAAATAGGCCCGCATGTCACCGTCAGGCGGCGAAATGACCGTTGTTGCCCACTTCATCAGGTGGTCACCAACGAAAATAGAATTTTCCTCATTGAGTTTAAAACAGACATGATTGGAGGTGTGACCGGGCGTGTGGATGCACTCCAATGTCCAATCATCGCCATTGATACTGTCGCCGTCAGCAATGATATGATCGGGCGTAAAGTCCTTATCGGCGCCTGCTTCGACCTCTTCAAATTCTAGTCCGCCGGATCGGCCTGTTCCGTGCCTGCCAAACGCATATATTGGCGCACCTGTTTGCTCAGACAGCCAGTTTGAAAGCGGGGAATGGTCCAGGTGAGTATGGGTCACTAGAATATGACTAACGTCGCGCCCACCGATTGCCTTTAGGATGGCGTTTCCGTGTTCCATATCGACAGGGCCGGGGTCAATCACTGCCACCGATGACGTGCCGACAATATAGGTTTGTGTGCCTGTAAACGTATAGGGGCTTGGATTTTTACAAAGTACCTTCGCAACAAGCGGTGTGATTTGCTCAAGCGTCCCAAAGTTGGCATCTGATAGATCGAGATTCATAGAGTTTTATACTCGTATTATTAATCTTCTATAGGGTTTTGAAGTTTGGATGAAAACCCAAAGGATTGCCATATATTTTCAGCCTGCTTGGACATCAGGAACTTTAAATAGTCGGCGGCTGCCTTTTTGTTCTTACTGCCTGTAATAATAGCCGCATAATATTGAATGTCTTCGGCATTTTTGAAAGATGCGATGATTTCTACTTTGTCGCTTTGTATCGCACTGCTTTGATAAACGATACCTGGAATATTTCCTCTTTCTACAAGCAGTAGAGTAGCGCGGGCGTTATTGGCATATGCTGCTTTGGCTTCTACTTCGCTCCATAGATTGATTTTTTGAAGGCTGTTAACTGTATACGCGCCAAGCGGTGAGATTTTTGGATTGGCAATTGCTATGCGGTGCGATGATAGAAGGAAAGATTTTATGCCTGAAAGAGCGTTTATTGGAACCATAGCTTTGTTATTTTTTGGTATCGCGAGAACAAGCCTATTGCTTGCTAGGGTTTCGACGTCTGTTGCGATCGAGCCCGTTGTTGTCAGATAATCAATCCATTCTTTGTTAGCAGAAATAAAGATATCTGCAGGGGCCTTTGCAGCGATTTGACGTGCGAGCGTGCCGCTTGGGCCGGTTACAATTGTGGGTGTAGTCTCGGAGCTTTGATTTTGCCAATGATTGTTCAGGCTATTCAATACGGATGTTAAGCTCGCTGCGGCAAAGACATTAAGGGGGGGCGCGGTTTGACTATCTGCCAACGAAATATTCTCAGGCATTTGCCTTTTGTTTTCAGATGACCATAAAGGCAATGAGATTGCCGTCAGTGGCAACATTAGCAGCAATGCTGAGGCTATAGAATTTTTTATCATAGTCGATTTGTCTAGATCACGAAAACGTTTGTTGGTTTGAGTTGTATTTATAAAAGCGAGTTGGTTCGCGAATCACTATTTTACTCGAATAGTTAACAAAAGGTTAATGGTTTAAAAATTATGGTATACTATAACAAGCGCAAGACTTGTTTTTATGAGTTCTGATATTTCTTTATTTATCAATAGCTTGTTGTATTTTTATTAGTTTGTAGTGAAAAAAATTAAAATTAATAAAAAATTAACTTTAATTCAGGCTTACAATTCATGGTATAGATCATCTCATAAAAACGAGTAAAATATTCAGGTTCGTAATATTTAATTTATTTCAGGCATTGTCAGAGCCTTTTGGCTTTTGAACAACAAAAAAACATTATGTGAAACATCCTTGAAGACTGGGGAATAATAATGAGACACTTAACTAAATTAATCGCTGCAGCAGCCGTATTCGCGGGCTCACTTGCTGCTTCAGCTAGTACAACTTTTGATTTTACAACAGGCGCTGGCGCTGGCGTTCGCAACGCGGACGACTCTTTAACCTTTACGCTTGGAACTCTAAGCGTTGATGTTTTTGGTTTCCGTGCTAACGACAACGACCTTACTTTGCCTTTAAGTGGTGGGTTGGATAACGACGGCGTTCTGCAGAACAGTTTTGGGTTGGTATTCGATCTTGAAGGTGACCCAGATGGCGTTGGTGGAGGTGATGATCACCGTGTAGATGGTGCATTCAGCAACGAAATCTTAGTTTTCCGGTTCAACCAGAAGGTAACTATCGAGACAGCTAATTTCAGCTTCTTCAGTGGTAATTTTACTGGGTTTGGCGGTGTTGAATTCACACCAAATAGTCTAACGGCTGGGTTAATCAATCCTAATCCTGGCTCAATAGCAAGCACTGTTAATTTGAACCTTGGTCAAGGAAATACATTCGGATTGGGTGCTATTGGAAGTCGTGATGCGTTTAAACTGCAATCGCTTACCGTATCGGCTGTTCCTGAGCCAGCGACTTGGTTGATGATGATCCTTGGGTTTGGCATTGTTGGGCTGGCGCGCAAACGCCGCACAAGCAAGCAATTTGCATAATCCATAGGTAAGATTAAAACTATAAAATGTATAGACAGCGGCGCTTTTGCGTCGCTGTTTTTTTGTGTGATATTCAGGCTGTGGGTATTAACCATTTTTATTCATTATGTTTTTTAACTGATACGTCTGAACCTGTTGTAAAAAAGCCATTATGTCTTCGGTTTAATCAAAAAAAACGTTATGCGCGAATTAAGGGTTAAAAAAGAGTTAACAAAAGATTAAAATTGTGTAGATTGAGATGGCTATAGCATTTAGGACAAATGATACTCAGGCAAAGAAAGTATCTCAGGTGCGTTCCTAAGTAAGTATGTAACTAGTTTGTACATTGGGAGGTACAATGAAAAAATTACTCAAGACAATTGCTGCTGCGGCATTCTTTATTGCTCCTGCAGCTAATGCAACTACAGTTTTTAATGTTGATTTCGATTTCAGACAAGGCGGCGGTGCCGTTGATGAAGCATTTTTCTCAGTGATGGGTGTAGACTTGGCAGTTCGCGCGGGCACGTTTGACAGCGATGGTATTCGCATCGGTACACGTGATGTGTTCCAGTCTACTGGAGGTCTCGGTGTTTTAGGCCCTGATGAGGAAAGACCACGCCAAGGTGATGAAGTTCCAGATTCGACAAATGTTGACGGTCGCCGCGCCAATGACATTCTTGTTTTTGATTTCAGCCAGCGCGTGCGTTTGAACTCTGTAACATTCTCGTTTGTTGATGATAACGATCAGTTCCGTTTCTTCCAGGATGTTGATGGCTTCGGTCAGTTGATCGGCTTTGGTGGTAATACCCCAATAGTTGGTGGTCAGGTTGATATTCCGTTCTCAAACACATTCTCGTTTGCACCAGGCCTTTTTGCCTCTGAACTATTTGGAATTGGCGCCGCGCAAGGTAACGACGACTTCCGTATCGCGGGCTTTAGCGTTACAGCTATTCCAGAGCCGGCAACTTGGTTGATGATGATCCTGGGCTTTGGCCTAACAGGTCTATCACTACAGCGCCGCCGTAAATACGCGAGCGCGTAAGGTAGGTATTTTTATACTTATCAAGGGAGCTAAAACGATCAAAGCCCGGCAGATTTGCCGGGCTTTTTCGTATTATAATGAGTTTCAGTTTTGTTGGTTTTTAAAGGATTGTCTAAATACAGACTTTTAGTGTTGTATGCCGTCTTTTTCTAGTAGGCGCGTGAAATGCAGAAATCAACAATATCACAAAGAACCTGTTTCGCAGGATTGTTCGGGAAAGTTCCTAACGCGTCCTTTGCCATGGCGCCGTAATGTTTCGCGCGCTCGATCGTGTCTTCAAGCGCTGTATGCTTGTTCAAGAGATCAAGGGCATGATCAAGATCACCGTCCTGCTGGTTAAGGTCAGCCATGGTTCGGTTCCAAAAAGCGCGTTCTTCATCATCTCCGCGGTGGAACGCAAGAATGATAGGCAGGGTAATTTTGCCTTCGCGGAAGTCGTCGCCGACTGTTTTGCCAAGCGTTGCCTGTTTCGCGGAATAATCGAGAACATCGTCAACAATTTGAAAGGCAATACCAAGATATTTGCCGTATGTAGAAAGCGCGGTTTCAACCTTTTCACCTTGCTCGGCAACTACGCCCGAAATTTCACAGGCAGCTGCAAAGAGGGCAGCCGTTTTCGCGGCAATAACTTCGAGGTAAACCTCTTCGGTTGTTGAGGTGTCATTCGCGGTCGTTAGCTGAAGAACTTCACCCTCGGCGATAATGGAGGATGCGCGTGATAAAATCTTCAAAACCTTCAGGGAGCCATCTTCTACCATTAATTCGAAGGACCGGCTGAAGAGGAAGTCACCAACCAGTACACTCGGTTGGTTACCCCAGATCACATTTGCGGTTTTGCGGCCACGGCGCAGTTCGCTTTCATCAACCACATCATCATGTAATAAGGTTGCTGTGTGGATAAACTCTACACATGCTGCTAGGTTAATGTGGCGCTTGCCTTCGTATCCTAGCATGCGCGCGGACGCGAGGGTCAGCATTGGACGTAATCGTTTGCCGCCAGACGCGATCAAATGACCTGCTAATTGCGGGATAAGAGCAACCGGGCTTTCCATACGGTTCAGGATAGCCTCGTTCACCTCATTCATTTCATCAGCGACCATCGCTTGAAGGGTATCAATGGGGCTTGTTTCTTTTTTCTTTGGGCTACCATGAAGCGGCACAACATTCTCTGGCTGTGCGTTTTCTGCTTGTGACGAGCGTGACATAAAGTGGCCTTTCCAAATGAAAAAGAATCAAATTAAGGCGGACTGTAGTGTTCTTGCCTTATTTGATCAAGAAAATGTCGGTAGGTGCGCTGATAGGGCACATAATTGTTACAAATATATTAGGTCTGTTATTATGCATTGAAGATAGGCAATAGGTTTCATTATACTTTAACTAAACAGTTTAAATGTAGAATTTTAGGGTTGGAACTAAAGCCTATGGCTGAAAATGAAACCATAGATAATTTTCTCGATGGTAGTGTTCGCCTGATCCAACCTAAGGATGGATACAGAGTATCGATGGATACTGTGTTGCTTGCGGCCTCTGTCCCCGCAAAATCAGGTGACCATGTTCTTGAAGGGGGGATTGGCTCGGCTGGCGCCTCACTTTGCCTTGCCAGACGTGTTGAGGGTGTTAGCGTTACGGGGATTGAAATTCAGGATGAAATGGTTGCCTTGGCCGAGAAAAATATTGTTCTGAATGGACTGGAAGATAGTGTTTTAGTTCAAAAGGCATCGATCAAGGATTTGTCCGGTCCTCAATCCCGTTATGATCATGTAATGATAAACCCGCCGTACTTGCCAGAAGGTAAGGCCATAAGGCCACCTGACGACAATAAAGGCCAGGCGCATATGGACCTGAATGCAACCCTCAAGGATTGGATCAGGTTTTGTGTCCATTATGCAAAGCAAAAAGGAACCATTACAATTGTTTACCGTGCTGACCGTATGGATGAAGTGATCAGTCACTTATACGGCCGGGTCGGTGATTTGATTATTATGCCATTTTGGCCGCGCGCAGGGCGCAAGGCAAAGCGGGTAATCATTCAAGGTCGCAAGGGTGTATCTGGTGCAGTATCCTTGTTGCCGGGGTTGGCGTTGCACGGCGAAGAAGAGCGTTACACCAGCGCGGCAGAGGAAATATTGCGAAAAGGTAAGGCGCTTGACTTGAAAGGCTTTGCACGCAGTCTTTAAAACCGCTAACAATACGGCACGAATAATAAACGCTATTCCTCTGGAGAAGAAAACGACATGCGCAAAACAATTTCGACAGCATGGTTTCAACTGAAAAAAACTGTTTTTGGTGAACCAGCGCCGAAGGTCGCTGTTATCCGCCTGGAAGGGGTAATTGCCTCTGGCGGTGGTCGTTTCCGCTCAAATCTAAACTTGGCGAGTGTAGCAGATCAAATTGAGCAGGCTTTCACCATGCAGGGTGTAAAGGCGGTGGCTCTTCTCGTTAATTCGCCGGGTGGTTCGCCGGTTCAGTCAGCGATGATTACAGATAGAATTCGCGCATATGCCGACGAAAAAGACATTCCTGTCTTGGCGTTTGCTGAGGATGTCGCCGCGTCTGGTGGCTATATGATATCGCTCGCAGCAGACGAAATTTATGTGAATGAAGCCTCGCTTGTTGGAAGTATCGGCGTTATTTCAAGCGGATTTGGTTTTCAGGAAGCTATCAAGAAAATAGGTGTCGAACGCCGCGTTTACACAGCCGGCGAAAGCAAATCCATGCTCGATAGCTTTGCTGATGAAAAAGAAGAAGATATTGCAAGGCTCCGCGAAATTCAGGATGAAATCCACGAATTTTTCAAATCAATGGTCAGAAAACGCCGCGGTAAGCGTCTCAAAGGACTGCGGGGCAAGATATTCTCTGGCGATGTGTTTACCGGGAATGAAGCGATTAAGCTTGGTTTGGTTGACGGCGTCGGCGATGTTCGCTCGGTCATGCGGGACCGTTTCGGCGACAAGGTCGTTTTGAAAGTCGTTGGTGAAAAGAAATCAAAATTTGGCGCTTTGTTGGGCTTAAAAAGCGGACAGATATCAATTGATGAAATTGTAACAGCAAACCGATTGGGTAAGGTTGAAGATTTGCCAGCAGGGTTAATCAGTGCTGTTGAAGAACGTATGTGGTGGAACAGATTTGGGCTGTAATTCTGAAATGAAGGGAATAGTTTCTATATGAATAGGAACTATTGATAAGATGGAATTGAATCACAAAAAGAAACTTCAGGAATACCGCGAAAGCATTGATAATATTGATGCTGCACTTGTTTTTATGTTGGCGGAACGCTTTAAGATTACAAAAAAAGTTGGTTTTTATAAGAAAGAGCATGATCTGCCACCCGCTGATCCATCACGGGAGGAAAAGCAAATTGCGAGGCTCAGGGATCTCGCGAAATCTGCTAACCTCGATCCGGCTTTCAGTGAAAAGTTCCTTCATTTTATTATTCGCGAGGTTATTCAGCACCATGAGCGAATTAGGGAAAACGGCGAAATATGACAGTTAATGATGTCGATAGTTTAAAAAAACTTCAGGAAATTGGGGCAATCTGCCGCGATGTACTCCGCGAGATGGGGGCAGCGGTTAGGCCAGGGGTAACACCGCGCGAGCTTGATATGATCGGTGGGCGTATGCTCGCTGAACGAGGTGCGCAGTCAGCGCCCATGCTTGCTTATGATTTTCCGGGCTTTACCTGTATTTCGGTCGAAACTGCGATCGCGCACGGTATTCCTGATGATGTTCCGCTTCAGGAAGGGCAATTGGTCAACATCGATGTATCAGCGGAAAAAGATGGTTTCTTCGGTGATACAGGGGCAAGCTTCGCGGTTGGTGAAATCAGCGTTGAGCGGCAGAAATTGTTGGATGTTACCCAAACGGCGCAGCGCAAGGCCATGTATGCGGCTAAGGCAGGCGAGCCCATCAATATTATCGCCAAGGTGGTTGAGCGAGAAGCGAAAAAGCATGGCTATAATATCATTGAAGGATTGAACGGCCACGGTGTTGGCGCATGGATCCACGAGGAACCTACCGTTTCCAATAAATATTACCCGAGCGACCGCAAACGCCTTGTGGAAGGACAGGTTCTAACAATTGAACCTTTTCTTGCGACCAAAAGCAGATCGTACGCGGAGGATGATGATGGTTGGACACTCCGTCTTGCAAATGGTGGAATTGGTGCCCAGTTCGAGCACAGTTTTGTCGTGACCAAGGGTGCTCCTATCATTCTGACGGCCTAGCCTTTATACCACATGCTCTATCGGGGCTATTCAATGAGAAATTCGGGGTTTTCTCATCAAGTATTTGCTTGTGCCTTTCACGATAGGTGCATCTTATTTCGTCTATTTTTGATCCACACTTCTGATCTCGCCGTACAGCAAAATGGGGTGTTTTGAGTTTTAAGGGAGATTGGATTAACGATTGAAATAGACGAGGGGTCGATGTTTCAAAAAATTTCAGTTTCTGTCAAACTTGCTATTCTGGCGGCATTTTCCATCATTGGTGTTCTTCTTATTGGTGGATTTGGTTATATAAATACCGACAAATTGGGTGATACATTCACCGAATACCGCGCCACCGCGCGTGCACAAAATCTGGTTTCTGATATCGCAGAAGACTTCATGCAGATGCGTATAGCAGCGCTTAAATACCGAACAAGCTTGAACGGTGAACAGGCGCGTGAAGTTACTAATAATTATGCCGAGATCGTCGAAACTCAGGGCCTTATCCAACAACTGATTGCAGATCCATCGACACGTACCCTCTTGACCGAGTTGGAGGAAGAAATAACCGCCTATAACTCTGCTTTTAACCGCGCTGTTCAGTCCGATGATACCATAACCCGTGATGAAATTTATGCCAGCGCTCTCGATCAAATCGGCCCCCGCGTTGCATTGGCGCTTGATGGGCTTCAGAACAAACTGCAAACCGCACAGGATACGCTCGGCCCAAATGCCGCTGAAATTGTTAACGAGAGCAAGGCGAATATGCCCATCATTGTTGTTATGGCTACGTTAGTGATTGGTGTCAGTGTTTTATCACTCGCTCTATCGATCATTAAGCCGATGGCACGTATTACCGAGGTTATGACCAAAATGGCAGAAACTGGCGATGCCAGCCTTGCGATCCCCGGCCTCGCCCGCGGCGATGAATTGGGTGCAATTGCCAAGGCCCTGAAACTGTTTCAAAACAGCTTGATTGAAAAAGCAGAACTTGAGGAACAGCAAAGAGCGCAAGCGGAAGCTGATAGGATCGCCCGCCAGGAAATGGAGAGGCTTGAACAAGCGAAAGAGCGAGAGCGGCTCGCGGCAGAACAGACAGCACAGGAAGAACAAAGGTTGGCGAACAAAAAACTACGTCAGGAACTCGCTGCAAGCTTTGAGGCAGATATTGGGGCGCTTATTCAGGATGTGATGGCTGCTATAGAGCAAGTAAACAGCTCGGTGCAGTCCATGTCCTCACTGGCGTCAGCAACGAGCGAAAGCGCGGGCGTCGCTAAAGGAAATGCAGAACAAACAACAGCAAGTGTAGAGCAGGTTTCAGCCGCAGCAGAGGAATTATCGGCGTCCATTGAAGCTATTAATCATCAAATAAACCAGTCACAGCGTGCCAACGATAGGGCACAAAATCAGGCAGAGGCTATGGCATCGACAGTTGAAAGCCTGTCTGCCTCCGCAGGACATATCGGCGAAGTGGTTGACCTTATTTCTGACATTGCCGAGCAAACAAATTTACTGGCCCTCAATGCAACGATAGAGGCAGCGCGCGCTGGCGAGGCGGGCAAGGGCTTTGCTGTTGTCGCGTCAGAGGTCAAACAATTAGCTGCGCAAACGGCAACAGCAACAGAGGAAATTTCCGGTCAGATATCCGAAATTCGAAAAGGTGTCGAAGGCGCTGTGTCTGGGATTTCCGCTGTCTCTGGCACGATGGAAGAGGTGAATGATATCGCCCTTGATGTTGCAGAGGCCGTGCGGCAACAGGGCGAAGCCACACAGGAAATTGCGGTCTCTGTCAATCACGCGGCAGGTGGTGCTGGAAAAGTGCTTGGTGTGGTAAATGATGTCAATGCTGCGTCTTCTGATACGCTCGGGCATGCAAACGATGTTTTGGGGGCCGTTTCCGAACTTCGGTCCAAGGCCTCGGCCCTGAATGACAAAGCCAATCACTTTGTTCAGGAAATGATGTAACAAAGCGTATAGGATAGCACACAACTCGGGATATAATGGTACATAGCTTTCCATTCATTGCTCAATATCAGCTCATATGTGTTCATTTTGTCATGGGGCCAGTTATTGCTTGATAAAAAGCAATGATATGTCCCATCTCTGTGCTTGACCACGTATGGGCTAGGGGCTAGGTTGCCGCCAAAGATTCTTTAAGGAAACTCAATCTTATCAAAGTGGGTTTTCTTAATGCTGTGACCTCTTATTGACTGGTATAAATGCCTATGTCCACTTCTGTATCCTCTGCATCCAAGACTGCGATGCCTTTCCAAAAAATGATCCTGACCTTGCAGGAATACTGGGCACGTCCAGAAAATGGCGGCTGCGTGATCCTACAGCCCTATGATATGGAAATGGGCGCGGGGACATTTCATACGGCGACAACACTGAAAACATTGGGTCCAGAGCCTTGGAATGCGGCCTTCGTACAGCCATGCCGCCGCCCAACTGATGGCCGTTACGGCGAAAACCCGAACCGATTGCAGCATTATTACCAGTTTCAGGTGGTTTTGAAACCAAGCCCCGCCAACATGCAGGACCTTTACCTTGGCAGTTTGAAGGCAATCGGGATTGACGCAGACCTTCATGATATTCGCTTTGTTGAGGATGATTGGGAAAGCCCAACCCTCGGGGCATGGGGCCTAGGCTGGGAAATCTGGTGTGACGGTATGGAAGTGAGCCAATATACCTATTTCCAGCAAATGGGCGGCTTTGACTGCAAGCCTGTCGCTGGTGAACTGACGTATGGTCTGGAGCGCCTTGCGATGTTCGTGCAGGGCGTCGATAATGTTTATGATCTGGATTATAACGGCGCAGGCGTCACGTACGGTGATGTATTTCTCGAGAATGAGAAACAACAGTCTGCCTTCAATTTCGAGCATGCCAATACCGAAAAGCTTTTCCGTGATTTTGCTGAAGCGCAAGACGAGTGCGCGAAACTGTTGGAAGCAAAATTACCGCTGCCTGCCTATGAGCAATGTATCCGTGCAAGCCACACCTTCAACTTGCTCGACGCGCGCGGTGTGATTTCGGTTACGGAACGACAGGCCTATATTGGCCGCGTGCGCGACCTTGCTAAAGGGTGCTGTGACGTATGGATTGAAAAGAACGAAGATCGTTGGAAAAACGACTATGGATGGGAGAAATAAAATGGCTGATCTCCTGATTGAATTATTCTCGGAAGAAATTCCTGCACGGATGCAGAAAAAGGCGTCTGATGACCTTAAGCGCATGATAACCGATGGCCTTAAGGCTGCGGGCCTTAAGTTTGACGGTGCCGATGCCTATGTAACACCGCGCCGCCTTGCGCTTAATGTCACAAACCTTCCTGTCAGTACCCCTGATGTGCGCGAGGAACGCCGCGGCCCGCGTGCAGATGCGCCCGAAAAAGCGATCGAAGGCTTCCTGCGCGGTGCTGGTGTGGCGCGCGATGCCTGCGAAGAACGCGAAACACCAAAGGGTACGTTCCTTTTCGCGGTCATTGAAAAGAAGGGTAAGCAAACAGCCGAGGTCGTTGCAGACCTGCTAGCGGATACAATCAAAAACTTCCCATGGCCCAAGTCACAGCGCTGGGGCAGCGGAATGTTAAAATGGGTGCGCCCATTGCATTCAATCCTGTGCATTCTTGACGGTGAAACTATCGATCTTGAAGTTGAAGGCATCAAATCTGGTAACACCACATCGGGCCACCGTTTTATGGCGCCGGACGAGCTCACAGTTACTGACTTTGCTGACTATAAGGCAAAATTGCTTGAGCATAAGGTCATGCTGGACGCTGGTGAGCGTGCGGAACTTATTGAAGCGAAGGCGAAAGAACTGGCAGCAGCGAAAGGCCTTGAATGGGTTGAAGATCGCGGTTTGTTGGCAGAGGTCGCTGGGCTTATCGAATGGCCAGTGCCCCTGATGGGCGGGTTCGATCCAAGCTTCATGGAAGTGCCTGAGGAAGTTTTGATCCTGACCATGAAAAAGGATCAGAAATATTTCGTAACCCGTGATCCGAACACCGGCAAACTTGCGCCGTATTTTATCACGGTTGCCAATATCGAACCATCTGACGGCGGCGATGCGGTAGCAGCCGGGAACGAACGCGTTCTATCAGCACGGCTTTCAGACGCGAAATTCTTCTGGGATCAGGATTTGAAAGGCAAGCTGGATCATAATCTGGATGCCCTTAAGGAAATCGTATTCCACAAAGATTTGGGCAGCGTTCATGACCGCGTTGAGCGCATGAAAAAACTGGCGCGTTATCTTGCTAATTTCATTCCGGGCTGTGACGCGGACGCGGCGGAACGCGCAGCCGAGCTTGCGAAAGCAGACCTTGTTTCCAACATGGTCTATGAGTTCCCTGAAGTACAGGGTGCGATGGGCCGTTATTATGCGCTGAAGCAGGGCGAAAGCGATGCGGTTGCCGATGCAATCAAGGATCATTATTCACCGCTTGGCCCGAATGACGAATGCCCAACAGCGCCAGTTTCTGTTGCCGTAGCGTTAGCCGAAAAACTCGATACATTAGTTAGCTTTTTTGCGATTGATCAGAAACCCACAGGCTCAAAAGATCCATTCGCATTGCGTAGAGCTGCACTTGGGGTAATTCGTTTAATTACTGAGAATGAGCTTCGTTTGAGTAATAAGAGTATAATTGAAATAGCGTATAATACATACAGCAAGTTTGATAATAATGACGAATCTCCAACAGCATGGGGCCATGGTGAAGTTTTAGAAACTGATGATGTCGGACGAACTAAGGTAAGGCATGCACCACTTACAGAGTTTATTCAATTAAATGATGTTCAAATCGGGCTTCTATCATTTTTCGCTGATCGTCTGAAGGTTCAGCAACGGGAAAAGGGTATCCGTCACGATTTGATCGATGCTGTATTTGCAAACGGTGATGATGATTTGGTTCGCGTATTGAACCGCGTAAATGCTCTAACGGCTTTCCTTGATACCGATGATGGTGTCAACTTGCTCGCGGGTTACAAACGTGCAGCAAACATCCTGAAGATCGAAGAGAAAAAGGATGATCGTGCGTACGATGGTGCGATTGAGGTTGATCGCCTTGAAAGCGCGGAAGAGAAAACCCTCGCTGACGCACTAAGGGTAAATGGTGATGCCGCAAAAACAGCGCTTGAAGGAGAAGATTTCGAGGGCGCGATGGCAGCGCTTGCGAAACTGCGCGCACCGATCGATGCCTTCTTTGACGCCGTTATTGTGAACGCTGATGATAAAGACATTCGTAAAAATCGCCTGAATATTCTGAATGCGATCCGGGGTGCTGTGAACGCCGTTGCGGATTTCGAGAAAATCGAAGGTTAGATAATTTAATTCAAGTAAGAAAAAGTTAGGTTTTTTCGGATAGGTGTGGGTGCTTATCACTTTAGTGGGCAAATAGATTTAATTTTTTAATGCATTCCATTTGATGGATAAAAGGACGCTCTAAAATGACGAAATGGGTTTATAGCTTCGGCGGCGGCAGTGCAGATGGTCGCGCGGATATGAAAAACCTTCTTGGTGGCAAGGGTGCGAACCTCGCTGAAATGGCATCCCTTGGCCTTCCGGTTCCTCCGGGCCTTACGATCACCACCGAGGTTTGTACCTATTATTATGATAATGGGCGTCAATATCCGGCAGAACTGGAAGCGCAGGTGAATGATGCGCTGAAGGCGGTGGAAGCAAGCGTTGGTGCCAAGTTTGGTGACAGCGATAACCCATTGTTGGTTTCAGTGCGCTCGGGCGCGCGGGTATCCATGCCGGGCATGATGGATACGGTTTTGAACCTTGGTCTGAATGATGAAACGGTTCAGGGGTTAGCGAGAAACTCAGGCAACGAGCGCTTCGCATGGGATAGCTATCGCCGGTTCATTCAGATGTATTCAGACGTGGTTTTGGGCGTTGATCATTACCATTTTGAAGAACTGATCGAAATCCACAAGGAAGAAAAAGGCGTTGATCTGGATACGGATCTGGACGCTGATGATTGGCGCGAACTTGCGGGTAAATTTAAAGCCAAAACCGAAGAAGAGCTTGGCCGCCCGTTCCCACTTGATGTCAAGGAACAGCTTTGGGGCGCGATTGGCGCCGTGTTCGGTAGCTGGCGCATTGAACGCGCGAAGGTTTACCGCAAACTCAACAATATCCCCGAAGCGTGGGGTACTGCCGTAAACGTGCAGGCCATGGTCTTTGGTAATATGGGTGAAACGTCTGCAACCGGTGTTGCCTTCACCCGTGATCCATCGACAGGCGAAAACGAATATTACGGCGAATATCTGATTAACGCGCAGGGCGAGGATGTGGTGGCGGGGATCCGCACACCGCAGAACCTGACCAAACGTGCGCGCGAAAAGGCGGGGGCAACTGCGCCCTCAATGGAAGAAAGCATGCCGGATGTTTACGGCCAGCTTGCGGATGTTTTCGCCAAGCTTGAGAAGCATTACCGCGACATGCAGGATATCGAATTTACGGTTCAAAACGGCAAATTATGGATGCTTCAGACCCGCGCGGGTAAACGGACCGCGAAGGCTGCGCTTAAGATTGCGGTTGAAATGGTTGCTGAAGGCCTGATCGACGAGGAAACAGCTGTGATGCGTGTTGAGCCGGGTGCTTTGGACCAGCTTCTTCACCCTACGCTTGATCCTGATGCACCGCGCGATATTTTAACGCGTGGCCTTCCTGCATCACCGGGTGCAGCTTCTGGTATTGTGGTGTTTGACGCCGACACGGCAGAAGAAAAAGCAAAAGCGGGTGAGGCCGTGATCCTGTGCCGGATTGAAACCAGCCCTGAAGATATTCACGGTATGCACGCAGCGAAGGGCATTTTGACCGCGCGCGGCGGTATGACAAGCCACGCAGCCGTCGTTGCCCGCGGAATGGGTCGCCCGTGCGTATCGGGTGCTGGCCAAATCCGCATCGATGGTAAGGCCGGTGTGATGACCTGTATGGGCCGTGAGATCAAGGCCGGCGATATTATCACCATTGATGGTGGTTCCGGTGAAGTGATGATCGGTGAAGTGAAAACTCTTCAACCGGAGCTTGCTGGTGATTTCGCAAGCCTAATGGTATGGGCGGACAAATACCGCAAATTGAAGGTTCGCACGAACGCGGACACACCAACCGATACATCAGCGGCGCGTGAGTTCGGCGCGGAAGGTATTGGCCTTTGCCGGACCGAGCATATGTTCTTTGAGGGTGAGCGGATTATTGCCGTACGCCAGATGATTTTGGCAGAAGACCTGAAGGGCCGCAAGGAAGCCCTTGCGAAACTACTTCCAATGCAAAAGGGTGATTTTGAAGAGATTTTCAAGATCATGCGCGGCCTTCCGGTAACGATCCGTCTTTTGGACCCGCCGCTTCACGAGTTCCTACCGCGTGAAGATGACGAGTTCGAAGATGTCGCAAACGCGATCGGCATGGATGTGAAGAAGCTGAAACAGCGTGCAAACGAGTTGCATGAATTTAACCCGATGCTTGGTCACCGTGGTTGCCGCCTTGGTATCACATATCCAGAGATTTATGAGATGCAGGCAAGGGCGATTTTTGAAGCGGCGCTTGCTGTTGAAGCTGACACAGGTGAAACCGTTGTACCTGAGATTATGATCCCACTTGTGGCGACCGAAAGCGAGCTTGCGATCCTGCGCGGCAAGGTAGAGGCTGTAGCCGAGGAAGTATTCGCAGAAAAAGGCGCGAAGGTTGATTATATGGTTGGGACCATGATCGAGCTTCCGCGTGCTGCGATAGCGGCAAACAAGATCGCTAATTCCGCGGACTTTTTCTCGTTCGGAACCAATGATCTGACGCAAACCGCGATTGGGATCAGCCGTGATGACGCGGGCCGTTTCCTTGACCAGTATGTGAAGATGGATATTTTTGCGCAGGATCCGTTTGTATCGATTGACATAGACGGTGTTGGCGAGCTTGTGAAACTGGGCGCTGAGCGTGGTCGTTCGACCAAAGCTGACCTCAAGCTTGGTATCTGCGGTGAGCACGGCGGTGATCCGGCGTCTGTAGAGTTCTGCCATAATGTTGGTTTGGATTATGTATCCTGTTCGCCGTTCCGTGTTCCGATTGCGCGCCTTGCAGCGGCACAGGCGGCGTTAAAGGATCGTTAAGTCCTTTGTTGTAAAACCTGACCTCAGGGTTTAAGCCTTTATATTTGCTGCCAATATTATGATGTGTTGGCAGCAATTTTAACCGAAATATTTATCAGAGCGCGCTTGGGGGCGGGACAAACATGTGGCGGATAAGTTCGTGATAGATGCACTTAGTATTGGGGATATTCCTTCAAGGCATCCTGTTGCTGTATTTGCGGAAAAATGGCCAACCTTCCCAAAGGCCAATGGCGCTGCATTGTGGGAAAACTTTACACCATTAACCTGTGCTTCAGTTCTTCCGTGGGCGAGTGTTATTGAACGCGCTGAACGTGACGGTAAAACCATCCACCGTATGAAACTTCAGGGCAGTGAAGTTGAAAAAATGGCGGGAAAAAATGCCCAGGGAACTGCGCTTGAGGATGTTTTAGCCACAGAAGCACTTTCGGAACGCCTGCGTGAATTCAACGAACTGATTGCAAACCCAGGCTATATGCTTTCCCATACAGTGATCCCTTTTGAAGGCCGAGAATTCATTAATGTATATCGTGGAATATTTGCCTTCACATCGACAAATGATGCGGTGGATAAAATCGTTATGATTACCGGTGCTGAGAGTACAGAAATTTGAAGCTAATTTTTTGTTTGTGACAGTAACACACCGGAAAGCCAGAATTCTAGCTACCTAAAAATAGAAAAAACAAAATAGCTGCCGCGGCAGTTGCACCTAAAACTATGAGCTTTTGTTTTTCTGATTTGCTCATTTCCTTGTGCGATGATTGTTTTTTACGCTTAGCCATGTCGTCCCTCCGATGTAACTAACCTCTTTATATTCATGATCATGCTATATTTTTATACAGGCCCGCAACCCTTTGATTAAATTGCAGGATTATAAGACATCGTTACTGATCAGAGGGGGCTGTTATTTCTATGGCTACATCGTCAGCGGTGAAGGTAGCGTCGTCCTTCAAATATTCCAATCGGACAAACCCAATAGCTGTTGTACCGCATGCACTATGTGTTTCACCGATTGTTTTTCCAGCATCGTTTAATATAGCAACACCCTCTGCGATCGGGGCTTCTTTGCTATTAAGGGTAACAAGGCTTTTCTTTATACTTGTTCGGTGTTTCATTCTGGCAGTCAGTTCCTGGCCCACATAACAGCCTTTATCAAAATCAACGCCGTTTAACTTGTCTGCATTGGTTTCAAGCCAGAAATATTTCTCTGTTTTCATATCACGGCTGGCATCTGGAACGGTATTTTGAATGCGAAGCTTTTCGTAATCTTCAAATGACATAGCTGAAACGGATAGGGCGCTCTCAGTAATAACCCGTTTGCCGAGCGCGCTAGACCTAGGGTCCGTGAAAATCGGAGCTTCTGAAATATCAGAATAGTCTTCATTGTCACTCACGACAGCCCAAACATTAAGGGCTTCACTTTCGTCAATAATATCAACGTCTGCCCGTAATTTATACATTGTGAGGCGGCGAACCAGATCGTCCTTCCGCGCGTGTTCGATATCCAGCAATAAGTCGTCATTATCGGCAATAATGATCATATCAAATAGATATTTACCCTGGGGCGTTAGCAAACCAGCGTAAACGGCGTCACTGGTTGTGGCACGGTTTACATCATTTGTTATCAAGCCTTGCAGGAACGTGTGAATATCGCTCCCCTTCAGTCGGAGAACTGATCTATTCTCTAATTTAATACCGCGTGATGCCATGACCTGAACCTTTGACCCAATGAAAAATACTGAAGGATAGGAAATAAAACTTTTGCCAATTATTTCAAGCCTTGTTGTTTTATCGACCGTTGAATTGTTTGGAACTGCTGTGTCTGCTTAGGGCCGGATTTCTATCAGGCTTATCCGTTGGAAAACTGTAATAGATATTATATATACCGCCAATATATAGTGTCAGTATATGCGGCTGATGTTAGGCTTTTGGAATAAAGATGGCTGATATTGTTGGATATTCATTGTGGGGCATACTGTTTGGCATTCTGGTCTCTGCCCCTGTTGGTCCGGTTAATATCATATGCCTGAAAAGGAGCCTGTCAGGTAAAGCGCTGGAAGCAACGATCATAGGTTTTGGCGCCGCTATCGCAGATACATTTTATGCTGGCCTTGCTGCATTTGGTTTGGGGGCGGTTCACAAGCTTTTCATGGCTTATGAAGTTTGGTTCATTGGTTTTGGGGCAGTGATTATGGCGGCTTTCGCATTTCATACATGGCGATCTGACCCGCATATTGATCAAACACATTCTAGCACGCAAAGTTCCAAGGGAATGAAAAGTAGCCTTATGGCTAGCTTTTCACTGACGATCGCAAACCCCGGTGTCTTTATTGGTTTTCTGGGGCTTTTTAGCTTGGCAGGGTTAGGCGATTTTACGGCTGGTACGACTGCGCGCTACCTTGAAGGAGGCATGTTGTGCCTTGGTGTGATTATCGGAAGTATGATTTGGTGGGCATTTCTGGGGCTTGTGGGTAGCCATTTCAGTTCAAAAATTAGTGATGCGACACTTGTTAAAATTAACAGGGTTTTTGCCATTATTATTGGCTTTTTTGCCCTTTCAGCGCTTACACGGGCAATCTTTTGAACAGTAAAAAATCCCATTTACTGTATTTTTTGTGAAATAAGGCATGATTTCAAGCATTTGGCCACTTTTGAGTGCTTGATCATCTGGAAAGGCAACAGTATAGTCTTTCGCGAGAAGTGATTTGAAACCATTGGCTGTCATGATCAAGTCGCGTTTATTTGTGTCGGGAACCCCTAACCCGCTAGAGGGAGCAAAAATTATGTCCGAGAGTTTCGGCAAAAAAGTCGCAATTATTTCTGCTGTTACACTATTGCTTGCAGCTTGTTCTAAAGACAATAATGTTGATGAGAGTACATCAGGTGTCGATAACACACCTCCGGTTGTAGAAGAAACAACGAATACTGGCCCTGAGACTGTTGCTCCTAAGCCGTATGATCCACTAACAGGAACAGAGTTACGCGATCTTGAAGCGTATGCTGGCGGCGACCGTGTTTATTTTGAATATGATAGCTCTGAGCTTAATGCGAATGCACGTGAGACATTAGCGAAGCAAGCGCAGTGGTTACAAGGCAAGCGCATTAATCTTACCATCGAAGGTCACTGTGACGAACGCGGTACACGCGAATATAACCTTGCACTTGGTGAGCGCCGTGCAACTGCGGTTAAAAACTATCTTGTGACGCTCGGTGTTCCAGCATCACGCCTTAGCACAATCAGTTACGGTAAAGAGCGCCCAGTGAGCGCGGGCAACCACGGCCAAAACCGTCGCGGTGTTCTGACTTTTAACTAAGACTACAATCTGGTTACGAAATTTAGCCCTGTCCCAAGGTAGTTGGGGCGGGGTTTTTTATACCATTTACACAGAAATGGGCGAACTGTTCGTTTTTTAGCCGTTTTTTGATTGCACATTAGATGCGAAAGAAACTAAGACGATACTAGTATCTATAAGGTAGGGAGAAGGTCGTGCGGAACCTGTCATTTGTGATCATATGGTGTGTGGGTATTTCCATCGTTGGGGGAGTGTCTCCCGTTTATGGGCAAGACACAGCAAAGAAAATTGACCGGATTGAGCGGCAACTCCGCGCACTTCAGCGCCGTGTTTTTGGCACAAACGGCGGCAATATTGATGCGGCGCAGCAGGAATTTGGTAATCCGGCGCAGCCTGCGCAGCAGGGCAGTAATACAACGCGTATCGTTGCCGATATGTCAGTTAAGATTTCTGCTGTAGAGAAACAGTTGCGTATTTTAACGGGCCGTCTTGAAGAACTGGAATATCGTCAACGCCAATTGGAAGAAGCGTTGGAAGCCGTTCAAAAGGACACTGACTTAAAAATCAATGACCTCAAGCAATCAAATGCACTACCACGGAATTCTAATTCAAATCGATCAGCTAACAATGTAACAGATGCTGGCCGAACGCCCGTAAACCCTGAACCTATTGCACCTGCGATCGAGCTTCCTGCGGGTGATCCTGCGGTGCAGTATGATTATGCGTTCAGCCTGATCCGTCAAAACGATCTGGATAGCGGCTTGATCGCCATGGAAAAGTTTTTGGCAGCAAATCCGGGCGATAGCCGTACTGGCAACGCCAAATACTGGATTGGACGTATTCATTACCTTCAAAAACGGCCAGGGCAGGCCGCTCAAAGCTTTTTGAAATTGATCGAAGAGCACCCCAATCACCCGCGCAGGCCCGATGCGCTTGTTGACCTCGCGGAGACATTGATCAATCTGGATAGTTCCTCGGACGCCTGTAATGCTCTGGCGGAGTTTGAGCGAAGCGCGTCTGGCGTTAGCAACAGGCTTCGTGACCGTGCGGTCCGCGTATCTGGCCGCGCTAAATGTAGTTAACCATGACTACCGCTCAGAGGAACAGATGATGACTGCCCCCGAGAAGGGACCTCGATTATTTTCCTCTGATGATCTTGCGGCTCAGTTACAGGCATTAGGAATATGTTCGGATAGCGAAAGGCTTGCTGTAGCGGTATCTGGCGGTGCGGATAGCCTCGCTTTAGCATTAATGGTATCCGAAATTGCGCCTATTGTTGGCTTGACGGTTGATCACCAATTGCGCGGTGAAAGCGCGGATGAAGCCGACTATGTGCATTCACTTCTGACTAAGCACGATATCGAGCATCATATCCTGCGTTGGAATGGGGTAAAGCCAGAAAGCAACCTTCAGGCCGAAGCAAGGGAAGCCCGCTATGAATTGCTGGAAAATTGGTGCCGTGACAATGGGATTGATCACCTTTTAACAGCGCATCATATGAATGATCAGGCAGAAACGTTTCTGTTGCGCTTGGCACGTGGGAGCGGAGTTTATGGATTGGCATCGATTGAACCGGTATCATTGGGTTTGACCAATAAAAATATTAAGATCGTCAGGCCGCTATTGAATTTCAGCAAAGATGGTCTGAAAGAGTATCTGACAAAGCGAAATATTGAGTGGATAGATGACCCCAGTAATGAAAAGGAACAATTTAACCGGGTGAAGGTGCGTCGTTTCCTGGAAAACCCTATGCTGGATGGTTTTACGCCTGAACGTTTGGCCGCGACAGCGAATCATTTCGCGCGTACCCGCGATGCTTTGCGCTTTTATGAGGCAGAATGGGTGTCGAGGCATGTAGTATTTGATAAATTTGGTTGTGTCTCCTTTAAAGCATCATCGCTCAAGGTCGCGCCTGAAGAAATTATATTAAGAGGGTTGGGGGGGCTAATCCGGCGTGTTTCAGGAAACCTGTATGCCCCGCGTTTTGAAAAGCTTTATCGCCTCTATGATACTCTTAGAACGAATGACACGTTTTCGGGCCAAACGCTGATGGGGACAGAAATCACGCTTTCAGATGACGAAACCCTGATTAGCCGGGAAAATAGCCATATTACTGATAGGGTTACGGTCGAAGGAGGCGGCGAATATATCTGGGACAATCGTTTTTCGCTGACAGTTTCAACCTCCAATATTTCATCGGAAACCGATAATTATCCGTACTATATTAGTAAGCTGGGTGAAGACGGATGGCGGGAACTTCTACAAAAATTTCCTGAGGTACGGGAAAATGCAGTTGTGGCAAAGCTTCCACACAGGGTGAAATTGTCGCTACCTGCTGTTTTTGATGCTTCTGGATTGCGTGCAGTACCGCATTTAGAGTACAGTGATTTGGAAAATATTAAGATCAGTGTGTCTTTAATAAATGGCGCTTTGTCGAAAAAGTGACAAATAAATAACGATAACCCCTTGCACCTTTTTGGAATGAGCTTATTTCTTGTCCAAAGGGAATATTTGGGTAGCGAGTATTATAAGGCTCTGATAGAGACTGCAACTATTGATCGCAGATGTGATAAAAGCAGCATACCAGAGTATAGAAAGGCAATAGAACGTGAACAGTTTGATGCGTAATGCACTAATGTGGGCAGTTATTATTCTTGTGCTGCTTGTACTGTTTCAACAATTTAATAGCGGCTCGGGTAGTTCGGATGAAATACCGTACACTCAGTTCATCGAAGAGATCAAGGCAGGTAATGTTGCCAAGGTCGAAATCGAAGGACAGGATGTTTCTGGTACGCTTACAAGCGGTGAGGAATTTAGTGCTGTCAAACCTATCTTCCACGAAAATCTTTACGAACTTCTTTCGGCAAATAATGTCAATTATACTGAGAAGAAGGTTGATCAGAGTTTTCTGACAACTGCTTTGATTTCTTGGCTTCCGTTTATTTTGCTGATTGGTGTCTGGATATTCTTCATGCGTCAAATGCAAGGCAAAGGCGGCGGTGGCGGCGCTATGGGCTTTGGTAAATCACGCGCACGTTTGCTTACTGAAAAGCAGGGACGTGTTACATTTGAGGATGTTGCAGGGATCGAAGAAGCCAAGGAAGAATTGGAAGAGATTGTAGATTTCCTGAAAGACCCACAAAAGTTCCAGAAAGTTGGCGGTCAGATCCCTAAGGGTGCGCTTCTTGTAGGCCCTCCGGGTACTGGTAAAACATTGCTTGCACGTGCGATCGCGGGCGAAGCAAACGTGCCTTTCTTTACAATTTCAGGTTCTGACTTTGTTGAAATGTTTGTGGGTGTAGGCGCAAGCCGTGTCCGCGACATGTTCGAGCAAGCGAAGAAGAATGCACCGTGCATCATCTTCATTGACGAGATCGATGCGGTTGGCCGTCACCGGGGTGCTGGTGTTGGCGGCGGTAACGACGAGCGCGAACAAACGCTTAACCAGTTACTTGTAGAAATGGATGGTTTCGAAGCAAACGAAGGTATCATAATCGTAGCGGCGACAAACCGCCCTGATGTTCTTGATCCTGCGCTCTTGCGCCCAGGCCGTTTTGACCGTCAGGTCGTTGTGCCAAACCCTGATATTACAGGTCGTGAGCAAATTTTAGGTGTTCATATCCGTAAAATTCCACAGCTTGCACCGGATGTTAATGTGCGCACAATCGCACGTGGTACGCCTGGTTTCTCAGGTGCGGATTTGATGAACCTTGTGAACGAAGCAGCGCTTCTTGCTGCCCGCCGCGGTAAAAAAGTGGTGGCGATGCAGGAATTTGAAGACGCTAAAGACAAGGTCATGATGGGCTCAGAGCGTCGCTCAATGGTTATGACTGATGATGAGAAAAAGCTGACGGCTTACCATGAAGGCGGCCATGCGCTGGTGTCATTGCACTGTAAATCGTCTGATCCGATCCATAAGGCAACAATCATTCCACGGGGCCGTGCCCTTGGTATGGTGATGCGCTTGCCAGAGCGTGATGAATATTCGCAGTCGCGTGAGAAAATGCATGACAATCTCGCCATCGCGATGGGTGGACGTGTGGCTGAAGAAATTATCTTTGGCTATGATAAAGTAACTTCCGGTGCATCAAGTGATATCCAGTATGCAACGAACCTTGCGCGCGCAATGGTAACCCAGTGGGGCATGTCTGATAAACTTGGGCCATTACTCTATGCATCAAATGAGGAAGAGGTATTCCTCGGTCATTCCGTTGCTCGTCAGCAGAATGTATCTGGTGCCACAGCCAAGATTATCGACGAGGAAATTCGCAGATTTGTTGATGATGCTAATGACCGTGCAAAACAAATTTTGACTGACTTCAATGATGATCTTCATACACTTGCGAATGCGCTTCTTGAATATGAAACGCTTTCTGGTGATGAGATTAAGGCATTGCTTGCAGGTGAAGAAATTCGCAAGAATGACAAGTCAGACACACCACCAAAACCACCAGCACCAGCGTCCACTGTACCAACATCGGGCGGTGCTAATCTTGGTGAACCACAGCCAGAAGCATAGGGGCTTTTTGCTAGGTGTTTGAAAACATTTTAAACAATATTTCCGACGGGGCGAGGATTTACCTTGTACCCGTCGGTTCCGTTTTTGGTGGCCTTCAAGGCATCAAACTTGGTGGAACCGGTATCCGCTTTTTATCCGTTCGAGTTCTTGTGCGTGATCAATCGACAATCCTTGTTGATAAACAGGTTAGTGTGGCAGACGGTACTCAGGCGCTTCTAAGCAGCTTGCCAGATATGTTGCAAGCACAAGCCTCAGAGCAATTAGAAGCTTTTGAGAGAAATATAACGGCGACCGAGCTTTCCGGTCTTGAGCGAAATCTTGTTTATACAAAACCGATTATCATGGGGGTTTTGAATGTAACACCGGATAGTTTTTCGGATGGTGGTGATTTCCTTGATCAAGGTGAAGCGTTAAGGCGCGCAAGGCAAATGATTGCTGAAGGTGCTGATATCATTGATGTGGGCGGTGAGAGCACCCGCCCGGGCGCCAAACCTGTGTGGGAAGGCGAAGAGTGGGAGCGGGTTGAACCCGTTATTGCGGCTCTGCGCAGTGAAAAAATCCCAATTTCTATCGATAGCCGCCATTCGTTTGTTATGGATAAGGCTTTGGATGCTGGCGCGCATATCATCAATGACGTTTCGGCCCTAACTTACGATCCAGAAAGTATCAAGGTCGCTGCGGATAGGGATGCACCGATTATCTTGATGCACGCACAGGGCACGCCGCAAACCATGCAGGATCAGCCTGACTATGATCATATTCTGTTGGATGTTTATGATCATTTAAGTGAACGTATAGCGGCCTGCGTTGACGCGGGCATTGATAAAGGCCGCTTGATCCTCGATCCGGGGATTGGCTTTGGCAAGCGTGTGGTTCAAGATAATCTGGCGCTTATCAATAATATCGCACTTTTCCATACTCTTGGCTGCCCGATTATGCTCGGTGCGTCGCGTAAGCGTTTTATTGAAGCCGTAACAAAAACGTTGGACGCCAAAGAACGTATGCCAGGGTCAATCACCGCAGCCACCCTTGCAATGCAGCAAGGGGTTCAATTGTTCCGCGTTCATGACGTTAAGGAAACCGTTCAGGCCGCACGGATGATACAGGGCTTTATTGATGCGGGTACAATGGATATTCGGGATTGATAGTCATATTTTGATCATATCTGGTATGTATCTGAAAACTAAAATGTTTAGAGTTATTTAAGGCTCATTCTGTAAGTAAAGACCTAATAGCTAAATATCGTCTAATGCATTAAGGGGCAAAGAAGGCATGTCACGTAAATATTTTGGAACTGATGGTATCCGTGGCCGTGTAAACGAAGGCAATTTAACACCAGAAAAGGCTATGCAGATAGGCCTTGCGGCGGGGCGTGTTTTTACCCGCGGTAGCCATGTGCACCGCGTTGTGATCGGTAAGGATACGCGCCGTTCCGGTTATATGTTTGAGCCAGCGCTCGCAGCGGGTTTTGTTGCAGCCGGAATGGACGTGGTCCTTGTGGGGCCAATGCCAACCCCAGCGATTGCGATGCTTGTGAAATCGCTGCGTGCAGATTTAGGGGTGATGATATCCGCAAGCCATAACCCGCATTATGATAACGGCATTAAATTTTTTGGCCCTGATGGGTACAAGCTCTCTGACGAGCAGGAACTAAGGATCGAGCATTTTATCGATAGTGATAGTTCATCCATTTTACAGGAGCCTGAAAAACTTGGCAAAGCCATGCGCCTTGAGGATGAAAAGGGCCGCTATGTAGAGTTCGCGAAAGCAACGGTTCCGGCGGGCGTTACGTTTGACGGCCTGCGTGTCGTTGTGGACTGTGCAAACGGCGCTGCCTATAAGGTTGCTCCGACGGTGCTTTGGGAACTCGGCGCAGAAGTTATCCCAATGGGTGTCGAACCTAATGGTTTTAATATTAACCTCGATTGCGGGTCTACGCACCCAGAGGCTATGTGTCAGAAAGTGATCGAAACCCGTGCGGACCTTGGTGTCGCGTTGGATGGGGACGCTGATCGTTTGATCCTGTGTGATGAAAAGGGCCAGATTGTTGACGGTGATCAACTGATGGCACTTATTACCCGTAATTGGAAAAAACGCGGTATTTTGAAGGGTAACGGCCTTGTTGCAACAATTATGTCGAACCTCGGGTTAGAGCGCCTCCTGGAAAGCGAAGGCATGGTATTGGAACGCACGAAAGTTGGCGACCGATATGTTGTTGAGCGGATGCGCGAAAAAGGGATGAACGTTGGTGGTGAGCAATCAGGCCATATCGTCCTTAATGATTTTACAACAACAGGGGATGGTTTGATTTCTGCACTTCAGGTCATGACAGAAATTAAACAATCCGGCCTTAAGGCTTCTGATGTTTGTAATCAGTTTGAACCTGTGCCTCAATTACTCAAAAATGTGCGGTTTAAATCAGGTGATCCGCTGAGCGCCGATAGTGTTGTGAAGGCTATCGCGGCAGCAGAGAAGAAACTTGAGGGTGTTGGGCGTTTGGTTATCCGCAAATCTGGAACTGAACCTGTTATTCGGGTGATGGCAGAAGGTGATAATGCAGACCTTGTAACCGAAGTTGTTGACAGCGTTTGCCATGCGATCGAAGCACTATAGCCAAAAGGGTATGCCTTCATGACAGGTCGGGTTCTTATTATTGCAGGGTCTGATTCTGGTGGCGGTGCGGGTATTCAGGCTGATATTAAATCGGTGACCATGCTTGGTGGGTACGCATCCACTGCGATAACGGCCTTGACCGCGCAAAATACACTCGGTGTGCAGGCGGTATTGTCTGTGGATCCCGGTTTTATACGGGCGCAAATGTTATCGGTGCTCGATGATATTGGCGCTGATGTTATTAAAACAGGTATGTTGCATGATGCCGTGACAATCGAAACCGTCTTGAAGACGATCGATGAGATTGGCTGGGCTGGTACACTGGTGGTTGATCCAGTGATGGTTGCAACATCGGGTGACCCGTTATTACAAGAGAGCGCGCTTGAACAGCTAAAAATTCTGATTGGCCGTGCTGACGTTGTTACGCCTAATATTCCCGAGGCTCAGTTGCTTACTGGCGCTAACATTTCCGGCGAGGCAGATATGGAACAGGCCGCAGTTGCCCTTCAGCATATCGGCGCTAAAAATGTAATTTTAAAGGGGGGACATTTGGAAGGCGACGCTGTTGCTGATCTCCTTTTATCTGCTGATCAAAAACAATGGGTGAGGAATGCCAAGCTGCAAACACGCCATACTCACGGAACGGGCTGTACGCTTGCCAGTGCAGTTGCTGCTTTCATAGCAAACGGTGAAACAGTCGAAACGGCTTTTACGGGCGCATGTCAGTTTGTAAAAGAGGCGATAAAGCATGCACCCGAGTTGGGGGTAGGGCATGGACCTCTTGGGCATATGCATGTTAAATCATTGTGAAGTAACGGGCAGTCACGGAAAGCCAAAGTGGATTTGGGTGTAATGGACTTATTCTATAGAGTACGCGGAGAGGGTGAACCAATCATATTATTGCATGGTTTGTTTGGCTCGCTTGACAATTTGGGTGCATTAGTGCGCGGCCTAGAGGCTGAGTATAAAGTGATCGTTGTTGATATGCGTAATCATGGTCGAAGCCCGCATGTTGATGAAATGTCATATAATTTAATGGCTGAAGATGTTCTGCGTGTCTTGGACCGTGAAAATGTTGGAAGTGCTTATGTGTTTGGTCATTCCATGGGCGGAAAGGCCGCGATGCAGTTGGCACTTATGGCCCCGGAGCGCGTGAGTAAATTGATTGTAGGCGATATCGCGCCCGTTAAGTATGGGCCAAACCATGGGCGTATTCTCGAAGGAATGACAGCAGTGGCCGCCGAAGCGCCAGATAGCAGGAAGGCCGCACAGGAAATTTTAAGCGCGTACGAGCATGAACCCGCGGTTTTAAGTTTCCTTCTAACGAACTGGCGTAAGCAGGAAAATGGCGATTGGGGATGGCGGATAAACCTTGAGGCCATCAAATCCCAATACCCCAATATTGCAGCCGGCATGAAAGAGGGATCATTCACGGGGCCAACGCTTTTCATCCGCGGTGGAAACTCTGACTATATCACAGCAGATTACAGGGATCAGATATTGTCCTTATTTCCAAAAGCCGAGGTAAGAACGATTGAAGGCACCGGCCACTGGTTCCATGCTGAAAAGACTGATTTGACCCTCAGAATCATTAAACGATTTATTGAGGTGTAAAATTTTAATCTTATGGTATGAATAACCCATGTTAAGATTATTCCTCCTTGCTGTTGTTTCATTAGCCGTTTGTAATATATCGGCTTTTCCCGCCCTTTCTGCTGCTTCGACCAATGAGCCAGCTAATGAACCAGGTGACAAGTTTGATGCAAAAGTACGTTTGTTCGATACGCATTTCAAAGAACTTTTGACCAAGAATAAAATTCCGGGCGGGGCTTACGCGATCCTGCGCGGCGGTAAAATTTATAAAATTCAAACCTATGGGCAACGAAAAAAAGGCGAAACGGCAAAAGTCAATGCAGATACTGTTTTTCGTTGGGCATCGGTTTCGAAAACCTTTGCAGGTGCATTAACGGCTAAACTTGTCGAAGAGAAAAAGCTTGGTTGGAATGAGCCGGTTACCAAATTTGTGCCCGGGTTTCAGTTAAAGAAACGGGGACATACGTCTGGTGTGCAATTGCGCCACCTTCTTAGCCACAGCGCCGGGATCATTCCCAATGCTTATGACAACTATTTGGAAGACGGTTGGAGTGTTGATAAAATAATTCCTCGGTTCAAACGTGTTAACCCCATCTGTTCACCGGGTAATTGTTATGGGTATCAAAATATTGTTTTCAGTCTTATTGAACCTGCAATTGAGACACGCACAGGTCAGACATACAAAGACTTGATTGAGCAGGAGTTCATAACGCCTTTGAAGATGAAGACGGCGAGTATCGGCTATGACGGCTTTAAGGCGAGTAGTAATCGTGCGCTCCCACATGTGAAGACTCGACGGGGATGGCGATCGACGAGGGTTACCCCGAACTATTACGAGATTGCCCCTGCAGCGGGTGCAAATGGAAGTATCACTGACCTCGCGAAATGGGTCGAGGCACAAATGGTGCATGATGAAAATATATTGCCATTAAGTGTTGTGAACACCGTCACGAACAAGCGTGTTCGAACGAAGAAAGAGCTTTATAAGCGTGACTGGCGCGATTATTTGGCGGATGCCCATTATGGATATGGGTGGCGAATTTATGACTTTGGTGATGACACGCTTGTTTTCCACGGTGGCGGTGTGACGGGGTATCGCAGCAATGTGGCTTACGCGCCAGATCATGGTATTGGACACGTCATCTTATTGAATGCAGAAACGAGGCTAATCAATGATCTGAGTATTAAATTCTGGTCTGATATGCTTGGCGACCCGAAGAAAACGGTACGGCTCAAAAAAATTCAACAGGGCAGATAAATGTACCTGATACGATGGAATTAGTTGTCAATATCGTCGATTTTTCCGCCTTCGCGACCACGTTTTTTCTTCTTGTCTTCTGATCCGCGCGCGCCCAGTCTGCTTCGGTCTGCAAAGGCAGCCAATACGGCTTCTTGTTCATCCAAAATGCAATTGGCGTCGCGGTCGATACCTTGAAAGCTTCTGTTTGGTATTATCGTAAACTCTGATCGGTCGATACGACCAGAAACATCAGTGTCCGCTGTATCAAACTCGATGAAAACAAATGATTTATCTTCGAACGCCGCTAAACGATATTCGCCTTTACGTAACAGCCCATCGTTATTTTTGTCCAAACTGTCAAAAAGTGCGTTACGGCTTTGTAAAACGTCATCACACGTAGCAACGCCGTTTCTGTCTGTATCCCAGCTTTTGATCAGGTTTTTATGAATTTGGGCTCTTTGAGCGGGTTCCAACTTTGGTAGTTTGCTCTCAGGGCCTTTGCTGGCACAGGCTGATAATAACAGTGCTGTGGAGGCCAAAGCCAAAGTTGACATCTTTGCAATGGAAGGTTTGGACATTCTTTTTTCCACTCATCATTTCTTACGTGATACGTACCAGATCAAAACTTCATTCGCTAGTTTTTCTCATCAAACTGTTTCTGAAAAGTAGTTTTTGTATCGTATCAATTCACATATGTGTCAGAATATTATCCTTGACTCTCCTCCAAGTTTCTATAAATGTCGCCCTCGGTACTTCCCCCGACTGGGAAGCGGCTGTCTGTGAGGTCAGCATGAACAATTGGGACACGCCTCCCCAACGAGGTGCAACTATCTGTAAGGGTAGAGAAAATGGAAAGACCTGCTAAGGCGCCTTTACGTCCGGAATTTAGTTCTGGGCCATGCGCAAAACGTCCGGGATGGAACTCGGATGCTCTTGAAAACGCTCTTTTAGGACGTTCACATCGCTCAAAGCCTGGTAAAGCAAAGCTTCAGGAAGCGATAGATAAAACCCGTAAAATTTTGAAAGTTCCTGCTGATTATAAAATCGGCATTGTGCCCGCATCCGACACAGGTGCCGTTGAAATGGCGCTTTGGTCCATGCTTGGTGCCCGCGGCGTTGATATGGTCGCGTGGGAGAGTTTTGGCAAGGGCTGGATAACTGATGTTGTCAAGCAATTGCAGATAGAGGATGTCCGCATTCTGGAAGCTGGTTACGGCCATTTACCTACTCTTGCTCATATTGATACAGACCGCGATGTAGTCTTTACATGGAACGGAACAACGTCAGGCGTTAAGGTTCCAAATGCTGATTGGATTAAGGAAGACCGCGAAGGTTTGACAATCTGTGACGCAACATCCGCTGCCTTTGCGATGGACTTACCGTTTGAGAAACTGGATGTCGTGACCTACAGCTGGCAAAAAGTTCTAGGCGGTGAGGCCGCACACGGCGTGCTGATATTATCACCGCGTGCTGTCGAGCGCCTCGAAAGCTATACACCACCATGGCCTCTACCGAAGATTTTCCGTCTGACGAAAGGTGGTAAACTGATCGAAGGCATATTCACTGGTGCCACAATCAATACGCCGTCAATGCTATGTGTTGAAGATTATCTTGATGCCCTAAACTGGGCTGATAGTGAAGGCGGCCTTGATAGCTTGATCGCTCGTTCTGAGGCTAACCTTAAGGTTCTTGAAGACTGGGTTGAAAAAACCGACTGGATTGATTTTCTGGCTGTTGAACAATCCACCCGCTCTAATACATCAGTGTGCCTGAAATTTACGGACCCATGGCTTGATACACTTGATGAAGACGCACAGGCCGCTGTTCCGAAGAAAGTTGCAAGCCTTCTGGATGCCGAAGGTGTCGCATATGATATCGGGGCTTACCGTGATGCACCTCCGGGGCTTCGTATATGGGCAGGTGCAACCGTTGATGCAAGCGATCTTGAATTGCTGACACATTGGTTCGATTGGGCATATGCAAGCGTGAAATCCGCTTAGGGTTATTATCCCAAATATACCGAGTGAACATTATATCAAATACAGGGAGCATTCAGTGCTCCCACCTATTCCATTTTAATGAAAGGACGAGATCATGCCAAAGGTATTGATTTCAGATAAGATGAGCCCGCTTGCGGAGCAAACGTTTAAAGACCGCGGTGTTGAGGTAGACTTTAAACCAGGTCTAACGAAAGAAGAATTGATCGAAATTATCGGTGATTATGATGGTCTTGCCATTCGTTCGAGCACCAAGGTTACGCCAAATGTATTGAAAGCTGCCAAGAATTTGAAGGTTATCGGCCGCGCAGGGATTGGTGTTGATAATATCGATGTTGCCGCAGCAACCAATTCCGGTGTTGTAGTGATGAATACCCCGTTTGGTAACTCAATCACGACGGCCGAACACGCCATTGCAATGGTTATGGCGCTCGCTCGTCAAATCCCGCAGGCAAATGCTTCTACCCACGAAGGGAAGTGGGAAAAGTCTAAATTCATGGGTGTGGAAATAACCGGCAAAACCCTAGGGCTTATTGGTTGCGGTAATATTGGCTCTATTGTTGCCGAGCGCGCACTTGGCCTGAAAATGAAAGTCCTTGCTTACGATCCATTTTTGTCTACTGAACGCGCGAGCGATATGGGCATAACCAAAGTGGAATTGGATGAACTGTTTGCGAAAGTTGACTTTATTTCACTGCACACGCCGCTTACGGATCAGACCCGCAACATTGTGGATGCTGATGCTCTGGCAAGAATGAAGGATGGGGTTCGTATTGTTAACTGCGCGCGCGGTGGTTTGATTGACGAAGCCGCGCTTAAGGATGCGCTTGATAGCGGCAAGGTCGCTGGCGCCGCCCTCGATGTATTTGCTGAGGAACCAGCCAAAGAAAATCCGCTCTTTGGTCATGCCAATCTTATTTGTACACCGCACCTTGGTGCATCAACCTCGGAAGCACAGGTGAATGTTGCCCTGCAGGTTGCTGAACAAATGGCGGAGTATTTATTAACTGGCGGTGTTACAAATTCCCTCAATATGCCGTCTATTACGGCGGAAGAAGCACCGAAGTTAACGCCCTATATGAAACTGGCTGAACAGATTGGTGGTTTCGCAGGTCAATTGACCGAAAATGGTCTGAAGCGTGTCGTTGTAGAATACGAGGGGCATGTTGCAGAATTGAATACCAAGCCTCTGACTGCTGTTGTGCTTGAAGGTCTGATGTCGCCCTTGATGAGCAGCGTGAATATGGTCAATGCGCCTGTGATCGCGAAAGAGCGCAACATTCAGGTGACAGAGGTAAAGCATGACCGGGAAGGTGACTATCATACGCTGATTCGCTTAACTGTTGAGACAGAGCGCGGTGAACGCACGATATCAGGCACGCTGTTCGCAAATAAGTTACCACGAATCGTGGAAATTCACGGTGTTCGTATGGAGGCAGAATTATCTGAGCATATGCTCTATGTGGTAAATGACGACAAGCCCGGTTTCATTGGGGCTTTGGGCTCTCTTGTAGGCTATAACGGTGTTAACGTTGCTACATTTGCGCTTGGTCGCCGTGTTGAAGGTGAAGAAGCTGTTGCCTTAATTGCTGTTGATCAACCAATAAAAGATATTGTGCTTGACCAAGTGGCCGCTCTCGCTCATGTACGTCAGGCAAAAAGGTTGACTTTCTCCAAGACTGATTAGGTCTGCGTTAGTCGGCCAACGACGACAAACAGCATAAGGAGTGGACCAATCATGACTGGTCCTGTGGATAATACCGCAAAAAATATGGCTGGGCGTGTAAGCGCCCGCCAACAGGTTAGTAAAAATTACGCAAAGCAGGCTTTGTTGCCTGAAGGCTTTCGCGATCAGATCGGCGAACATGCCGAGCAGGAAGCACATCTGGTTCGCCAGCTTGTTGATACTTTCCTAAGTCATGGATACGACCGTGTTTCACCGCCACTTGTTGAATATGAAGATAGCTTGTTGGCTGGACCGGGCGCGCTGAAGGGGGCGCAGATGTTCCGCCTGATGGATGCAGATACGCAGCGTATGATGGCGCTTAGGGCTGATATGACGGTCCAGATATCACGGCTGGCTGCAACCCGCCTGTCGACAAGCCCAAGGCCGCTTCGACTTGCTTATGCTGGTAGTGTGTTACGTACAAAAGGCAGCCAAATCAGGCCGACACGCCAGTTCTATCAAGCTGGTTTTGAACTGATAGGAAGTGATAGTGTCGCCGCAGAGGTTGAAGTTATTGCGCTTGCTTGCGAGGCGCTGGCCTCCGTTGGGCTAAACAAGCTAAGTGTTGATATAACGCTTGCCCCGATGATTGCAGATATCCTTGCCTATCTCGATGTTGATGAAGCATTGCAGGATAGCGTGATTGAAGCGTTGGACGTGAAAGATATAAGTGCCTTTCAAAGCCTACCTGACGAACAGCGTAGTGTTTTTGAGGTTCTTCTCGGTGCTGCTGGTCCCGCAGAAACATCAATTGAAATTTTGAAAGGCCTGAACCTGTCGGGACGCGCGGGTAGTTTGATCAAACGCGTTGAGGAAATGCTGGCTGTTCTCTCAAGAAGAGTTCCGGATGTATCCGTTACACTTGATCCGTGCGAGAGTAAGGGGTTTGAGTATAAAACAGGCATTGGTTTCGCAATTTTTGCGGAAGGCGGAACGAGCGAAATTGGCCGCGGCGGTCACTATGATGTAAGTTACCCCGATGGTTCTACGGAACCAGCAACAGGCTTTTCTGTGTATCTTGATAGCTTACTTGCCATGCTTCCAGCGTCAAATCAGGTCAAAAAAATCTATTTGCCTGCCGGGACACAGCAAAATGTTGCAGTGGATTTACGTAGAAACAACTGGCGGACCATTCAGGGCTTGACAGAAGGCGAAGATAGTATCAAAGAAGCGCGTCGATTAAACTGTAGTCATGCATTGATTGCAGGCGAAATTGAGGCTATTTAAACAGGCTGTTGTGTGTATCCACAATTGATACACTGAAATCCTATACAAAGGGGATATCTCATGGGCAACGTAGTTGTCATCGGTTCACAATGGGGCGATGAAGGTAAAGGTAAAATCGTTGATTGGCTTTCAGAGCGTGCTGACGTTGTTGTACGTTTTCAGGGCGGTCATAATGCGGGTCATACACTCGTTATCGATGGAACGGTTTACAAGCTCTCTCTTTTGCCGTCTGGAATTGTGCGCGGCGGTAAAACCAGTGTTATTGGAAACGGTGTAGTCATTGACCCTTGGGCATTATTGTCTGAAATGGATACCTTGCGCGGGCAGGATGTTGAAATTACTCCTGAAACGCTACAGATTGCAGCCAATGCAACGCTGATTATGCCGTATCACCGTGAACTTGATGCGTTGCGTGAAGACGCTTCTAAAGGTGTAAAAATCGGAACAACACGCCGGGGTATTGGCCCTGCTTACGAAGATAAGGTCGGCCGCCGTGCGGTTCGTGTGTGTGATTTACATTCCCGTGAACTTGTTGAAGCCCGCCTTGAGGTTGCGCTTACGCATCATAATGCGCTGCGCCGCGGCCTCGGTGAAGCAGAAATAAACGGTAAGGAAATTGCCGATGATTTGATGCAGCTGGCAGATAAAATTCTTCCATATGTTACGAATGTATGGAGCACGCTTGAAAAGGCGGAAGAAAGTGACCAGCGTATCCTGTTTGAAGGTGCGCAGGGTGCACTTCTTGATGTTGACCATGGAACATACCCTTTTGTGACTTCTTCAAACACCATTGCAGGCCAGGCCGCTGGTGGTAGCGGTATGGGCCCCGCTAGCCTTGATTATGTTCTTGGCATTACAAAGGCCTATACAACACGTGTTGGGTCTGGGCCTTTCCCGACTGAGCAGGAAAATGAAATTGGCCAGTATCTTGGTGAAAAAGGCCATGAATTTGGAACCGTGACTGGACGTTCTCGTCGTTGTGGTTGGTTTGATGCTGTGCTTGTTCGCCAAACATTAGCGATCAGCGGAGTGACGGGCATTGCGCTTACGAAACTTGACGTGCTTGACGGCCTTGAAGAATTGAAAGTTTGTGTTGGTTATAAACACAAAGGCGAAGTGATTGATTATCTTCCCTACGGAATGGAAGATCAAGCGAACGTTGAGCCAGTTTATGAAACACTGGAAGGCTGGAGCGAGAGCACATTTGGTGCTCGGTCGTGGGCGGACCTGCCAGCGACAGCTGTTAAATATATCAGACGTATTGAAGAACTGATTGGCGTGCCTGTTGCGATGTTGTCAACAAGCCCTGAGCGGGATGACACAATTCTGGTGCGTGACCCATTTAAAGACTAAATACAAAGACTTAGCGAAGTTTACAATCGGAAGCAGTTCTTTTTCAGGGCTGCTTCTTTTTTTATGCGTATTGTTTGCGTTACTACAATTTTTCCCGTTAAATAATAATTTGTTAATAAATTTCTAAGCTTTGGGGGCTAATTTACTATTCTGTGCTGTTTGTAGAAGAAAGGGCGCCGTCTTGAGTTCTGATCTGGCTCCAGCACCAAAGACCAAAAGCAAGTTCGCAGAACGCTACTCTGTGGCAATAAAAGAACCGTTGCCTGAATTTAATACACCGGGCGGTGAAGCCTATGCTGTTTCAGATAGTGCTAACCCGGACGCAGCAATTTATGCTTTGGTTCATTATCCCTCAGTCCCTGTCCGTGAAGATTTATATAAAGCCTTAAAAGAGAAACCGATTGCTAATCTGGTTTGCCCAAAAGATCGTGGCCTAATGACATTAGGATTAAAGGGCGGCGATCAGCAGCGATTGGTTACGATTTTTGAACGTCCGCTCGGTGGCCCGTTGATGACAGAGCAGGGGGCTGTGAATGAAGGAGTAAACCCACTTCATCTCCGGCAAAATATTATCCTTTGTACCCTTAAGGCAATCGCCGGGCTTCATAAAATAGATCACACCCATCGCTCTATCAGGCCGACTGCGATGTATTTTCTGAAAGCCGATCGTTCAGATATAACGATTGGGGAATGTTGTAGTTATCCTATCGGTTACAAGCATCATTATGCATTGGATGCTCTTGAAAATTGCTTCACTGATGAAAGAAGTAAACCCAAAGGGGATAAATCAAGTGATTTTTTCCAGTTTGGTGCGGCTCTTTTGTGTTTGAATGTAAGGGCAGCAGCGTGGCAGGGCCGTGATGGTGAAAGTTTTATAACCGCGCGGATCAACCAAGGTTCCTATTGGGCGCTTGGTGGTGGTCAGGAAATCCCGGGGGCGACCGGTAATTTGGTTAAGGGTTTGATGGCCGATGACCTAAGCGAACGGTGGGATGCGCAGGATGTGCTGGATTGGTTCGAAGGCGCTGTTAAACCAAAGCGTACGAGCATGAAAGCCTGGTCAATGAACCGGCCAACACGTTTCAATGGCAAGTCCTATATTGATCGGAGGTTACTCGCGGATGCATTTGCAAACGAACCAGAGGCCGCGCTGAAGTTCTTGCGTGATATGAATTTTGCCACATGGATTCAAATGTCGTTTCGTGACGAAGTTTTAAGTGAACGGGCAGAAAAACAGTTAGGGATCAACCCTTCCGAAGGAATGGCTAGTTCACGTAATCACGACCATGAAACAATTGCCAGAATATGCATGTTTTTATACCCGCAAGGTCCAATTCGTTATAAAGGATTGGCGGTAAGTGTTGATAACCTTGGTGGGATATTGGCCGACGCTTTTGCAAAAGATGATCGTCAAATGCTCACGGTCTTGTCTGAAATTCTTGCACCGCGATTTCTGAATAGTTTGATGGAAACACTGGGTGGAAAAGCGCCAGAGTTCAATCAACATGTTGCTATGTTGCGTAAGGTTGGTGACATAGCCAAGAGCACACAATTGGCGCAAGGTATGGAGCGTGTTCTTTATGAATTAAATCCTTCGATGCCTTGTTTGAGTAACCGGTTTGAGAAAAACTGGATTGTGTCCGTAGATCAGGCCGTTAAGGCCTTAGACCGGTTGGCGAGTTCCGGGAACGTAGCCAACGTATTAACGGACCGTCATATCGCAGCCTTTATGTCAAAGCATGGAAGCGGTTTAGAGCAAGAATTCAATAAGTTGTCGTCCGCCCAAGGTAACTCAGCACGGTTTAATACTTTAAGCTTAGATTTTTTCGGCGCGCTTCAAAAACGCTTTAGGATTGGCCCTTTGCCATCCTTGACCGATAAGTTGGTTAGCGGGTTGATGCCTGCAATCAAGGGTATGAAGAATCAGAAAAACAAGGAACGGCTCAAAAGCCTTTTGGAAAAACTCAAAAAGGGCGGTGATTTATCCAAGATCAGTTCGGACATTAACATCAGTAAAATGTTGGCAGATGACGCACGAGCATTTGCCAATGCCCGCGGTCTTTTGGCGAAGTTGGAAAAAGATCGGTTCAGGCTTTCGGGGCGCATATCAGCCAAAGACCCTGAGGCTTTAGAGAAAGGGGTAAAGGGCGCTAGAACGCTGGCATTCATTATATTTACCCTAACAATCGTGCTGGTTACCATGCAGTAATAAATTTCGGGAAACATTGAAGTTAAATGGCGAAACAAAATACATCATCAAACTTTAAACTTGTCACAATGATCCTGTTGGGGGCTGGTGGTTTAGCTGTGTTAAGCTGGCAAACAGCCGCTTTTGTTGCAATCGGACTTCTGCCGTCTTTGGTGCTGGTATATACAGGCACAGGTCCGTGGAAGATGGAGAAATTGCAGTGTGTGTTTCTCTTGAATGCAGCCACGATTATCCCATTTGCGTATGATATTTGGCAGAACCCCAGTAGCTTTAGTTATCAAATTTCCAATCCAGTTTCTATTGCAGGCATGTATTCTGGCGCAGCCATTGGATATGCATTTATTTTTATGGGGCCTGTGTTCGCCGCCGCAATTCTGCAAATTCTGGCTAAAGACAAATTAAGGCGTATCAATCAAGGCAGGAAAGCCTTGATTGATGAATGGGGTGATGAATTGACATCACCCGATAAAGCTAAAAAGTAATAAGGTTAAGCGGCTTGCTTAAACAGAACTGGCTTGCAGTCGAATAGCTTTCTGGACTTTTTCAAAGGCGCGCACTTCAATTTGACGAACACGTTCACGGCTAACACCGTATTCTTTGGATAATTCTTCCAGTGTCGTTGCAGGTTCTTTGAGGCGGCGTTCACGCAGGATATGCTGCTCCCGCTCATTAAGGCCAGACATGGCATCTTCGAGCATTGCCATGCGCTGATCCATTTCTTCCTTATCAGCGGTTGCCGTTTCTTGATCCGGGCTTTCATCCACAAGCCAGTCCTGCCATTCACCTTCCATATCGGCCTTCAAAGGCGCGTTTAAGGAGTGATCATGGGCTGACAGCCTGCGGTTCATGTTTTCAACCTCGGTTTCGGATACACCGAGTTTGTCTGCGATCACCTTCAGGTTTTCAGGCTTCAGGTCACCTTCTTCGACTGCCTGAATTTGGCCTTTCATCCGGCGTAGGTTGAAGAAGAGTTTTTTCTGTGCAGCAGTTGTACCGATTTTCACAAGGGACCAGCTTCTCAGGATATACTCCTGAATAGCAGCTCGGATCCACCACATAGCGTAAGTCGCCAGACGGAAACCTTTGTCGGGGTCAAAGCGCTTGACCGCTTGCATCATTCCAACATTGCCCTCGGAAATCAGATCAGCAACAGGCAGGCCATAGCCTCTGTATCCCATCGCCAGTTTTGCAACAAGACGCAGGTGGCTTGTAACCATTTTGTGGGCTGCTTTACGGTCGCCGTGATCTACCCATGCCTTGGCCAGCATGTATTCTTCGGTTGCTTCCAGCATGGGAAACTTGCGAACTTCCTGAAGATATTGGCTTAAACTGCCTTCGGGTGAAAGCGTTGGTAAATTACTAGGTGCTGTCGTCATAAAGTCCCTTATTCTGTCGAAGCTCTCTTCCTTTAGCCGCAACAGCCTTTATATCATTATCGGCCTACGCCAAAGCAGCTTACACCTTATATGGTGTCAGTGTTTCAACTAGCCCTTTCATATCATATGGTAATTCGCTCTCGAATTTAAAGGGTTTTCCTGAAATTGGATGTATGAAGCCGAGTGTGCGGGCATGCAGGGCTTGCCTGTCAAACGATTGAATGGCAGCGCGTACAGGTCCTGCAATCGCGCCAGACAGCTTTGCAGTACGGCCATAAACAGGGTCACCAATCAGGGTATGACCGATGTGGTTCATATGAACGCGAACCTGATGGGTACGGCCTGTTTCCAACTTGCATTCAATGAGGGACGCAATCGCTTTACCGCCCGCCTGATAATTAGCAATTGTTCGGTAATGTGTTGCTGCCCATTTCCCGTGCCCATCATAGACAGCCATTTTCTTACGGTCGCTGGAATGACGTGCGATATGGCCTTCGATACGATTATTTGCGGGATTAGGATGCCCTTTGCATATAGCGGTATACAGTCGCTCGATTGAGTGGTCGGCAAACTGTTCAGCGAGCCCTGTGTGCGCCTTATCATGTTTTGCCATGATAATGATACCGCTGGTATCTTTATCAATCCTGTGAACAATTCCGGGGCGTTTGACACCCCCAATCCCGCTAAGGCTATCGCCGCAGTGATGAAGCAGCGCGTTCACAAGCGTACCTGTTGGGCTCCCGGGTGCAGGGTGTACGACCATACCAGCCGGTTTGTTCACAAGAATGATATGCTCGTCCTCAAAAACTACATCCAAGGGGATATCTTCTGCGACCGGGTCGGGTTCAACGGCATCAGGAATTATGATTTCAATTTGATCACCGGGTTTGACCGTTCGCGATGGTGTCGGTATGGTGCGCGCACCAGATGATGAAACCAAGGCAACAGCCTGATCGTTAATCAGGTTTTTTAACCTAGACCTGGACATGTCAGGAATATGCTGCGTCAATAATTTATCAAGACGCACACCTGCCGTGTCTTCGGTAACGATGATGGTATATGTATCGGTCATGGAGAACCTTATGAGCGTAAATCAGGGAAATGTCACCCCCAACAATGATCCAAACGGTCAAAATCCTGCTGACGGTGCAGAAGATAAGCCGCCAGTGTGGTTGATCATTACAGTCGTTGTTTTAGGACTTGCGATCATTGGTATGCTTGTGGTGATCGTGATGAAGGTTCTGATTGGCGACAAGGGTGATGAGAATATAACAACTGATACTGTGAGTATTTCTGAGAAAAAAGTAAAAGAACCATCGAAAGAGTTTTTAAGTTTAATTGAAAATTCTTGGCCTGAGTATCTTGAAAAAATTGAAGTTGATCGACCTGTTGGAGGTAAGCTCGTTGCGTCAACTGTTGATTATCATAGTGTTATACTGACTTTCCAACTTAAAGACGGTAGCGATGTTATCATGATTGTGAACCGTAATGATGGCAGTGTTGATACGATATCTATCCCGCTCAATCCTTCATAATGCTAACGAATGATAAGGCTTTTAAAAAATCACCTCACAGAGCTAGAAAATAGTGCACTGACTGCCTTTCCTGAGGAAGCATGTGCTTTGCTCCTAGGAACTTGGGTTGGTGAAAATGCCCAAATCACTCAGGTTTGCCTCAGTGATAATATGAGCGAAGATGATAAAACAACATCCTTTGAAATTGATCCTTCGCTTTATATTCGGTTGCAGAAGCAAGCGCGGGCGGGCGGCGCTGAGGTGATCGGCGTTTGGCATTCTCACCCTAATGGGATGCCCGCTCCATCTAAAACGGACCATATGCGTTCAATTGAGAAAAACTGGGTGTGGCTTATTACATCGGTCAACGGAGGTAAAGCCCAAACAAAAGGGTACCTGAGTGGATCAGATACCCCAAATATTTTTCAAGAAATAAGTATTTCAGTCGTTGATTAGAATGGCAGATAGCTGGTTTTCTTGGTGAATTTCAAGTAACCGACGGATGCCTGTGCACGAAGGCCAACACCAACACGGACAATCGCGATTACAACATCCTTCTTGCCGTATACGCTAACCCCGAGGCCACCTACGAAATAAAATGATCCTTCAAGCGCGCCGACACGCGTATAGATTTCTTCGGTGTCATAGAGGTTATAAACAAGGGCGAAAGTTTTTACAGCGTCTGCGCCAGCGTCAAAGCCAATGGATGGACCTGTCCAGTGGATAGGGCGTTGTCCCTCGATCTTATGATACAGGTCACCGCCGCCATAACGAAGGCCAACTATCAAACCGCCGCCAGCTTCATTGCCGGTAATGTAGGCATTCGGGCGTCCATAGCTTTTGAAAACGCCTTCAAGCGCCTTTGCAACCACTTCTGCGCCTTTGCCCAAGTAGCCAGCACCAGCGTCAACAATCGATTCCTCAGAATATGTATTTTCCGGTGTACTGATTCTGGGCTGTGAAGACGATGGTTTGCTTGTTGAGCTTGAACTGGAGCACGCAGCCAAAAATGCGATTAAGATAAGAGCAAGAGGTTTTTTAAATCCTGAAAATAGTGCCACAACGGCTCTCCCTACGCTGAAATAGGATTAAATTTATAAATATAATTCTGAATATGAATCAATATGTAGGGATTATCCAGAAAAAACAGCAAGAATATGACCAAGATATTGTTGCAAAGACAATTCCCTTGTCTTTAAGGTCTTGTTTTATGGGGCTAAGCCAAAAAAGCGAATTATGCGATTGATATTCACGGGCGCGAATTTATAGTAATTAATGGAAGTGCTTAATTGAATAGGGAGATCTCAATGCTGGGCTTGATGCAGGATTGGCCATTATTGGTTTCAAAGTTTATTGATCATGCAGCGGTTAACCATCCGAACCGGGAAATTGTTGGCCTTTTACCTGAAGGCGGTAAGTTCAAATATACTTATGCTGATATGGCGAAGCGCTCAAAAATGTGCGCTCAGGCGTTAGAGCGAGCTGGCATTAAACTGGGTGACCGGGTTGGAACTTTGGCGTGGAATTCACACCGCCATGCAGAAATTTGGTTCGGTGCATCAGGAATGGGCGCTGTTACACATACAATCAACCCACGTCTTTTCCCTGAGCAACTTATATATATTATGAACCATGCAGAGGATAAGCTTTTATTCCTCGATATTACCTTTGTGCCTTTGGTTGAAAAACTCGTTGAGCATCTGACAAGTATTGAAACATTTGTCATCATGGTTGGCCGCGACCATATGCCGGACACGACCCTAAAGGGTGCGCTTTCATACGAAGAATTTATCGGCGCAGAAGACGGCAATTATGATTGGCCGCAGTTTGATGAAAATACCGCCTGTAGCCTTTGCTACACATCGGGTACAACAGGTAACCCGAAGGGCGTACTGTATTCGCATCGCTCTAACTTCTTGCACACACTTGTGGCCCTTGCCGGTGACACGCTTGGTATTGGTGGTCAGTCGGTTATTTTGCCCGTGGTACCCATGTTCCATGCAAACGCGTGGGGTATCCCGTATGCGGCAGCAGGCTGCGGCGCCAAGGTTGCGTTCAACGGCCCGCATCATGACCCAGAAACCCTGCATCAATTGATGATGGACGAAGGGGTGACCGTGACAGCAGCGGTGCCGACTGTATGGCTTGGAATGCTTAAATATTTGCAGGCAACTGGCAAAGATGTTGGCAAGCTAACGACTGTAACCATTGGTGGCTCTGCGGCGCCGCGCAGCATGATCCAGACCTTCCAGGACGAATACGGTGTTCGTGTGAACCATGCATGGGGTATGACCGAAACCAGCCCGCTTGGGTCGCTTGGTAGTGAAAATGCAGCGGTTCAAAACCTTAGCAAGGAAGAAAAACTGGATATCCAGTGTAAGCAAGGCCGTTCGGTTCTGGGCGTTGAGATGTCTGTTAAGGATGATGACGGTAATGACCTGCCGCGTGACGGTGAAAGCTCTGGTGGGCTTTATGTTCGTGGGCCATGGGTTATCAAAGAGTATTTCAAAGGCGAAGCTGGTCAAATACTGGATGATAATAACTGGTTTGATACGGGTGATGTGGCCTGCATCGATGAATATGGGTACATGCAGATCACTGACCGCGCGAAGGATGTGATCAAATCCGGCGGTGAATGGATTAGTTCGATTGACCTTGAGAATGCGGCTGTTGCCCATCCTGATGTGGCCGAAGCAGCTGTTATTGGTGTTTTCCATCCAAAATGGGATGAACGTCCACTACTTGTTCTAGTGATGGAGGAAGGCAAAACAACCACGCTTGAAGCCATGAATGAGCATCTTGTGAAGCATGTTGCGAAATGGTGGTTACCTGATGACGTTCAGTTTGTGAACGAATTGCCCCATACGGCAACCGGTAAAATATCCAAAAAGGATCTACGGGATCAATTTAAGGACTATTCATTACCAACGGCCTAAGGCGTTAATATCCTAGATCACTGGTAACACCTTGGTAACATAGAGTTTAATGGGAATTTGTTATGAACACTGTCATTCACACTGCAGTAAAAATAGGGTTGGCTATTCTACTGGTAATATCAGTATCAACCCAGATAAAAGCAGGTGGTGATACAATGGATGTCAAAAGCAAATTCTCATTCTCTGAAACAGTTACAAAGCTTGAAGAGGCAATAACCTCGCGCGGGCTTAAGGTTATTGCCAAGGTTGATCACGCGAAGGGTGCTGCGGCCGCTGAGCTTGAGCTTCGCCCAACGCTTCTGGTTTTATTCGGCCATCCAAAAGCGGGAACGCCCTTGATGCAGATTAATCAGCGTGTTGGTCTTGATCTTCCACTACGGGTTGTCGTTTGGGAAGACAGTGAAGGTTCTGTAATGCTGACATACCGGGAACCAGCGTTCGTCAGCGATGCGTGGGAACTTGATCCGGTTCCACCACAAATCGGCGGCATGACCAAGGCAATCGCGGCGATTACCGCTGAAGCGGCTGGTGAGTGATTAAGCCTCGTCCGCTTGGGTGTTAAGACCATTACAACCCACCATAATTATTAGTATTAGCAGCAGGAATGAAATGAATGAATTTTCTTAAAGCTGCTGTAAGTTATAGTATCAAAGCGCTGATTATTTTGTCAGCGCTTTTCGTATGTATCGCTATTGGTGAAATTTATGTTGGGCGCGATCGTTCTGACGCGCGGGAAATCACGGTACCGGCGACCAATGTGAAGTCCTTAAAAATTCTAACCTACAATGTTGGCCTCTTGGAGGTGAAACTCTTGGGCTTTGAGCTGTTCAAACCTTCGGATTATCTGGAGGAACGCCTTCAATATTTGCCTGATGCTCTTAAGAGTACGGATGCGGATATTATTGCCCTTCAGGAACTTTACAGCGACCGACAAGCAGAATTTGTTTTGGATGCGCTTTCGGATATTTACCCCTATCATTACCACGCCGATAATACTCTGTGGCGGGTTCAAAATGGCCTGATGCTTTTATCGAAATATCCAATCCGAAATACCGCCCTTATTAAAATGGATGACGGCCCGCGCGATGAACGCTATTTCGCAAGTAAGTCCATTATGGCGGCAGAGGTTGTTTTGGGGCCTGACCTAACGGTTGATATTGCCAATATTCACCCAACAGGGGGCGGTACTGAATTAGCGCAGGACCACCCGAGCAATATCACGGCGCGGGGTAACCAAATTCAACAGACGTATGACCTGTTAAACGAAGGCGAAGGTCTGTTTCAAAGTGACTATAAGATTATCATGGGTGATTTTAATGCGGGCCCTGAAATCGCCGAAGAAAATTATAAATTACTGGCGAACTATGGATATGTTGATGCCTACGCCAGATTTGCGAATACGCATGATGAGCCGCTTAAGATAACATGGGACGCCAATAATATTTTAAACCGCCAAGGCGCACATGCGGGTGCAATTTCGCAGCGGATTGACCATATTTTCCTGTCGCCCGATATGGCGTCCAATATGTCTGTTACAAATGCAGAGGTATTATACGAGAGCTGTATCGTGCCTGTTCAGGGCGGCGATTTAGTACCTGTTTCCGATCATTATGGTGTGATGGTTGAATTGGTTTTAAATACCTAAGATTCGCCGTCTTTTTTGTGACCCTTACCCATCCATTCAAGGATTTTTTTGGCAGGGAAAATCCATAATATGCCAGCGATCAGATAAAAGATCATTTCGATCGCCAAGGGCCACGGTTCGATAATATCGCCAATCGCGGCAGCGCCGAACGCGTATAGCGTTAAACCAAAAATCAGGACAAACATACCAATCAGGCTGCGGGCTGATGGTCTTGGCTGGGAATTTGGTTCAGGCTGTGACATACGCGGTCAGGTCCTTGGTTTTATATTAGTCCAGTGGAATAGGGAAAGACTTATAGTCTTTTATGGTATCAAAGGGGGGAGTGTCAGCCCCTTTTTTTCTGCACCTAGCAAAATCATGCGTTTGGTCTCTGACCATAAGGGAAGGTTGAGAGCGTCCTCTAGCGTGAAAAAGCGAGCGTCCTTCGCGTCGCTTGCGGCGACTGGCTGATCGCTTGTACTTTCCGCCATATAGTCAATTAAGGTATAGTGAAATGCTATCTGACCATTGCTGTGTTCAATATAGTCGATTACGTCCAATAATGGACCGGGTTTGACCTTCAGGCTAGTTTCTTCAAACACTTCGCGGACCATTGTATCAATCACGCGTTCACCGATTTCCTGACGGCCACCAGGCAGGCTCCATTCATCTTCTTTCGGTGGTTTCCCGCGTTTGATCAATAAAACTTTGTCTCCAAAGAAAACGACAGCGCCAACCCCGACAACAGGGTACTTTGGAACAGTATGTTTATGGTCATTTGGCACTGAATTTTCCTGATTTCTTGTTTTCAACTGATCGGTATGGCGTATAGTGCGTTGTGATTTAAAGTGAGGCAATAGTTCATGTGCGGACGGTTCATGTTAACATCTGATCAGGCTGAGATTGCAGCCCTTTTTGGGGTGCAAACCCCGCATATGATCCCTGAACGTTACAATATTGCCCCGACCCAGCCTGTGCTGGTTATCCGTGAAGCGGACACGCAAGTATTCGGCACCCGAGGCGCGCGCGAACTCGCTGCACTTGAATGGAATTTTGTTCCCGAATGGGCGAAGGAAAAAAATACCAAACCCCTTATTAACGCCCGCGTTGAAACCATTGAGGCAAAGCCCTCGTTTCGATCAAGCATAAAGCGACGTCGCTGCCTGGTTCCGTTTAACGGTTGGTATGAATGGAAATCAGTGAACGGTAAAAAGCAGCCTTATTTTATTCAGAAGGTTGGCGCAAATGGTTTGAACGAACTTGCGGCCTTTGCTGGTGTGTGGTCCACATGGCACGGGCCGGACGGCGAATTTTGGCTGGAGACCTTTGCAATTATAACCGCAGAAGCAACAGGCCCTTTGAGGGCAACCCATCACCGGAAGCCCCTGGTGGTAAAGCCCGCGGATTATGACCGCTGGCTCATGCCGCATGACCCGCTGCCCCCAACATTTTTGAAATCATTCGACTGGGAAGCTGAAGGCGCGTTTCATAGCAAACCTGTTAGTACGCGGGTGAACAGTATCAGGTTTGATGACCCTGCATGCCTCAATCCGCCCGAAGAAGAAAAGCAACCCAGCTTGTTTTGAAAAAGCAATATTGGGGCACATAGCAATTAAAAATATGAAATAGGAAATGGCACATATGTCAGATAACGATCAATCCTTGTGGGATACTAGCGCACCAATCCATATTGCGAAAACAGGCGCGATTGGATGGATATATATTAACCGGCCTGAAAAATATAACGCGCTTAAAATCAGTATGTGGCAACAAATCCCTGCCTGTGTCGCAGCGCTTGATAATGACCATGATGTACGCGCGATCATCATAACAGGTTTGGGCGGTAAGGCGTTTTCGACCGGGGCTGATATCGGTGATATTGGTGCGGGCGTTGGTAACCCAGATATTCAGGAAGTTAACCGCCTCGCCATCCGGAACGGGCAGCGCGCGCTCGCGCGTGCGCGAAAACCCGTGATTGCTATGATTGATGGCCTGTGTATCGGTGGTGGATGCGGCCTCGCAATCCACTGTGATGTGCGGTTTGCGAGCGAACGATCCCGCTTCGCTATAACGCCAGCAAAACTTGGGATCGTTTATCCCTTAAATGACACGAAAGAACTCGTTGACCTCGTGGGGCCCGCCCGCGCGAAGATGCTTCTGTTTTCTGCCGATCAGATCGATGCCCAAAAAGCCCAGGAAATTGGGTTGATTGACGAATTGATCCCAGAAGAAGGCCTAAGGGCCAGTGTTCTTGCCTTTGCAGGGCGTATCTCTGAGCTATCGGCGTTTTCCATCCAACATATGAAAGCAAATATTCAGGCAATTCTGGATGGTCAGATTGATGATGACGAGCGAACATCCAATCTGTTCAATGACGCACATGACGCTGATGACGGGCTGGAGGGCTTCCGCGCATACTCGGAAAAACGAAAACCCGACTTTAAATGGAACGGGTAGGGTTTAGCCCTTCTAACATTCTCGCAATGGTTATGATTTTGCGCTCGGACAGGATGTTTCCCATTATCTGAAGGCCGAAGGGCATGGCGTTCTCTGATGAAAGGCCAAAGGGAATGCTGATGGCGGGCATGCCTGCGAAATTGGCGGGGGCCGTATAATCATACATGCCTTTTGGCGCTTGTTCGCTTGCACCGAATGTACTTACGGGTGTTGTAGGGGTGATAATGGCGTCGAGTGGCATCATGGCTTCGTCCACACTGTCGCCCATGCGCGCGATTGCCGTCATAGCCTTTAACTTGATGTTGTCGCCCGCTTTCATGCCCCATTCGATCATGCCCTTGAAGCGTTCGCTGAAAGCATCCGGCGTTTCATGGTACATGGCGCCGTGAAACTCTGCCATTTCAATTTCGCAGATTTCAAATGCTGCCTTGCGGGCAATATCAATATCATAATTTCTGAAATTCATAGGTTGAATAAGGGCTCCAAGATCCTTAAGTTTCTGCACTGCCGTTTCGAAGTTGTGAAACACTTCGTCCGACAGGGCAGGGCAATTTGGAATGAAATCATAAGGAACACCGATTTTCATGCCCTTTATATCATTTGGTAGCTTGTCAGCGCTGGCCGGGATGCCAAGAAGGGCAGATAACATCATAAATGTGTCGTCAACACTGCGCGTCATTGGCCCCACATGGTCGAATGTCCACGAAAGGGGAATGGTGCCAAGGGTGCGCACAAGGTTGCGGCTTGGCTTTAGTCCCACAATACCGCACAAGCTTGCAGGAATACGAATACTGCCTAAGCTATCGGAACCAAGGGCCGCTGGCATCATGTTCGCAGCAAGCGCTGCGGCTGTACCCGAAGAACTTCCCCCGGGGCTGAACTGACTATTCAGCGGGTTTATCGTGTCACCAAAATAGTCATTTCGCCCTGTAATGCCAAGCGCGCCTTCGTCCATATTGGTTTGCGCAAACGGGATCAAACCTGCTGCCTTTAGTTTGGAAATGGCGTGGCTGTCATTTGGGGCAACGCTTGATTTTCGCCCCCTTATCCCTGCATGGTCCGCATACCCTTCGACTAAGATATTCGCTTTGAAACCAAAGGGAATGCCATCAAGCGGGCCAAGGGCTTGGCCGCCCGCACGGCGGGTATCGCTATCTTGTGCAGCCTTTAGTGCTGCCTCAGTTTGCACGCTCGTAATAGCATTAAGGGAAGTGTTTTGCTGCTCTACAGACTCAAGGCAGGCTTCGGTGATTTGAACCGATGTAATCTGACTCTCTGTTAACGCCTTTGATAGTGATATTAACGATTGCTCTGCTAATGGCTTGTTTGAAACATCACTCATGCATCACCTGTTTTAATTTCGTTTTGCCTTCACCAAAGATACTCAGATCAAAAAAATGGCATAGGGCTGATTGCCTGTTGAAGCATTCTTATGATGCAGTTAGCCTGTATTCGGGTTTAAGGAAAGGGATAATTCATCATGGTACAGTCGTTTAAGGATAAAACAGTTTGGATCACCGGGGCATCGTCCGGTATCGGTGAAGCACTGGCGTACGAGTTTGCAAACGAAGGTGCCAAGCTGATTTTATCAGCCCGTCGTATGGATGAATTGGAACGCGTAAAGGAAGGCTGTGTGAAGGCAGGCAGTCGTGATGCTGATATCCTAACGCTTGCCCTCGATGTTACTGACGAAACTGCGATGGCTGAGAAGGTTAAGGCCGCGCATGCACACACAGGCCGCATTCATATGCTTATCAACAACGCAGGGATTTCACAGCGTTCTTTGTGCGTTGATACAGATATGGAAACATACCGGAAGCTTTTTGATGTGGATGTGTTTGGTCAGATCGCCCTTACTAAGATGGTGCTTCCGATTATGCTCGATCAGAAAGAAGGGCATATTGCGATCACATCATCGGTGGCAGGAAAAATCGGTGTGCCGTACCGAACAGGTTACTGCGCAGCCAAGCACGCGGTTATGGGGTTTTATGATGCGCTTCGGGCAGAAATGGCGAACTCTGGCATACGTGTTACCACTATAACACCGGGCTTTATCCGCACGAATATTTCCAAATATGCCCTGAAGGGTGACGGAAGCGAGTTTGGTAAAACCGATCAGAATATCGCGGGCGGAATGGATGTGACAGCCTGCGTTAAGGTGATTATGGATGGCTTCCATAAAGGAAAACCGGAAATTGCAGTTGGTGAGGGCCGTGAAATGAGTGCACTTTGGGTAAAACGTCTATTCCCGAAACGCTTGTTTAAAATGGTTGAGAATGTTCCGAAGCCGGAATGATAGCTTTTTTTATGACGGATCTTCCAAATTCCTGATTTTGCCGCTGCCGTTTAACCGGATTAAAAGGTTACGGCAGCCCCGCATAAGTGGATAGAGAAGCCTCGCCAGGGTATCTGACCAGAATAGGGATTGGGTAAACCAGTTAAACAGACCTTTTTTGTCACCAAAACGGGCCATAAATTTTAGCGCACTTTTACCGTGATAAAATTGGCCGTCAACATAGATAACCATCCCTTCATCAAGGTCAAACTTACGTTTGTTGATTTCTGCCAAAAGGGCTGTTCCTTCGGCTTCCCTCGCATTCAAAAGATTTAAAGCGCCGTATTCTTCTTTGATTTTCAGTGCGTGTGCGGCCATACGGCAAATCGGACAGTCACCGTCATAAACAAACCAGATACCGTTCTGATACTCTTCCATGATGTCGGAACTCAGTTTCTCCAGTAATACGGTGTCAGTCTTTGTGCTCGGTTTTGACTTTCGCCTCGAACGCTCGAATGTCCTTGATCACTTCAACGAAAATATCATTGGGAATAGGGAAGGTCAGATGGTATTGGGCCACCTTCCAGCCATTTTGGGTACGCACTAAAACGCCGGTCCCACGGCTTTTCCCGTATTTTTCGTTATCTAGGATTTCGTCGAACCATGCGCTATTGCCATCCGGGGTAAAATCAACATGGCGCTCAATAGCCCAGTAATGCCAACCGCTTGGGCGTTCCTTGGCGTAGGCCATGAATGTCGGCATGTCCCAGCGCTCTGTAATGTCTGTGCCCATGAATACGGCATCTTTGGTATAAAGGTCGAAATATTCATTCCAATCCCCTGTTGACGCATGGCGGTGAACACCGTCCAATGTTGCGTCAATTGCTTTCCGGTCTGCTTCGCTATCCGCGATTACGGTCAAACTAAAGCCAAGCAAAATTAATGAAGCCATCAATAGTGATCGGAACATGATATTCCCCCTTTTCGTTTCGAAATTTGGCCTAACCGGAATAGATGATCACCGCGCCGTCTATATTTCGACCGGTCTAAATATCCATTAGGCTTTGGTTTCCTTGATTTCACCGGATTTTAATCTGGCTATATAGCTTGCGACATCACGCTTGATCTCTGGTGCCAGAATGTAAATGCCGATGATGTTCGGGATCGCCATTAGGAAAAACATACTATCCATTAGGGTGAATACGGTATCTGATGTGAACACCGCACCGGGCACGAGAGCAGCGCAGAAAATAATTTTGAATGTCGTCATCGACTTATCAGAGCCACCGATAACAAATTCCCATATTTTACCAGCGTAATAGCCCCAGCTGATCACGGTTGAGAAAGCAAACATCAAAACGGCTACCGCCAGAACAATCGGGAACCAACTGATGATTGAACCAAAGGCAGCTGATGTCATTTGAATATCACTGTAGCCTTCAACGGTATATGTACCCGTAATCACGATAACAAGCGCCGTCATAGTGCAAACAACAACCGTATCAATGAACGGTTCCATCAACGCAACCATACCTTCTGATACAGGTTCGTTAGTTTTCGCGGCAGCGTGCGCCATTGTGGCTGAGCCGAGGCCCGCTTCACTTGAATATACGGCGCGCTGCATACCAATAACAATAACACCTAAAACGCCGCCGGTGGCAGCATCCGGGTTCATAGCGCTCGAAATAATGGTACCAAAGGCGGCTGGTACCTCACCAATATTACCGAGGATTACAAAAAGTGCCGCCAAAACATAAATTAGGCACATCAAAGGAACCAGTTTGGATGTTACATTTGCAATAGAGCGGATACCGCCAATGATAACGACGGCAGTGAGGCCCGCAAAAATGGCCCCAAAGGTCCATGCAGCGAAATCGCTATTAAGGCCCGTTACTGCGCTTAATTGACTGTATGCCTGATTAACCTGCGCCACCTGAAGAAACGTTGGTAGTGCCAAAATACCATACGTCCACGCAAGGAATAAACCAGCCTTGGTCCATCCTTTTTCCGTCAGACCCTTTTGCAGATAATACATGGGCCCGCCTGCGATTGTGCCGTCTTCTCGGACCGTGCGGTATTTTACGCCCAGTGTACATTCCGCAAATTTTAGCGTCATGGCAAGCAAGCCAATGATGATCATCCAAAGCGTTGCGCCGGGGCCACCTTTGGCAATAGCGACGGCGACGCCCGCAATATTTCCAAGGCCAACAGTTCCCGATAGGGCAGTTGCAAGCGCCTGAAACTGGGTAACTTCGCCAGGGGCGTTTTCGTCGTGATAGCGCCCTCGCACGATTTTATAGGCAATGCCGAAGCTTTTTAAATTGATGAACCCAAAATAGACAGTCAGAATAATCATCGGTGCGGCCAGAAAGGCCACAACCCATTCGATATCAGTTCCGAATACATTGATTGTACTGAATACAAAATCACCGAGAGCATTGATCACATCGGTTGCGGCTTTGATGAAGATATTATCGCTTTCACCGTCCTGCGCAAATCCGGCGCTGGAAGCTGCCATGACAGCAAGAATACCAATGAAAACCCGCTTTAAAGTACCCACACTAACTCCCCTTAGTGAATTGCTTTTGTAAATTGATCGCCAGATTAGGCGACCAAAACAAATTTAGGAAGGGGAAATGTGATGAAGAGTGTTTATTAATCGGCTAGATCAAAGCTAAAGCGATATTTGACACCCTCTGTGGCAACTGCCTTGCCGCTTTCAAAGCGAGGTGCATAGCGGAATTTACTGGCTGCTTTGATTGCAGCTTTGCCAAAAGCAGAACTTCCCTTGTAGTCGATTACTTTCGGATTTGTAACAAACCCATTTTTATCTACAGTTAACTCGACGATTGCATACCCTTCTTTGCCATTATTGGCGGCGCTACTGGGGTATGTGGGACCAACTCGGTATACAGGTAGATAGTCCCGGCTTGCTTCAGTCGGTGTTGCGGCTCCTATTGCGCGACAATGCTGTGTCGCCTTATCACTTAAGCCTTGTTCTTCATAGGCTCTGATAAGAAAAGCATGGGTCGCTAGGGTAGTTTGGGATGAAGGCGCATATTTTTCATATACATTAAGTGATTGTGTAAAATGCTCTGAAGCGTCTTCGTATTTTTTGTCGGCTAGATAATATTTTCCGAGAGAAAAGTTCGTGGCCGCAAGCTCTGCTAGTGCATTTTCACCGTAGGACTCTAAAATAGCTTTGGCTTTTACGAGGTGTTTGACGGCATTTTCAGTACGTGCTTCATAAAGCAAAATGTTTCCGATTTCTTTGCGAATCACACCTTCAATGTAGCTATCTTCCTCGTAATGTTTAAGCGTTAAATCGAGCGCTTTTTTGTAATAGCGACGCCCTCTCCTTTGGTCTTTGAATGCGTTGATCGCAGCTTCTGCCTTTTCAAGGTACACATCAATCAGTTCGGGTGCATCTTCACCGTATATACTAGTGTATAGGTTCTCTGTGATTTTAAGCGCTTTAACTGCCTCATCTTTTTTATGCGCATTGTTCGCGGCTTTTGCATAATTAAAGGCAAGGTTTGCCGTATTTTTGTGTTTGTCTCCGAAGGCTCTTAGTCCGGCTTCGAATGCTGCCTTCGCCGTAGAATACTGCAGGGTATTATTCGATGTGTTCAGGGCTTCATTGTAGGCCGCATAGGCCTCTTTGAAAACTTTAATATCATCCTTTTTATCCGCAAAAGCCGGTATTGCTATTGAAATAGCTAGCGTTGAAACAATCACAAACTGACGCATGAGAACTCCCCTAATCGTTTAACGTTTAAATCAATTGTAAACTATAGCAGGAAAATGGCAATTTTGTGTTGCATTAAGAAAGGCGAAATCAAACTTCTTTAAATCGCGGCATTAATTCCACAAAATTGCAGGGTCGGAAGCGGTTATCGAGCTGAGTGACGAGGATTTTATCCCACCCATCTTTGACTGCGCCTGTTGAACCGGGAAGCGCGAACATTAAAGTACCGCCAGAGAGGCCGCCTGTGCACCGGCTTTGGATCGTGCTTGTTCCGATCAGATCATAGGATAACATTCTGAACAACTCACCAAACCCAGGGATGGCTTTGTCGTATAAGGCTTCGAAGCATTCAGGGGTTACATCGCGGCCAGTGATGCCGGTGCCGCCCGTTGAAATAATTACGTCAATACCATCATCCGCAATCCATGCCTTCAACTGCTCGGTGATCGATGACTTGTCATCTTTCACGATTTTACGAGCGCCTATTTTATGCCCAATGCCCTCAATGCGCGCGGCAAGTGTGTCACCAGATTTGTCATCCGCTTCCGTACGTGTGTCGGAAATCGTCATGACAGCGATATTTACAGGAATGAAAGGACGGGTTTCATCAATCTTCGGCACGGGTAATGGTCCTGTTTAATGCAATTCTGTTTAGGCTTTTGATACTACGTTCGGTCTCATCGGTGTCCAGTGAGGCAATCTGCGGCCATTTGCCAGACGCGATCGCATCCAGACTTGGAACGGGTTGCCCAAGGCGCATACGGTAATGCCAAAGGTTAGAGGCAACACGCTCGATAAAGTTGCGTGTCTCGTAAAAGCCAATAGATTCAATAAATAATAGCGGGTCTTTTTGATATTCAACGCTTTTTTGCCAGCCAATCAAGCTTCCAGGCCCCGCGTTATAGGCGGCGAGCGTCATGAAAAGATCGTTCCCAATATAATCGGTGCTTGTCAGTTGCTCCATATATACCTGACCAAGCGCCATATTAAATTGTGGTTCCGAGAGACGGTGCTGGTTCTGGCGCAACACTTTATTGCGGCGGGATATGAAGCGCGCGGTGGCGGGCATTAATTGCATTAATCCACCTGCACCCACACGGCTTTTGGCGCGGCTGATAAAATCGCTTTCCTGTCGCATCACCGCAAAAATAAACGCACGGTCGATCCTGAAACCATCGGCGGGTGCCCAATCGGGCAGGGGATACATTACAGACTTCGGTGCAATGGCAGCCGTTGGGCCTGTACGCGCCAAACGCATTTGCAATGCGGGCAGGTTCATGTGGGCCGATAGTGCCATCGCATCCTTTTGAATGCTGGCTCCTTCACGGCCCCAAAGCAGGCGAAGTTCTTCGTCCGCTAAGTCGCCGCGCCCTAATTCCGCAAGGGCAATCGCGCGCTTTGTTGCCTTGTAGCGAAACAGGTTATTCATAGCCCCTTTGTCCAGTACCGGAAGCGCCCAGTCAAGGTCAAGTTCAATGCCCAGTTGGCGCATGGCAATCATGCCATAAAATGTATTGCTATATCCGCTTGCGCTCTTTAGGTGGCTTTCACCTTCGTCAAAACGGCCAAGGCGGTATGCAGCACGGCTGGCCCAAAAATGCCCCGCCGATACCAGCCAATCGCTGGCGCGTGCTGACCCGCTAAGGATATCAAAATGCTTGTAGGCCGCATTGATAGCGCCTGTTCGCCACGCGGCAAGGCCTGCGATCCAATCGCCTTGTGGCTCAACCTCACGGCCCAGTTCAGCCGCGATTTCACCGAACCTGCGGGCTTTGAAATCATTGCCTTTATAATAATAGCTTGCTGCTACACGCTCTAGCGCCTCTGCTTTTTCCCAATCGGCCAATAGTCCGTGCTTGTCCATTGCCCAGTAGCGTTTTTCAGCGCGGTCCGGGCTGCCGCTTCGGATATATTTGCGGATATTTGCCTTGAATTTGGAAACAGCCTTGCGCTCTGTGCTGTTGCGCCGAGGTAAAGGGGGTTTTGGTTTTGCTGTTTGCCCAGTAACGCCTGGATATTTGGTAGCAATCGGGCGCTTGGGCGCGCGGGCGCGGCCTTGCCGCTTGCGGGCAAGCCTATACACACGCCATGCACTTGGATGGTCAGCATAGCTTTTTAACCAGCCTGAGAGTTCACTGAATTTACTGCGATAGCTTTTGGGGTGCATATACCGCTGGAACTGAACGTGACCCATTAACAGATCATCATCAAGGGACTTAATTACTTTGTCTGCCTGTTTCCAACGACCTTGTGTTTGCAGTTCAAAGATACGCTGGTAACGTTTAATGTCCGCATCACTAAGAACTTGTGGGATACTAATGCTGTTTTCAATTGCCTGTTTTTCAGGGCTTTCCTGCGCTTCCAGTTTAATGGAGCTGATGGCCAAAGACAGGAAAACAAGGGGTAAAAGCGATATTTTGAAACAGGCACTCATAACGTTATCCGTCGCTCGATAATTTTTCTTTTATACTCAACAAATCGCGCCATGCCATTCCTTTTTGAGCAGGCTGCCTCAGTAAGTATGCAGGATGATATGTCGGTATTGCGGCATATTTCTGACCGGAAAAAGTAAGATCGCGCCATTTACCGCGCAAGCGCGTAATACCATCATCGCTTTCAAGAAGCGATTTGGCAGCAACACCGCCGAGCATCAGAATGACTTTTGGTTTTGCAAGCTCAATATGCCGTTTGATAAATGGCATACACATTGTGATAATTGCCTGGTCTGGTGTTCTGTTACCAAGTGGGCGCCATGGCACAATATTGCTGATATATGTATTCGTTTCCCGTGACCTTCCAATCGCGGCTAGCATTTTATCGAGCAACTGCCCGGATACACCTACAAATGGTTTGCCCAGTTGGTCCTCGTCGGCACCTGGTGCTTCCCCAATGACCATAAGGTCAGATCCAGCAACACCGTCAGCAAAAACTGTATTTTTGGCAGAGCGTTTCAAAAGCCCTCCATCAAAGGCCTCCATCGCGGCCTTGAGGTCTTCCAGGGTTGAGGCGGCATTAGCGACCGCTGTTGCGGCTTCAAAGCCGGCGCCGTGTGTTGAGCTGACGGGCTGAGGCGCAACAGGTCGTGGTGTTGATTTGGGCAGGGATGATTTAGGCAGGGATGATTGGGGTTGAAATGTGCTGGCTTGATTCGCTTGTTGGGGCGTTGCTTCCGTGCTTCTTACTTCATTTGCTGCTTCAAAACGGTTAACTGGCTCGTCACCGATCGCCTCGTCGGCACCTGCGGCAATAAGCCATTCGAGCATGGTCAGATCATCATATTGTTCAAACGTTTCGATCATTCACTTACAATAGTATTATACCAATTTTCTACATGCCAATCTAATGTGTCGTAGCGGCAGCAGCGAAACGAACACAGTAGCTCCAACCTTTATGCACAGTTTATCGCGTATTTCAAAACAATCTTATTGTTACGGAATATCGCAGGGCCTTTCGGTCAATATTACTTAACGTTAACGTAAATTTGTTTTCTAGCGTTTGACCTATGTGCTTCTAACAGGCATAAACACTATGAAACGTAATGCCTTAGGGAAGTAAGGAACGCCTGTAATCAGGTGTCGTAGGTAGATAATAATAAATGAGGAGCGCTTAATGGAACGCGAATCTATGGAATTTGATGTTGTTATTGTTGGTGGAGGGCCTGCCGGTCTGTCAGCGGCAATTCGTTTGATGCAGATGGCACAGGAAAAAGATCAGGAATTGATGGTCTGTGTGATCGAGAAGGGGTCTGAGGTTGGAGCGCATATTCTTTCTGGTGCTGTTGTCGACCCTATCGCCCTAAACGAATTGTTCCCAGACTGGAAAGAAAAAGGCGCTCCCTTAAATACACCGGTTATCGAAAACCATCATTGGATTTTATCTGAAACAGATAAGTCAGAATTCCCTCATTTCATGATGCCTCCCTTAATGTCAAACGACGGGATGTATACACTTTCGCTCGGGAACCTAACACGTTGGCTTGGAGAACAGGCAGAAGCGATGGGTGTGGAAGTTTACCCTGGTTTCGCGGGCGCTGAAGTTCTTTATCACGAAGACGGCCGTGTGAAGGGGGTTGCAACCGGCGATATGGGGATCAGCCGAGAGGGCGAACAAAAAGGTGGTTACACTCCAGGCATGGAACTGCACGCCAAATACACCCTGTTTGCAGAAGGATGCCGTGGATCGCTTACAAAAGAATTAGAAGCCAAGTTTGACTTGCGTGCAGATAGCGAACATCAAACATACGGAATTGGTATCAAAGAACTTTGGGATATCGAGCCTGAGAAGCACAAAGCAGGCCGCGTAATTCACACCCAAGGTTGGCCAATTGCTGATATGGCAGGTGGTGGATTTATCTATCATCAAGAAAATAATCAGGTGGCAATCGGTTTCGTTGTTACGCTTGATTATGATAATCCGCATCTATCACCGTTTGATGAAATGCAGCGCTTTAAAACACACCCTGAAGTGAGAAAGATACTGGAAGGCGGCCGCCGCGTTGCATACGGTGCCAGAGCCATTAATGAAGGCGGACTTCAATCCGTACCTAAACTTTCATTCCCGGGTGGTGCGGTCATTGGCTGCGCGGCGGGCTTTGTGAATGTCCCAAGAATTAAAGGTAGTCACAACGCGATGAAATCCGGCATGTTAGCCGCGGAAGCCGCGTTTGACGCAATCGCCGCTGGTTCTGAAGGAGATCAGGAACTAACGGCATACGGTGAAGCATTCAAGAATAGCTGGATATATAAAGACCTCTACAAGGTTCGCAATGCGCGTCCTGCGCTTTCCAAATTTGGCGTGAAACTCGGTACACTTTACGCTGGTTTTGACATGTGGATGAATACGATCGGCCTTGGCGGTTTGATGCCAACGCTTAAGCATGGTCATAAAGACAATGAAACATTGAAAAAAGCCAAAGATGCGCAGCCTATTGATTATCCTAAGCCAGACGGTGAAATTACATTTGATAAGCTGTCTAGTGTCTTCCTTTCCAATACAAACCATGAGGAAGATCAGCCAATTCACCTAACGTTGAAAGACGCTTCTATTCCTGTTTCAGTAAACCTTGCGGATTATGATGGACCAGAGCAGCGTTTCTGCCCCGCTGGCGTTTACGAATATGTTGAGGATGAAGGCGCAACTGAAAAACGTCTTCAAATCAATGCTCAAAACTGTGTGCATTGCAAAACCTGTGACATTAAGGATATAACCCAAAATATCAATTGGGTGGTTCCAGAAGGCGGTGGCGGACCGAATTATCCAAATATGTAATCAAGTATTATAGAGGAAGCGTTACACGAATGACGTTGAACCGGAAAAAAGCATCAACTGCACGCTCAATTATATCATTGGGCGTGTTGTCGTTCGTGATGGCTGCTTGCTCGTCCGCTGAGAAGGGGCCAATTAAGCCCTATATTGGTGATAAGGCAGGCCTTCCGGTCACGGGGTCTTGGTATAGCGAATTCAAATCAGACGCCAATATTGGCATTAATCATTACAGTGCCTTTTTGGCAGCGACGCTTGCGCAGCAAAATGACCAGCAGTCCAATGCAGCGGAGTATTTCCTTGATGCCTATAAAGGCGCACCCAAAAGTGGATTTATTGGCGATAGAGCCTTTTCGCAACTTTTGTTCGCGGGGCGTATGGATGAAGCCGCAGAAGTGGCAGGCCGAATAATTGAGCTCCCAGAGTATGAGGCGGATGATCTTGTTAAGCTGACGCATATTCTGGCAGCGTTTAAAAAACGTGAATGGCAGGATGCAAGACTGCGCCTGGATACTGACCTGCAAACGGGTTTTGGTTTTCTTCTGAAGCCGCTTTTAAATGCCTGGTCCTTTGCTGCGGAACGCAACCTTGAGAAGGTGAATGAAATACTAGCGCCGCTGAAAGCGAATTCACAGCTTAGAAGTATAGCGCTTGAGCATGAAGCTTTTATGCTTGACTATATGAGGCAATATGAACTCGCAGAAGAAAAATATCGTGCATTGATTGCCGCGAACACGCTGTCTTCTGTCGACCCGATTACTGCATATGCCCATATGCTGTTCGAAAATGGTAAAAAAGTTGAAGCGCGTAGCGTTTTTACTGAGCAGATTAAACGCTTCAAGGGGGCACCAATTCTGGTGCAGGCGAGCGCGAGGATTATGCAGGGCAAGGCGCCTTTGCAAAACCCAGCGACGCCAAATGGTGCAATGGGCATTGTTTTCACGAGACTTGCCAGGGAGTTCACGCAGGCACAATCGCGCCGCGCCGCGATTATATATCTGCGCTTGGCGTCATACATGACCCCTGATGTTCCTGTATTATATTTTACCTTGGGTGAACTGTTTGAACAGCTTCAAAATCCATTAAGCGCCGCAGAGATTTATGCCTCCATTTCTGGCGGAAGAGGGTTCTCGCTCGCCGCAAAAAACCGAAGGGCGACCGCTCTTGATCGGGGCGGCGAAACCACGCAGGCGGTTGCGCTCATTAATGATTTATTGGAAGAGCAGCCAAATAATCGTCAATTGAAGATGCAGCTCGGTGATATTGCAAGGCGTAATAGCGATTTTGCCTTGGCAGTTCAGCATTACAGCGAAGTTATCGACCGCATTAGAAAACCGAGCCGGAATGACTGGGTTTTATATTTGGCACGTGCCATTAGTTATCAAAACCTCGGCGACTGGGAACGCGCTGAAGCTGATATGAAATTTGCACTGACGCTTGATCCCAATCAACCTGATCTGCTGAATAATCTGGGGTATTCATGGATTGAACGCGGTGAAAATATTACCGAAGCAAAGGCTATGATTGAAAAGGCGGTTCTAGCACGCCCGAATGATGGTCAAATTACGGATAGCCTTGGATGGGTTCATTACCTGACGGGCGATTATGAAAGAGCGGTATCCGAGTTGGAAAAAGCTGTGAAGCTTGCCCCAACCGATTCCACAATCAGCGAGCATCTTGGCGACGCCTATTGGCGTGTTGGCAGGCGCGTTGAGGCCCGCTTTCAGTGGCGCCATGCGCTTGATAATGGTCCGGACGCTGACAAGCAGCATGTGATTGAAGATAAGTTGGCATTTGGCCTCGCTTCCGGCCAGTTATAATATCGGATTGAATTTAGGCCATGGCTGATGTTGGTTCATTGCAAATTATGGCACCAGCCAAAATCAACCTCTTTCTGCATGTGGTGGGGAAGCGGTCTGATGGCTATCATTTGCTGCAAAGTATTTTTGCCTTTACAGAAAATGGTGACAAGCTAACGCTTAGCCCCTCAAACACATTCGAATTTAAGGTTGAGGGACCGTTTGCTGGCGAATTGGATGGGCAGGGCGATGCCACCAATCTGGTCGAAGAGGCTGCGCGGGTATTTGCAAGTGCCTCTGATCAGGAGTTGGATGTTTCGATTACGCTTGAGAAGAATTTGCCAATTGCTTCGGGGATCGGCGGTGGTTCTGCTGATGCCGCTGCAACGCTTAGGCTTTTAAATCGTTATTGGGGATTGGACTGGGAACTGGCGAAGCTTGAGGAAATAGCGATCAAGCTTGGGGCGGATGTGCCAGCGTGCCTTTATGGTAAGCCAATATTAGTGCAGGGCATTGGCGAAGATATTTCCTTAGATATCGTCTATGAGGGGCCAGAATATATAACGCTGGTTAATCCGTTGGTTTCAGTATCAACCCCTCAAGTATTCAAAACCTTTGCAGCCACGTCCGAGTTTGCGGAAACATGTGAAGCTGATGAATTGAAATCGGTTACCACGAGTTTGCTGCACGAAACCCACAATGGACTGGAAGAGAGCGCCAAAGCCATTTGCCCAGAAATCAATCTGGTTCTTGATTGTTTGGGCGCTCAGGAGGGTGCTAAAATTGTCAGAATGGCAGGAAGTGGTGCGACCTGTTTTGCCTTGTTTGAAAGCAGGGCTGCTTCGCTAAAAGCTATAAGGGCGATTAAGTCAGAATATCCAAATTGGTGGGTTATGGCTGACAAATTACAAAACTGACCTGTTCTATCAGGCTTCAAGAAATCTTGTGATACGTTTTGAACCATTCAACAAAGCTGTTCAAACCATCCTGCAATTGTGTTTTCGGGGTAAAGCCAGTAAGGGCGTGGATGGCGTCTATGTTAGCGGTCGTTTCTTTAAGGTCGCCGTCCTGTAGGTCTTCAAATACCTTGATGGCTTTCTTACCAATGGCATTTTCAAGACAGGAAATAAATTTCATCAAGTTTTCTGGCTGGTTATTGCCAATATTATATATTCGGTGAGGGCTAGGGGAGCCTTCGTAGTTGTTGACGCCTCCTTTCGATGGTGGTGTTTTTACAAGCCCAGTGATCCCGTCAACAATATCATCAATAAAGGTGAAATCGCGCGCCATATCTCCGTGATTAAAGACCTTTATTGGCCTTTCGTTGATAATGGCATCTGTGAACAGCCAAGGCGCCATATCAGGGCGCCCCCATGGGCCATATACTGTGAACAGTCGCAGGCCCGTTTGAGGGATGCCGTATAGATGTGCGTAGCTTTGGCTCATAAGCTCATTCGAGCGTTTGGTGGCTGCGTACAATGATACCGGTAGGTTAACTGGGTCAGTTTCCGCAAAGGGTTGTTTTGTGTTGGCGCCGTATACGCTACTGGAACTTGCGTAGATAAGGTGTTCAAAACTATCAAGCGAGCGCGCCAGTTCCAATATATTTGCGTGGCCTATCAGGTTTGAATTTATATAGACGTCAGGGTTTTTGAGCGAATAGCGAACCCCTGCTTGTGCCCCGAGGTGAATGATCTTTTGTATTTTTTTATTTTGCGTTTGTGCAAACAAGGCTGCTTTGTCGGCGAAATCGGTATGGAAGAAATTGAAATTCTTATGATGTTTTAGGTTGGAAAGCCGCGCCTGTTTTAGATCCACACTGTAATAATCATTTAAATTATCAATGCCAATAACGTCATAACCATGGGTGCAATACTGTTGCGCAATATGGGAACCAATGAAACCGGCAGCACCTGTTATAAGAATTGTCATGAAAGCCTCCGGTAAGCTGCTGCTGTCGATTTGATTGATCTTTGGTTGGATAATATCATTTGATCACTTTATCATATCGAATCTTAATATAGCCTAACCTACATTTTTATCTTTTAAGTTAAAGAAAACAGTAATTTAGGATGAGTGATAAGCCCTTAATAATAAAGCGCAATCATAAAAATGTAATTTTTTTGAAGAAAGCTCTTTACAGGCTGCATAGCTTTTAATAAAAACGCGCCACACGCCTGCTGGGGCGTCGCCAAGTGGTAAGGCACCGGTTTTTGGTATCGGCATCCGCAGGTTCGAATCCTGCCGCCCCAGCCATCATTTCCTTTGAAATTGATATATACGTAATTGACTTCACGTTGATGCCGTCCGTTTGATCGTGGTCGATGCTACAGCTTTGTTTTCGGCGCCAAAAGCTTTGAATTTCTTTACGTAAATTTGAACTTATGTGCCTATGTTTTCATCGTGATAAGCACAGATAAGATTTAGGTTTTCTGCACAGAGTGTTTCGTTGGTTAAGCCACATACACCGCCATTTTTACCTGGATTGAAATGTCGGCATGACGTGCAGGTTCCAAAGCTTCTATTCTTATTCATTTTCTGGAATTGTCGTAAGACGGATTGTAAGCCATACAGTGTCTGTGTGTGTTCCTCAGGCGCCATTTTACTGCCGACAGCTGACCATACGGCGCGTTGTTTTTCGTAGATCGAAAGTCCCTTCTGGGTCAGGCAAAGATGGGACTTTCGTTTATCATGTGGGTCAGCACGTTTTTCCAGATACCCTTTCTCTTGCAGTTTATCGACTGATTTGGAAACGGTCCCCTTCGTTTGGCCCAGATAATCACATAGCATCAAGAATGTATCGCTGTAGTGATTGCAGCGGCCCAAATAACCAATGATCTGAATATGGATATGTTGAAGGTTATGATCATTAGCCAAAGGCTTTGCGGTCATCCTTAACCTGACAGCAAGCGCTTCGAGGTAATTGGCAAGTATTTCATCATTCATATGTTGCACTTAGATAGGCTGCGGCGATTTGTCAATATGTTTCGATACAAAACTTATTGACAAGATTATATGGTATAATTATTTAGTTTTGTATCGAAACTAAAAAAGAAAGATATGTGTCATGAATATTCGCTTTATTACGCCCACATTGCATGGGGTTCTGGATTATGGTGCCGCTTTGGGCCTTATTGTATTTCCGTTTTTATTGTCACTTTCTAACCAATCAGAGCTTGTGCATTGGTTTTCGGTGATCGCTGGTGTTGGCTTGATTACATATAGTTTGCTGACGGATTATAAGTTCAGTGTGAAAGGCGTGTTGTCATACAAAATGCACTTAGTTCTTGATAGCCTTGCGAGCGCAGCGTTTGTCGCCTTAGCGTTTTTGCATAATGGAACCGCATTCACGTTTGGCTATTGTCTCATTATGGCTGGTGGTGTGATTGCTGTGATCGGACTGTCAGGTCGCGACGAGGATAGTTCATTTGCGGGTACAACGGTTTCTTCAAATAGCGCCACATAGTGCTGAAGCAGATACGATAAAAAGCGGCTCTAATACCCATCCTGTATATTCCACATGTACAGGATGGTATGCATCAAACCCCTATTACATTGTTTTTTATTTGGCTTTGTTGTTTTGCCTTGCTTTGCATTATGCTATTGGGAATTGAAATATAGCTTTCGCGCTGGGTTTATAATCACGTAAAGTATTGAGCAACTGATCAAAGCATAAAGATGCCGAATTTCTCCAAATATTGTTGTTGCATTGTGGTATTATTCGCCACCGGCTTCGCTGCATCAGCTCAGGCAGAAGAAAATTGCTCGTTTAAATTCACAAGTGCACAAGTTGATCAGGACCTGTTCCTTGAACCATTCCCGGGGGTTAACGAAGACCGCGATTATACAATGGGTCTTTTCGTCCGGTTTAATAGCTGCCGAAAAGGATCAAGCTGGTTCTCTGGTCACGAGGTTCAGCATCTCGTTCTCGATGCCTTATCGATAGGGGATGGTGAAACACAGTTTCGCTATAGTACTGCCTTTGAAAGTCTGACATTCACACCTGACGACTTGACTGCAGAAGACCCTATTTTTGAAGATAGGCCCTATAGTTCCATTCTACAGGTCACGAATAATTTGGTGGCTTTTAAAAATCCTGAACGATCCGCTACAGAGGTGAGCTTGTCATTGGGGTTTCTTGGGCTCCCCGTAAGTGATTGGGTGCAGTCGGGCCTGCATCAGGTATTCAGAACTGCGTTTGGTAGCGAGGAACCATTTGACCCCGAGGGATGGGATAATCAGATTTCAGATGGTGGTGAACCAACCGCCAAGCTTTCCCTGACATGGTTTCACCGTCAGAATGTGAGCGCTGATTGGGTTGATATCATATATTCAGCCGGTGCTAATCTTGGGTATCAAACGGGGGCGAATGTAGGGTTATCTGCGCGCTTTGGTAGGGTGAACAAAGCAAAACCTGTGTGGCAAACAGACCGTGCCGGTGGCTATTTAACGAAAAAAAGCCTTGAAGACGAATTTTATGCTATCGTTACGAACAAGATTAATTTTGTTGGCTACAACGCCCTTTTACAAGGGCAGTTCAGAAGTAACCCTCACGATCTATCCAGTTCACAAATTCAAAGGTTTGTTTTTGAAAACTCTATCGGAATTGGCTGGCAAAATGACAAGAGTGACTGGTTGTTTTCCTGTACGCGGCGAACATCGGAATTTGATTTGCCAGAGCGTAGAACACATTTCTTCTGTGGCCTGAATTTCGCTCGCTCCCTTTAATGCTCGTATCAGGGTAGCCTGCTTGTATGAATTTCTATTTTGGCCCTGCGGCCACGTCAAATTCTGCTGTTGTGTGGTTGCTCTTTAAAATAGTGAAAATATGCGTTGAATCTGTTTATAGTTTATTGGCTAAATTATAGGAGCTACGTTCACTTTTGCTTACACTAACAAATTGGTTGAACATCAGCTATTGTTGAAAAAATAATACAACCCATTTTGATTGAATATAAACAAAACAGAAAAAGAACAGAGAAATGGCACAATCCGCTCTTGTCCTTGGGGGAACGGGCCTCATTGGGACCCACCTTATAAAATATTTAACAGGAAGTGATCATTGGAGTGATATCGCGGTCCTTACGCGCCGACCATTGAATGTTAAGTATGACGGCGTTACCGAAATTATTGGCGATGCTACTAATGTGTCTCGTGTGCTCGCAGATTGCAAACCCGATGTCGTTTTTTGTTGTCTTGGCACAACAAGAAAAAAAGCGGGTAGCCGTAAACGGTTTAGAGAAATTGATCATGACTATGTCGTCAAATGTGCGGAAATTTTGAAACGGCAGGGGGCTCAGCGTTTTCTGTTTGTATCCGCGTTGGGCGCAAAAGTTGGGTCTTTAAGCTATTATTCTCATGTCAAAGGCGAGACCGAGCGTGACCTCAGTGCAATCGGGTTTGAAGCACTCGATATACTGCGTCCTTCACTATTGTTAGGCGAAAGGCATGAAGCTCGCTTTGCTGAAGATATAGCTGGTACTATTATGCCGTTTTTTAGCGGTTTGTTGGTTGGTAGCGCGCGAAAGTACAGGCCTATTGAGGCGATCCAAGTCGCTAAAGCGATGTCTGAAATTGCTTGTAGTGATAAACTTGGTGTCACGGTCTATGAGAGTGATAAATTGGCAAGGTTTTAAAGGTAATCCCTAGACGCATACAAGACTATCGAATTGCTTACACATTTATTCCGTATAGCGTTATCGGTGATTTGTATTAGCCATGTACTCAGAACGTATCGTGTAAAATCATATTCGGTGAATAATGTTAAAATATGTTTCGTTACAACAGGTTGGCTAATCTTCTTAATTGACGGTTCAAATAGTATTCCTATTTTGATCAATGTTTTGATTGAAACTGTGGGTATCTAATCTGAGGCGTTGTGATAGAGATAATTTGATCAAGCGATTTCCCATCACTGGATATGGGGAAGATACCGAGCTCTAAGTGGCGAGTATTACCGTTTGGCATCTGAAACTTGCCAGTGAGGAATATAGCTTGTTGGAGAGAATATGTTTGAAGCAAGTATTCTTCGTACAATTTTCTAGTGGTTTTCGGGAGGGAGTATCCAAAAAGGCGACCTTTTGGATCTTCGCCCAAGAGGTTGACTACTTCGGAACCCGCTAAGCGATACTGGAACTCATGGTCAGTATCGCTTGTTCTTTCTAACACGCTGATCCAAGGTAAAAGTTTTGGAACTGCCATCGGGTTAAAACGACCGCGTTCGATGATACCACTGGGATTGCATTCAAGAAGTTTGTTCCAATAGGTATGAAATTGTATTGCAGGGTGCGTTGCCTGCAAATCATGAATGTTTAGTTTTTTCAAGCCTTCAAATATTGGCCTGTTTCCTCCCAAAGACAGGCCTGTTGTTAGCATGTTCATGACATTGTTTCCTTGTTGTCTGAATACTGGTTGTTCGCGTACTTTCTTGGTTAAGTGGCTAATTTCATTCAGGTTTACTAACAGGCTATTTCATCAATCCTGTATAAAGTTTGTAGTTACTGCATATTGAGCGAGTGCTTGTTTTAGTGAGCTTGTATCGCCGGGTGCATTTATATTTGCCACAATGCCGAGACGTTTATCCTGCTCAACAGAAAGCGAAAGCAGGTCAATGTTAAGCGCTTTTGCTTCGCGGTGTATCAAGGACTCTATTTCCCGCATGGTAAGGGGGACCTTGTGAATTTTTCCTACAGCCGTAATTGGAAGATTATCGAGGCGAATAAAGTCCTTTGGGATAGCGGCACGCTCTGGGATATGTGAATTAGCAAATTCGAGTAGATCCGTAGCAGGGATGTCTAATCCATTCAGCGTTTGATAATATAAAATAGGGACCTCGCCCACGCGGGCATCGGGTCTGCCAATAGCCGCTGCAAGCGCGATATTGCCATGTTTATGCATGGCTTCTTCGATCATTTTGGGGTCAATATTGTGCCCCCCACGAATGATGAGCTCCTTGCGTCGGCCAGTCATCCAGAAGTATCCCTGCGCATCCTGACGTGCAAGATCGCCTGTATTAAACCAGCGCTTATCGTCGGCAAAAACCCAGATCCCTTGATTTTGCTCATCAATAAGATAACCATCAAAGACGTTTGGACCGGAAATGAGGATAGCCCCCGCCTCATCGGTTTCTGCCCATCTGACGAACTGGTCTTCATCATCTATAATTGCAATGGCCATATCTTGATAAGGGAACCTCAGGCCAATTGAACCGATCTTTGGTGTGTCCGTTTTTACCGGATTCATCGATGATCCGACAGCGCCTTCTGTCATGCCATAAGCTTCAACAATCGGTATGCCAGTTTTCTCTATGAAACGCTGGAAAGTATCAACGGGCATGGGGGCAGCACCGCAAATTCCGAACTTAATTGAACTAATATCTACATTGGAGCGCTCAAATTGCATGAGCGCACTATAAATAGTAGGAACCCCGGAGAATGTTGTTATTTTGTAGCGATCAACAAGACGCCAGAATTCAGCAAGAACGCCTTCACCTCTATAGCCGCTTGGCCCAGTCAAGAGGACATGCCCTCCAAACATCCACGGAATGAGGCCGGTCACAAGCATTGCATTTGTGTGAAAAAGCGGTAACCCGCATAAAGATGTTTGCCCTTGACCAAATGCATCTGGACAGAAACGAGAAGCGGCCCAACAGTTATAGACCTCAGAACGATGTGTCCTGCGGACGATTTTAGGCAATCCCGTTGTGCCACCTGTGCATAAAAGCGTTGAATAGTCATCTGGGCCTGGAGCATCGAAAGTCAGAGCGTCGTCTGGGCTCTTGTTCAATTCTTCCCAGAATCTGGATACAGAAATTTTGCTGTCTTGAATTGATGCCGATGTGGGAGGTAAATCTATTTCTCTAGTATGTTGACCATCGCCTTTGATATATTCGAGGAAGTTGCAGACCAGAATATGATCTAAGGTTTTAACATTTTTAACCGCGCTGCTTACTTTTTCCCAGATATCCGTCCCGGGGCTGTGTTCCATGGTTACTAGCAGTTTGACTGAGGCAGTGGCTAGTAATTCACCTATTTGTTCAGCCTCTAAAAGAGGATTTATAGCAAGAACAGAGGCTGCTGCACTGCCTCCCCAAATAGTGAAATGTGTTTCAGGCAGATTAGGTAGAATGAATGCGATTACGTCACCACGTTCAATTCCAAGCCGATTGAACATATTGGCTGCTTGCGTAATCGTACGGAAGAATTCTCCATGGTTCCAGACATAGGGCGTTCCTGCGGTGTGTGGAGATAGGAAGAAACTGAGCGCAGGGCTATTTGGATTAAGTTCAGACCCGAACTTTATCGCTTCATATGTTGAATTAGGCAGCCCTCGTGTTTCAAGCGGTACTTCCTCTAGTTTGATAATGTCTTCAACACTTTCTATCGGATCTGTTGCGTCCATATAAGCCAAAATTCCCTCCCATTCATTAGGTTTTGATAGGTCAAATCCCATTCTCGATCATTCTGAACGAGAGGGGCTTATTTTCCCATGATCCAAACGGACAATTTCTTGATAATTTCGGCCAATATGATATTTTTTATCTCATGATTAATTTGAATTCGACCCGTCCACCAACCAGTTTGCGTATTCTCTGTGATGTTGCAGTTGAAATGGGAATGCCGCGTGAGGATTTTTTGAAGGGGACCGGTTTAAGTTTGGATGATTTGTATTCGCCCGATAGGCGAATTACGCTGGCTCAAGAGGTTCGCGCGACCGAGAATTTTTTGGAAAGGCAATCGGATAGTTTTGGGATTGGAGTGACGGTTGGTAATCGCTTTCATGTGAACGTGTTTGGGATATGGGGGTTCGCAATCCTGAGTAGTCCAACCCTGCGTTCTGCGATTCAGACAGCCATCGATTATACAAGTATCTCGTTGATTTTAGCAGATATTGAGGTGGGTGAGTATAATGATACGCCACTGGTAAATTTTAAGATGGATCACTTGCCTGAAAGGGTACAGTTTTACGCATTTGAACGTCATTTGACTGTTACATTAGGCTTTATGAAAGAGTTGATCCCAAATTTCGACAAGCAACAGTTTAGAATACTGACGTCGGCAAAAGACAAGAGCTATCGTGAAAAATTGTCTGAGCTACTTGATGTTTCTGTAGGTTTTCACGAACAGTTAAATGCACTCGCCCTTGGGCCCTATAACCTTGACACACCCTTACCGAGGTCTGACCCCGCTACACTGGACTATTGCCTCAAGCAGTGTAGCAAATTACTTGAAGAGCAGGGCGGGGTGCTGGCACACTGGTCACGACAGGTTCAGAATAAGCTCATGCAAGATATGGGTGCTGGTATCAAATTACGCGATATTGCATGTAAACTTGGAACTACTGAGCGCACACTCAGGCGACGGCTTCAAGAGGAAGGAACCAGCTTTAGGGCAGTTTACACAGACGCACGGCTTGGAATTGCCCGGGAACTGCTCGAAACTGTTGGTTTGTCGGTAGAGGAAACAGCATGGCGTGTTGGCTACTCTGAACCAGCCGCTTTTATAAGGGCTTTTTCTTCCCGGTTCAGTCGAACGCCCGGGAAAATAAAAAAACGCAACTCGCCCTAGTAGGCCGAAGCCTACTGTGACAATCAATGTAATCGTGAGTATACTCAGAATACCACATTAAGGTACCTTGGTTTGACCGCGAAATTGAACACTTTTCCTTTTAGGGGTTCACCGTCCAGGTTGAAGTATGTTTCCTCATCGAATTTAATGATGAAGGCCTCAAGTTGGTGATAACGAACAATCTGGTTATCGGGGTTTTTTAAGTCATTAATTTCCCGCGCCAGATCTGTTGGATTTAGGCCATTGTCTGTTCTGATCGTGATGAGGTCAAGAAGGCCATCGTCAAGTTTTGCGTGGCTTCCGACCTCAAAGCCGCCTCCTGCAAAGCGATTATTGGCGACTGCCATAAATGTAATGCTACCCTCAATGTGAGTATTATTGGGAAGGTGCATTTGGCCCGTATAGGGAGACATCTCGAAAGCCTTAATAATTCCCATTAGAGAATAGGCGGCACCACCAAGTGCTTTCTTCAGGCCTGTTGGTGTTGTAGCTGTAATTTCTGCACCAAAGCCAGCACTGGCGACATTTAAGAAATATCTGTCATTCATAATACCCACGTCACAAGAATGGCTTTTCCCAGTGCAGGCAATTCTTAAGCATTCTTCCAGGTCATCGAGTGGCAAATTACAGCCTCTGGCGAAATCATTAGCGGTTCCAAGTGGAAATATACCTATTTCCGGAAATTTACCTGGTTTTGCGGTTTCGACGACCGAGTTAACAACAGCGTTAATAGTACCGTCACCACCACACGCAATAATTCTCTTGGCGCCTTTCTTAAGCGCATAAGAAACCATCTCTTTATTGGCAGACTTGTTCCAGGGGATAAGAACTTTCCGGATCAATCCTTCTTTTTTAAGCTTTTTGATAATCTCGTTAACCGCGTCGATATTCGCAGATTTCCGGTGTAAGATAAGATCAGTTTTCGTGCCCATGATGCCTTCTAATCCTTCATGTTTTTAATCACTGATTTAGCAATTGTTCCAGCAATTCCGGGTGCAATACTACCAAGCGGATCACGAGCAATTTTTTTCACAGCTTGCGTAGTTGCTTTCGCTTCATCAGTAAAGGCGCGCAATTCTGCTTCAATATCTTCCATTGCCATGTCACGCACCTCTTCAACAGCGGCGATTTCATCTGTATGTGCTGCGGGTTTTGAGGCAAAAAGTACGAGGGTAATTGTGATTGCAATATTGGCAAGCGCGACCAGAAGAGCAGCTATTGGCGCTGTAACGCTACTAGAAAGTGCGAGGTAAGCCGAAGCATTTAACATAACGAGAGCAATAGCAGCAGCGATCCCTGCGGCTATCATCATACCAGTCTGGCGACGTAAAACAGTAAGATGCCTGCGCGCAATTAAACGTTCTGATCGCAGGATAATGGAGATGTTTCTGGTTAGGCGGTTCATAACTAATTCCTATCTTGATTTACCTGCAATAAAGCCAAGCGCAAACATACCAAGGCCAACTAAAATTGCCTGTTTTCCAGGCGAGTTTTTAACGTCCTTGATAAGACTAGATATTTCCTTGTCCCAATCGAAGGGGGCTGATTCTGCGTCTGTGTTTGTATCTTCGGTTGTGGGGGAAATGTTTTCCTCAATCGTTTCATTTTCCCTTGCAGCGTTACTTTCATTTTCAGCTTGCATCTTTTTGATTTCAGCTCTCAACTCTGCAAGTTCAGCTTCGAGTTCGGGTTTTGTAGCCATTATTCACTCTCCTCAGCAGTTGATATGGAGGCTTTGCGACGAACAATTGTTGTTAGGTTGCCATCACCAGAAATTAAAATAGCGATGGATCTCGTGGCTGGAATATGCGCCATAATGATTAGGGTACATGCTGTGATTGGAACACTCATTAGCGCCCCGGCGATGCCCCAAATGGACGTCCAGAAAGTTAGGGCCAGGATAACGATAAAAGGGGACAGGTTTAAAGACCTTCCCGTTATCGCTGGCTCAATAACATTGCCGATTGTAAACTGAATAATACCACAGCCAAATAAGATAATCAGGAACGGCGTTGATGTATCGAACTGCAGGAGCGCGAGCAAGGAAGGAAAGGCTACCCCAAGAATAGAGCCGATGTTTGGAATGAAATTCAAAGCAAATACGATGAACGCCCACGCTTCGGCAAAATCAAGGCCTATGATTTTGAAAATGATATAGCTTGCCCCCCCGGTCACCATGCTCACTAAGGTTTTTACACCTACATAGCGCTGCAAACTTTCGGACATGCTTTCTAATATCGTTCGAACTTTCTCCTGAGTTTCGGTATCTGGTGCAGCCAGGACCAGCTTGCCCCGCATGGGGGTCCATTCTTTCAGCATAAAGGGTACATATATTAAAACGAGGAATATTCCACTCAGCAGCTTGCCTGTACTTGCGACTGCGCGCTGAGCAAAATCAAATAACTGAAGGTCATTAATACCGCTCAAAATGAGCTGGTAGTTGTCATCGCCGATGAAGACTACAAGGTGACTTAATATATCGGCAAATCGGGCTTCGTATCTTGGAAATGCGGCTACTACTGCCTCAGCCTGTTGGGACAATATACCAAGAACCGATAGGATTGTGATCAAAACCGTAGAAAGAGCAACGATATGCGATAACCAAATCGGGATAAGTTTACTCAGTCGATCAACGATAGCCATGATTAACACCACGGCAAAGAGTGAAATAGTCAACGGAATGAGAACGCTTGCTGCAAGCACGAGCCCATTAATCAAAAAAAATGTCAAAATGACAAGGTAAGTCCAGAATTGCAGATTAAACGGACTAGATAGTGGCGCTAATGGCGCTTCTTTTTCTTGTTTGCTGTTCATTCTCAACCCCCGTTATTATCCCTCGCTATCAGCGCCTATAGTCAGTTCAATAAGCTATACTGTACGGCCCAGCATTGCCTCTAAAATCTGGCGCATATCTTGTTGGAAGATGTCTCGACTTTTTGCTTCGAGAAGAAGGCCCTTTCCTGCAGATATCATGACAAACGCTTTACCGCCGCCTTCCTCAGCGGTGGATGCATATCCATTCCTGTACAGGAAATCAGCCATGCGTGCCCGCAAGCGTATAGGCCAATCTTCATGGGAGCTGTAAGTGATCTCAAGCGTGTCGTCTAAAATCTCAGTGCCGTGGCCGTTGTTAACAATGTCTATGGCTTCACCAATAAGAATGTCGAATACTTTCGTCAGGGTAAACATTGGTGGCATTTCTTCGTTATTGAGTAATTCGAATATTCTTCCATACATGCCTGATAGATAGGTGTTTATGGTCCAGTTATAGCAGTTTTCCTTGTTGCCAAATTTTTTGTATATGGATTGCCTGGAAACTCCAGCCGCATTTGCAATATCTTGCATGGATGTTTTGCGAAACCCATATTGGGCAAAGGCGGCAAGGATATCTTTGGCGTTCATTTTACTTCCTGGTATTAATTCAAACATAGTATGTTATTTTCGTTCTTAATTTGGTGTCATTACAGTTGTAAAATGTCAAGTGTTGGCGCGAGCCCCATAGGCGATTGATATTCGCCCATGGGTGCTAATAGTTGATTTCCTGAATTAACCGAAAGATACATCCCGATTTCCTGATGCCACAGCAGCTAGGACGGAATTGATAGCCTGTCGGTTCATTGATTTGGGTACAGCGTAGGAAGATCTGGCTTCTTTTATCGCGCTTTTTGCAATCGCGTCATAGTCTTTTTCATCCAAATCTTTGATGGATGCGGGGATGTTTAGTTTGTCCCCCAACGCATCAACGCGTGCGATAAATCTGGCTGTTAATTCCTGATCGTCAAGGCCTGCAATATTATCGCTACTTAGCATGCGCTCAAGATCAGCATAGCGTTTTGCACAGGCGGTTTTATTGTAGCGCAAGACACGGGGTAGAATGACTGCATTTGCTAGGCCATGAGGTGTGCCATAATGCGCACTCACTTGATGAGAAATGGCATGAACGTAACCAAGGCTCGATTTGGTGAAGGCAAAACCAGCTAGAAAAGACGCGATCGAAACCATTTCTCTTGCATTCAGGTTTTCGCCGTCTTCAAAAGCGATGGGTAGGTAGTCGAACAATAGTTTTATTGCGAGCGACGCATCTCTATCTGTATCCGTGAAGTTATTAAGGGATGTATAGGCTTCGATTGCATGTGTGAGTGCATCCATGCCTGTTGCAGCTGTCATCGCAGCAGGCAATGTTTTGAGCATTAATGGATCAAGTGCAGTCGCAATTGGAATATATTTAGGATCAACGAAAAACTCTTTCGCGTGCGTTTCTGTATTTGAAATAACCGCAGCTGTCGTTACTTCTGATCCAGTGCCAGAAGTGGTTGGTGCGACATAAAAGGGAAGAGGAGCTTTTTTCACTTTAAGAATGCCAACCAGCTTATCAGTTCGGTTGCCATTGGTCATCGCAGCGGCAATCACCTTGGCTGTATCAATAGCTGATCCGCCCCCTACAGTGAAAACACTGTCACAGTTATTTGCTTGGGCCAAGTCAATGCCCGCCTCAACCACAGCAAAAGTTGGGTTAGGAATAATGCCATCAAAGATAGTTACTTCTGACCCTTCGTTCCTTAGAAACTGAAGTAAATCATCAAGCATGCCGTTTTGCAGAAGAAAACTGTCCGTAACGATCAAAGGGCGTTTGCTTCCGTTTTTGATCATTAACTCGGCTAACTTTTTTGTGGTTCCAGCCCCTGTTAATACCAGTGGTTTTTGGGGTGGAAAGAAGGTCGACATGAACCTCAATGCATATGTGATCGGTGATTTAAACATTGTCTTAATCCTGATTTTAATTTTGTGGCCACCTGCATGTAGGGAGTGGGGAGGAGGAGCCATGCAGGCGGCCTGCGTTTTCAGATTTATTTGTGTTTCCGGAAACGCTTGAACTGGAATTTCATATAAAGGTCGTACATACGGTTGCCCCACGGTGCGGCAATCATTGATGTTGCATTAAACTTACCTTTGCGCACGATACCTTTCGCTTTAGAGAAGTTGAGGAACCCTTCATGGCCGTGATAGTGACCCATGCCAGATGGGCCGACACCGCCGAAAGGCATATCGTCTACCATAGTGTGGGTCATGACTTCGTTGATGCACACACCACCTGAATGGGTCTCACGAATAACCTTCTCTGCGCGGGCTTTATCCCAATCAAAATAATAAAGTGCGAGTGGACGATCGCGGTCGTTTACAAAGGCAATCGCCTCATCAAGCGTGTCATATGGGATTAGAGGCAATAACGGGCCAAAGATTTCTTCCTGCATAACCCGCATATCTTCGGTGACATTCTTGATTAAAGTCATTGGAAGTTTTCGGCCAGTATCAAACGTTTCCTGACCTTTATTGATCTCAACGATTTCTGCGCCTTTATCCTTTGCGTCCCGAATATTATCCAAGAGACGGTCGCGCTGGCGTTCAGTAATGATAGATGTGTAATCACTATTCATAACGTAGGTCGGATAGCTTGAAGATATCTCCTTGGCGAAGGCGCTTGCAAAGGCATCAAGTTTCGCTCGCGGCACCAGGATATAGTCGGGTGATACACACACCTGACCTGCGTTCAGGCCTTTACCAAAAGCGATCCGGTTAGCGGCCTCTTCGATTGGGAAGCTATCGTGGATGATGGCAGGAGACTTCCCTCCAAGTTCAAGTGTTACCGGCGTCAGGTTTTCTGCTGCTGCCTTCATGACAATTTTGCCAACTTGTGTGGAGCCTGTGAAAACCAAATGGTCAAACGGTAGTTTGGTGAATTCAGTAGCAACATCAACATCGCCGTTTACAAACACGACTTCATCTTCGCTGAAGTATTCTGCGAGCATGGCTTGAATAACCTCACCGGTGCGCGGTGCAAATTCAGACCCTTTAATCATGGCACGGTTACCTGCGGCAAAGGCACCTGCAAGGGGTGAAATGCCAAGAAAGATCGGGAAATTCCAAGGTACAACGATCCCGACGACGCCGAGTGGTTGGTAATGAACCTTGATGTCACTTCCAAAAAGCATCAGTGGTGCGCTGCGTTTTGACTGTCTCATCCAGCTCCGCAGATTTTTCTGATTATAATGGATGCCTTCCAATATAGGTAATATCTCAGCAATAAGCGTTTCCGCTTCGGCGCGGCCATTAAAGTCCTGATCAACCGCTGCAATTAAGCGATCTTTGTAGTCAAGAATTGCGTTGTGCAAACGCTTTAAACGGTCAATGCGTTCATTGGCTGTTGGTGCCGGGTTTGCTTTGAAAGCGTTTCTAATGCGAGTGAGATGGCTTTTGAGGGCCAGGGCAGTTTCATTTTGAATCATGTTTCCATCTTTTGGCATTTCGGCCTCCTTTGTGTTCGTTGAGGTCGATATATGTTCTGAATGACACGTTGTCAAATACAAAATTTACAAAAAAATAAAAAAATGTAAACTAAAACTGAATTAAAAATCATAATAATGGTTATAAAGTTAATGAAGACTGGCTGTTTCTGTGGGTTTTTGGTATTTTCATAATTGTCTGCACGGAAATAGATCGGCATTAAATTTATGCAGGAAAAAATTAGATATGATGGCGCGAGCCGAAGATTTGAGCGCTTTGTTGATGAATTAGAAACGACTCTAAGGTTTAGGCCTATTGTCCCGGAAGATAGAAGTTTGTTCGAAGCAGGGATTCGTGGGTTGTCTGACCGTTCTCGTTATCTGCGGTTTTTTACCGGTTTCAAAGAAGCGCCGCCCAGAATACTTGATTTGTTATCTTCTGTTGATGGAAAAAGGCACGTTGCCTGGTGCGCGCTCAATATAACGAATGAGGCTGAGACTGAGACAGCGGCGGCGGCGGCCCATGCGATAATGGAGCCATATGATAGTGATGAAGCAGACCTCGCATTTGCCGTGATCGATGATTATCAGGGCTACGGAATTGCTCGTATGTTGATCTATTCGGTTGCTAAGGATGCGTTTAATGTAGGTTTGACAAGATTTAGGGCTACCGTGCTTGCGGAAAATCACCACGCTCAACATTTAATGAAGCATTTAGGGGCGTCAATTAGGGATGCGAGCGGCACGACATTGGAATATGAAGTGTCAATTTCAACCATGATTGAGAAGATAGAAGAAGCAAAAAATCCAGCGATTTTACTAGACTTTACTAAAGAATTTAGTCGCTTGTGATTTCTCAGCGCTGAGCTAACGAGGGCCACAAAAATGTGGCCCTTGTATTATATTTTACTGTATCAAAATTTATATCGAATAGTAGCGCCATAAAATCTAGGTTCCTGAAGGAAAGCGCCTACCGATCCAAGGTCACCAGCGGTTGGGCTTGTGAAGCCACGAAGAGGCACGTTAAAAGAAAGCCCTCTTGTTTGCTGGTCTGTAAGGTTGGTAACCCAGGCCTCAAATGTGATGTTTTCATTAAAGTGGATACCAGCGCGAAGGTTGATTTTTGCGTTTCCTGGCTGGAAGTCAAAGGCAAAGGGCACATCACTACCGACAACGGTTGGCTGCGTAGCGGTTCTACGACGGGATTCGTACTTAACCGACCCTGTGATGAAAAAGTCCATCGTATCACTGAGGGGGGCTTCGTAGGTAAGGCTCGCTAGGCCATTGAAGCGCGACGAGTTTGTCAGTAATGATCCGCAAAGGTTCTGAGTTCTTATAAATAGGTCCTCGGAAACCGTGCCTTGAAGGCCGTCGGCGCAATTTTCCGGGTAGCGTGCATTGGCATAAGTCCCAGACAGATTGAAAGAGAAAAATTCGTTTAAGTTGCCTTGTACCTCAAGTTCCACACCGGTGCTTCTTGCGCGTGGCACGTTAAAGGTTTGGAACTGAGCTCCCGTGAATTCCAAAACCTGAAAATCGCTTAGGTTCTGATGGAAAAACGCGAAGTTTGCGGTGATGCCATTTGGTAGTGTCGCTTTTAAACCTGCCTCATAGGAATCGATTTCTTCAGAGTTGAATATCGGGCTGGCACCGCCGGACGCAGCAGTAGGGTCCAGGTTAAAACCACCAGATTTGAAGCCGTGGGTGAAACCTGCAAAAAACAGAACATCATCGGAAACCTGGTAGCTACCTTTGATGGTATAGACGAGCTCGTCGTCTTCAAACCGATCATTGAAAGTCTGTGGCAGCGGTAAGAATTGAGCAAATGGACTATCGGCAACAACAACAAACGGGAAACAGCCAAAACCAACCACTAACGGCGTGAGCGCGTCAGGCACCGGAATAGGGGCGCCAGGCAATACCGCGCCTTGAAGGCCTGCAAAACAAGCATTTGACTGCGCAGACAGCTGTGTAAACTGTCCGTCCTTACTTTCATCCACATATCTAAGGCCAACGGTTAAGCTGATATCTTCTGTGATATCGAGAATGTTGTGGGTGAAGATTGAAAAGGATTTGCCATTCTGGGTGAAAAGGTTGTTGGCAAAATCACCTGTATGATCCACACCACCGGTGAAAAGAGCGAATGGATTGGTGCCAAATGGAAAGGCCGCTGGAGCGCCTGCAGCACCTAATATGGAAGCGTCGATCGTAGGCTGAAAATCATCCCCGAGAACGAAACTTTGAACTTCTGAAATGTCTTCGTCTGAATAGTATGCGCCGATGAGCCAGTTTAGGCGTGAATTAAACGCTTCCCCCTGAAGACGAACTTCGTGGGTGAAATTTTCGATTGTTGTATCTGAACCAAACCGGAAAATGTCTGCGGCAGTAAAGTCACTATCCTGATCGGAAATAGCATCGAATTCTCGGTAGGCGCCGATATAAGTGAGGGTCGCAGCACCAAAATCCTTTTGAATTTCAAGCGAGACACCGAACTGATCTGACGGGTTGAAAAACTGATCTGCGTTTGAACGACGGTTATCCAGCGCCTCTAACCCCACATCGGTGACGCCGCCATTTGCTGGTGTTACGCCTGCAACGTCAAAAAGAGGGGCAAAAGGTGTTTCTGTGAGCAAAACAGCGTCACAGCATTCATCATCTGTCTCTGCATAATCAAAAATGGCTCTAACCTGCCAACTGTCATCGGGTTCCCATAACAACTGCCCGCGGAGAACATAACGGTCTCTAGAACCACTTTCTGCACCCGTTGAACTTTGCAGGAAGCCATCACGGCTTCGGTATGCCCCCGAGAGCCTTATGCCAAGTTCGTTAGTTACGAGAGGAAAGCTGACGCCGCCCTGAAAGTTTACCTGGTCGAAGTTGCCGTAGGTCGCATTGGCAAACCCTTCAAGTTCATCAAGATTCGGTTTTTTTGTGGTGACGTTAAGAGCGCCAGCGGATGTATTTCGACCAAAAAGGGTTCCTTGTGGGCCCCGTAATACTTCGATTTGGTTGACATCCAAAAGGTCGGTTAAAGCTACACCGGGTCGGGATAGGAAGACTCCGTCAAGAAATACCCCGACAGAACTTTCAAGGCCGATATTATTACCTGTGGTGCCTACACCCCTGATGCGAAGCGTGGTACCCCCGGTTTCAGTTTGGGCACTATTGATATTAAAACTTGTAGACAGGCTTGTAAGTGCGACTATGTCATTTACGCCTTCGCGTTCGAGTGCGCTCTGACTGAGGGCAGTGACGGCGATTGGCACGTCTTGAATACTTTCTGCGCGCCTTGTGGCAGTAACGATAATCTCATCTACTGTCGTGTTATCGGTTTCTTGTGCAGATGCTATCCCACTATTTAGCGATAGTGTAAGCGCGCTCGTTGCAAGCAAAGTCCATTTCGTCATATAAAGCTCCTCCCCGAACTTAATGTGGGCCATCACCACAATGGCCAGTTAAATCACCTAATCAGCGGCTCTCCTTACCGCTGGTAAACAAATTGATCTATTCATGTTATCGAAAACTCGATATTACCCAATGCGCCGAAATCGGCTCGATAAGAGCCTTTATCTGCCGCAGGAGTGGCTCCGCATGCGCCGGTCATGAACAAGGTATTCTGGGTAACTTTATGACCGCGCTTTTGCGCTTCCCCTAGCATCCAGGAAACCCCATTCTGTGGGCCTTCAAGCGCCTGAGAAGTCATAGCCTGATTGACAATTTCATCATTTTTGAAAAGGGTTATCGAAGACGAATTAAAGTCATCTTCCCATGGTATGAATGTGCCAATAATGAATTTTTCAGTACCCATGTTTGAAATTACAAGATTTGAGGCATTCAAATCTTCCTGACGTGTGAAGCAAAGGCGTACAAACTCGATGGCAGGCGCAATAGAAACTGGTTTGCCAGTATGATCCGCTCTTACGGCAACTTCACATTCGATAATGCGCTTTTCAATGTATGGGATGTTGCAGCTAGAATCCAATTGGGCGTTAGCGTATAAACTACCAATCAACGCATGCTTTAGACCTAGATATTGTTGAACAGGTTCTGCTGTGACACCTGCCTTGATACCCCCGACATCAGAAACTTTATTAGTGACTTTGTGCTGTAAATCGTATGCTGTATCCAGGTTGCAGCTCAGATTGAATTCAGGCCAATCTGCACCGCTTTTGATCGCGGTCGCTAATGTCTCTGCGATCTGAGCGGGGTCGTTAGCAGTATCGTTTGCCATGCTAATCACCATTTTTCACTGAAGGGGCGCATTTCAATTTCGTGCGTCCATGCGGACTTGGGCTGATTGTGAATATGCCAATAGCTGTCTGCAACTGCGTCTGGAGACAGGACACCGTTTTCTCCCAAGCTATCCATATATTCACCGTAACGCGAACGGGTACGTTCCGAATTAACGACACCATCAATAATAGCATGTACAACATGAACACCTTTTGGTCCGTAATCACGTGCGAGTGCCTGCGCAAGCATTCTGAGGCCTGCTTTCATCGCGGCGAAGTGCGCAAAGTTCGGGCGGCCTCTCAATGATGCAGATGCGCCTGTGAAGAAGAGGCTTCCCTCGCCTTGTTCTTCAAGAAGGGGTATCGCCCGCTTTGCTGTTAGGAAGGCACCATAAGACCCGATACGCCAAAACTGTTCATAGGTCTCTGACGTTAATTCTGCGAAAGGGATCACTGCATTGTTGCCTGCATTAAATAGTACCGCCGACAACGGGCCGAGTTTGGCAACATGTTCAAACAACGCATCCTGGTCTTTTTCTTGTGTCACATCGACCTGCATCGCTTCAGCTGAATGACCAGCCGTTTTGATTTCGTCTGCAACGCTTTCAACTTTTTCAAGCGTACGGCCTGTCACCACAACATGATGGCCTTCGGCTGCA